>JBEQCK010000033.1:0-24880 GCA_041639335.1 Novosphingobium sp.
TTGCCTTCGGCCACGCGCTTAACCCCGTATCACTCGAATACAACAACAGCGCCCTATTCGGGGCGCCGGCTCGAAATTCGGATGATGTTCCGGAATGCCACGACGACCCCCATGAACAGCATCACCAATAAGCCCCAGGGGCTCGTTCCGGCAAACTGGTCGATGACCCAGCCGATGAACGCGCCGCCCACGAGGCCGCCGATCAGTTCCGCCAGCACGCGGTTGCCCATGCGGTAATTCGCATCGGTTTCCCCACCTGCCTTTGGCCGGTTACGCTCCTCTTCCCGCTCGCGAAGGGCTTTCAGCCGCTTGTCGAGCGCGTCGATCCGCGCATCCTCGCCGATTGGCTCCGTCCCGCCGGGTTCGTCATTCATGCCTGTTCCCCTGATCAGTCGCCCGACCGAAAGTGCAGCACAAACGACGGATGACCGCCGAGAGCGCCGCCCCCTTAGGCGGGGGGTATTCTTGAGTCAACCGTCACGAACCGTGTCTGATCCCCTGCCTGACCCAAGGTATCATCGCAAATGCGAACGCCCTCCCCCGCAACTGCGAGGAAGGGCGTGAAAGCGGCTGAAACCGGGCAGTGATTCGTATGCGGAATTTTGTGTCAGGGGCACCGCGAATCACGCAAGGGAGCACCTGCGCCGCGGGTCTGCCATGAACCGTCGGGCGCCTGGTACTTCTCGCCCGGCTTGGTCTGGGCGATCAGCAGGCAGCCCGATGTGAGGGCATATTCCTCCACAGTTGCCTTGTTGGCCTGGGCCTTCTCGGCATAGACGGCCTTGCGCTTGATGTTTATGTCCTCGACCACCGCGCGCAGCGCAGGGGCGGGCGGGGTGACGTAGCCGAGATATCCGTCCATCTTCTCGCCGACCTGACCTGCAGCGCGCGCTGCAGCGTAGGCCGGATCGCGGCTCTGCGCGAAGGCGGGCACCGCGATCGTGCCGAGCACCAGCCCGGTTGCAGCGAGCGTTGCGAAGGTCTTGCGCATCGAAACCTTGGTCATCGTCTTCATCCTCAAACCTCCCGGCACATCAGAAGATGTCCGGGTTGCTTTCGATCGTGTTGTTCGCATCCTGCGCGAGCCGGTACACGACCTCCTGCTTGATGTTGATGTTGAGCTCGATCACGATCGGCTTGTCCGGTGCCTTCACCGAAATGCAGCCGCCCAGTGCCAGGGCCCCCATCAATGGCAGCGCCAGCAGGTGGCGCGGCCTGAACTGAAATCCGTTTTTCCCCATGCCCCTATTGGTCGCAGGGTTCGCGGATCGGGTCAATTCCGGGTTCCTCATGGCATTTTTCCGCTTTCTGCAGGCTGAATATTGTTGGAGCTTCCGGGCAGTACGATAACCGGAGCGCCGCCGGGACGGACGCCGTTTGCCGAGCGATAGAGCGGTCGTCCCTGCGCATCGACCAGGCCCAAGGTTCTGGGATCCTTGACGAAAGCGGGATCGTACATCGCCTTGAACGAGGTTATGATCTGGTAGAACGGCGCGCGGATGTTGACGTTGAACTGGATCGGCAGGTTGGCGACCTGCTTGGTGATGAAGTTCTGCTTCGTACCCGCGCCCTGCTTGACCCCGCCAAACTTGACGTTGGTGACGATCTCGCCCTCGAGATCGCCGCGCATGGCGATGGTCATCGTCTTGTAATCCAGAGATTTCAGGGCATCGAAGGCAAAGTTGGCCATCGCCCCCATGTTCTCGTAGGTGAGCGCGCCAATGTACGAAACATTGCCGCCCGGTGCCCGCGAGACGAGGGTTCCTTCCTCGATCCGGCCGCCGTTGGCGTCGAAAATCAGCGGGAATTGTCCGTCGAAAGTGCCTGTCGCGGCAAGATTTCCCAGCTCCATCTTCTCGATGAACTTGGCGGCATCGATGCCGATGACCGTCAGCGTGTAGCGGCGTGCTTCGGCGAGGCCGAGGCGGAGATCGGTGGGTTCAAGGACAAGGGTGCCGCCTAGGAACGGCCAGCGCGCATCGTGCAGCCTAAGCACCTGATCGGGAAGGAGACTTATGTCGACGACGCCCTCGGTCACCTCGATGCCGGGGTTGATCGAGGCGACTGTCAACTTCTGGTGCGGGGCAGTGACCATGCCGAGCAGGTCGGTGAACACGAGCTTGCCCTTCAGGCCCTTCACCGGGCCGAAAGCTGCTGCAAGATCAAGGTTTTCCGTGCCGAACGTGCCGGAACTCGTCACCCCGCGCGCCGTCCAGTCGATCACGCCGTCGCCGGTCACCTTGCCGTTGACATTGGCGACGACGCCGAGCGCGAGGCGCGTGAGCTGCGCGGGCTGGAAAGCCTTGTCGAACAGGAGGTTGTCGACAGTGATGTCGGCGTGGCCGCGTGCGGTCGACAGGTCGTGGCGGATGCTGACCGCGCCCACTTCGCGCGAGGTCTTCGCTTCGCGCAGCAAGGCATTGGCGGTTATGCGATTATCGGCAAGCGTCAGCGTTGCGTCGGTGGAATGCAGCTTTTCGAAGCGGGCCGGGTCCAGACGGTCGGTGAGGTCGAACTCGGTGCCGGAAAGTACAAACTTTCCATCGACATAGCGCCATTCACCGGAGGCGTTGGAGATGTCGAGGGGAACGGCGGCGAGCTTGGCTCCAACTCCCCCGTAACTCCCCCCCAACTCTCCCCCAACTCTGGCGTCCAGATTGGCAACTGTGAGGTGCGTTGCGGTAGCAGGCGGACCCAGCGTGACATCCACAGCCGACGCCTTGAGCACGCCCGGCCAGGCAAATCCAACAGCGCCGGTGCGCAGGGCAAGTTGGGTTTCTCCCAGCTTGCCGGTGAGGTCGAGTCCGGGCGTGCCGGCAGCGACCTGCAGTCCCCTCACCCCGTTGCGGACGATCGCGCTGCCGCCCGGCGGGCAGAACTGGAGCGCGTTGCCGTCCACCGCCATCTGACCGAGTTCCAACCGGTCGAAGCGGGCGGTTACGCAGTGGCGCCACAGGGCGAGTTCGCCGCGCGCGCCGTAGGCGCCGTTGACGGGAAGAACGAGGTTCTGCACCGAACCGCCCGGAATTGCGCCGGACACCTGCGTGGTGCCGGAAAAGCCCAGCGATCCGTCGGCGATCTGGGCGATCATCATTTCGGGGATGGCCAGCGACCCACCGGCCGCGCGCCAAGGCGCCATGGTCAGGCGGAACAGGGCCTGCCCCGCCCGCCCGCGCTCCATCCGTCCGACGATTCGCGGAATTCCTGCGCCGCCGGTCGCAAAACTTCCCGCCAGCAGGGGTGGCCCGCCTTTGCTGCCGCTGGCCATCTGGAAGCGCGAAAGCGTGAGCAACGTCTGTCCGGTGCCACCGGTCAGGCGAGCCTGCGGAATCACCACCGACATCGCATCGCCATTGCGGCGCAGCGCGATCTCGCCGCCGAGGCGGCTGCCGCGTTCCTCGCGCTTGAGACTGGCGCGCAGCTGGGCGAGCATCGTGGCGAGGAGCGTGCCTGAGGCACTGCGCTCGCCCGAGGCCAGGGCGTTGTCGAGAGCCGCGCCCTGCCGCAGGCCCTGCCCGTCGATCGTGCCGCGGAATTCGGCCTTGCGGAAAGCCTCGCGGGTGCGGACCGAGCCTTCGAGCCCGAGCAGACCGAAGCGGACGCCGCCGCTGCTGACTCCGCCGGCGTTGGCATCGACTCGCCCGGTCAAGGCGCCGTCGCGGAAGGCAAGGCGGGTATCGAGTGCCAGCGTTTCGGCAGAGAGGCCGGGCACAACCAGCTTGTTGCCACGCACCCTGGCGGCACCGGCAAGCCCGGCAAATCCCTTGTCTGCCCGCGCATCGAGATCGGCCACCAGCGGCCCGCTTCTCGCACCACTGTCGCAGGCAATGCGGTCCATCCGCAGCGGCCCGGTCAGCGATGGACGCTCCTCGCGCACCGCGATCTTGCCGACGAGCTGCGCGCCGTCCGCCTTGCAGCCGCCACCCGAAAGCGAGGGCGCAACTGCCGCCAGCGTCCCGGCAAAGCCGTTCTGCAAGCCGCCGCGGCCTTCGACCGAGAGCCCGATTTTCCCCGAATCGGTGACGATCAGGCCGCGCCCGTCCTGGACCTGCAGGTCGAGCCTGGGCAGCGAGAAGGGCGTGTTGTCGGTTTTCGGGGCGTAGATGACCTTGTCGAGCGAGCCGAAACTGACCCTGCCATCACGATATTGCCCATAGATGCGCGGCGCGACCAGCTTGACCGAACCGAGATAGGGCGCGCCAAGGCCGTAGCGGATACCGACCTCGACGCGCTCGATCGTCAGATCCGGACGACGCGGATCGCCGACGACGACATTGCGCAGGATCTGCTGACCGGGGCCGATGCTCTCGATCTCGTAAGTCGCGGGCAGCCCATAGGATTTGAGCTGGCCGACAATGATGCGGTCAGCAATCGAATTGCGCGCAAGCCACACACCGCCCAGGCCTGCCACGGCCAGGACAAGCACGGACACGCCGACGCGCCGCAGCCCTTTGCGCGAGCGCACGGGCTCTGGCGGCGTATCCGGTTCCGCCAATTCGAAACTATCTGCCATCTGCCCCCTTCTTGCGCACTCCCCCCGCTTGGGCAATGCACGGCAAGTACATCTCACGTGTACGAACTGTTTGTACCGATTGGCGAACACTTGAGCGCCAAAGTGGTGCCCGGATGGGATCAATGACGGATCAAACCGGACTCTTTCCTGAACAGAACGGCAAGAGCGACAGCAAGACGAGCTTCGACGGCGGCGATGCCAGTGGCCATCGTGCCCGTCTGCGCAAGCGCCTTATGAGCGGCGGTGACGATGCCCTCGCCGACCACGAGGTGATCGAATACCTGCTGATGGTTGCGCGGCCGAGGATCGACACCAAGCCGATCGCACGGTCGCTGATCCAGCGCTTCGGCAGCTTGGCAGGCGTGCTCAACGCCGATCCGCAAGCGCTCGCGCTGCATCCCAACATGGGCGAGACCAGCGCGGCGGCGTTGCGGATCGTCGCGCTTGCCGCGCGCAGGTTGGCGAAGACGGTCGTGCGCGAACAGCCGGTATTATCGAATTGGCAGGCCCTGCTCGATTATCTGCACATCGACATGGCGCATCTCAACGTGGAGCGGGTGCGGGTGCTCTATCTCAACACCCAGAACATGCTGATCCTCGACCATCTCGTCGGCGACGGCACGCTCGACGAAAGCCCGATCTATACCCGCGAAGTGGTGAAGAAGGGTCTGGACGTGGGCGCGGCGGCGATGATCCTTGTGCACAACCACCCGTCAGGCAGCCCCAAGCCGAGCCGCGCCGACATCCAGGTGACGCAGAAGATCATGGAGGCCGCGCGCCTGATGGGCATGACCGTGCACGATCACATCGTCATCGGGCGTGAAGGCTACACTTCATTAAAGGCGCAGGGCCTGATCTGACGGATCAGATCGCCTTTTCGCCTGCCTTGCCGACCGATTCGATGTCGCGGCCGATGCCCTGGACGGTGTTGCAGGCCGCCAGGGCCAGTGAACAGCCAAGAGCGACGAGGACCAGAACCTTGCGAGCCATGTGCATTCTCCGTGCAATTTGCGCTGACGCGGATATAGCGCGCCCGCCGCAGATGCAATCTCGCGCAAAGGCCACGGCGCCGGGTTCGGCAATCTTAACCACGACAGGGACGACGTGACAGGAATTGCGTGATCGGCCCGGTTTGGCCATCGTGCTCCTCAGGACGGTTGGGCGGGCAGGCATTGCAATTCAGGCGTGAAATCGAAGGCTTGAGAGCGCTCGCCGTGATCCCGGTGGTGCTGTTCCATGCTGGCGTGCCGGGATTTGGCGGCGGCTTCGTCGGCGTCGACGTGTTCTTCGTGATCAGCGGCTACCTGATCTCGGGCGTGATCCTGTCCGATCTGCAGCAAGGACGCTTCAGCCTTGCAGACTTTTATGAACGCCGCGCCCGCCGCATCCTGCCTGCGCTGATTCCGGTGCTGCTGACAAGTGCCCTGGCCGCGTGGGCAGTGATGATCCCCGATGATTTTCGCCGCTTCGCCAAGGGAATGGGGGCGAGCGCAGCCTTCGCCTCGAACATGCTGTTCGCCCGGGGCTCGGGCTATTTCGACGATGACGAGGGGTTCGCTCCCCTGCTCCACACCTGGAGCCTCTCGGTAGAGGAGCAATTCTACATCCTGTTTCCGGCGCTGGTGATGCTGCTGTGGTGGTCGGGACAACGTCGCCTGCACCTGTGGTTTGCTGCGCTGGTGGGAATCTCGCTGATCGGTTGTCTTGCCCTCGCAGGCAGTCACCAGACGATTGCGTTCTATTACCTGCCGACGCGCGCGTGGGAACTTCTGCTCGGTGCCTTCTGCATGGCTCTGCCCCAAGGGCGAGCGAACCCATGGCTGGCCCTGTCCGGCCTGTCGCTGGTTCTGGCGGGGCAAGCCTTCGTCGATGCGGCCAGCGCACCCGATTGGCGGCTGATGCTTCCCGTGCTGGGGACTGGACTGCTGCTCCGGCACGCGCGGCCGGACAATGGGGTTGGCAGGATGCTGTCGCTCCGGCCGCTGGGGGCCATCGGCAGCGCCTCCTATGGCCTCTATCTCTGGCACAATCCGCTGCTGGCATTTGCGCGCTATCAATGGCTGGGGACGCCGCCAGTCTGGTTGACGTCCGCCGTTGTGGCCTTGTCGGTGGTTCTGGGCTTTGCGTCGTTGCACCTCGTCGAGCGCCCGGTGCGCGCGCGGCGGATGCTGGCTTCGCGCAAGGCGTTGACTGTGTTCTGCGTCGGCGGACTGGCGCTGTGCTTCGGCCTTGGGGTTGCCGGCGCTTTCGAGAAACTGGAACCGGAGAGCGCTGCGCGGCGCGATGCCCTGTTCGCCTATCCGGCGGCACTGCCCCAGCCGGTCGAGCTCATGCCTGCTGCAGGCGCTGCCGTTCCCTACATCCTGTTCGGTGACAGCCATGCCCGCCAATATCTCCACGCGCTGGCAACGCGCGCGGGCGAAGGCGCGATGCTGACGCAGGCGGGTTGCTTCTCCCTGCCCGGCGTGACCAATTACAGCTACGCTTCCCGCGAGGCTTCGGCCTGTGCCAGCCACCACGCGGACCTGGCACGACGGGTGCGCGAGCGGGGCATTCCCGTGGTCATCATCGCGAATCGGTGGGACCGCGCGCTGTTCGACCCGGCGGACTTCCATCGCTTCGGCCGCGCTTCACAGGAGGGCTGGCCTCGCCTCGAGGCGGCGCTGGACCAGTTGCGGGACAGCCTGCCGGCAGCAACGCGAATCGTGATCATCGGCAGCGTGCCGACCGCGGCTTCTGCGGGGCCCGAGATGGTCGGCGGGTATCTGCGGTGCCTCGCCTTCGTCAACACGCGTTGCCCGCAGCACCTGCCTCGCGAAAAGGCGGAAGGCTTTGCGATCAACCCCCTGCTTGCCCGCTACGCCGCTACGCATCCCGGCGTCAGATTCTTCGATCCACAGGAAGTGCTGTGCGGGCCGCAGGCTTGCGACATAGTACAAGGCGGCAAGGCGCTGTACTTTGACGATACCCACCTGACCCCGCTGGGAGCAGACCGGGTGATCGCGCGATTGCTGGAGCGGATCGGGCCGATTTAGAGCCTCGCCCCTTGCGTTCCGGCCCCCTTGCCCCTAGCGGCCCCGGCAAAGCCTGCAGCGCCAAGATTCACGGAGTCGAACATGGTCCCCCGTTACGCCCGCCCCGCCATGACCGCGATCTGGGAGCCGGAAGCGCGCTATCGCATCTGGTTCGAGATCGAAGCGCACGCCACCGAGAAGCTGGGAGAGCTGGGCGTGGTGCCGCCTTCAGGCGCCAAGGCGCTGTGGGACTGGTGGGCGACCAACCCGGTGATCGACGTGGCCGCGATCGACGCTATCGAAGCCGTGACCAAGCACGACGTGATCGCTTTCCTCGACTGGGTGGCGCAGCAGGTCGGCCCCGAAGCGCGCTTCATGCACCAGGGCATGACCAGCTCCGACGTGCTCGACACGACGTTGAGCGTGCAGCTCGCGCGCGCCTCCGACCTCCTTCTTGCTGACCTCGACGCGCTGCTCGAAGCGATCAAGCGCCGCGCCTTTGAGCACAAGTACACCCCGACCATCGGCCGCAGCCACGGCATCCACGCCGAGCCGACCACGTTCGGCAAGAAGCTCGCCGAAGCCTATGCCGAGTTCACCCGCTGCCGTGCCCGCCTTGTTGCGGCGCGCGCGGAAGTGGCGACTTGTGCGATTTCGGGCGCGGTCGGCACGTTCGCCAACATTGATCCCTCGGTCGAGGAATACGTCGCCGAAAAGCTCGGCCTTGCAGTCGAGCCCGTCTCGACGCAGGTGATTCCGCGCGACCGCCACGCGATGTTCTTTGCGACGCTCGGCGTGATCGCCTCGTCGATCGAGCGCCTGGCCGTGGAGATCCGCCACCTGCAGCGCACCGAAGTGCTCGAGGCTGAGGAATACTTCTCGCCCGGCCAGAAGGGCTCGTCGGCGATGCCGCACAAGCGCAATCCGGTGCTGACCGAGAACCTGACCGGCCTTGCCCGCATGGTCCGCTCGGCCGTTACCCCGGCGCTGGAGAACGTGGCGCTGTGGCATGAGCGCGATATCTCGCACTCCTCGGTCGAGCGCTTCATCGGCCCGGATGCCACGATCACGCTCGACTTCGCGCTCGCCCGCCTGACTTCGGTGGTCGACAAGCTCGTGATCTACCCCGAGCGGATGCAGAAGAACCTCGACAAGATGGGCGGCCTTGTCCACTCGCAGCGCGTTCTGCTGGCACTGACGCAGGCCGGGCTGGAGCGCGACGCGTCGTACCGCCTGGTGCAGCGCAACGCGATGAAGGTGTGGGAGTCCGACGGCCAGCTTTCGCTGATGGAACTGCTCAAGGCCGATCCTGAAGTCGCTGCGGTGCTGACGCCGGCGCAGATCGAGGAGAAGTTCAACCTCGATTACCACTTCAAGGCGATCGACACGATCTTCGCGCGGGTGTTCGCCGAAGCCTGAGCCGCTTTTCGGCGGGACTCGCCAAGAGCCGCGACCTGTCCTAATCATCCGGACAGGACGGGTGGCTCATGGAGCGAAAGGCATGCGAATGCTGCGCACGGTTTTCTGGGTTCTCGTCGTGGCGGTCCTCGCCGCGTTCACCGCCGCGAACTGGCAGCCGGTCGAGGTGCGCATCTGGGAAGGCCTCCTGCTGGAGACCCGGCTGCCCGCGCTGGTGATCCTTGCCTTCCTGCTCGGTCTCGTGCCGACCTGGCTGCTGTACCGGACGACGCGCTGGCGGCTGACGCGGCGCATCGCCAACCTCGAGGCATCGCTGGGCGCGAAGGCGGCGCCTTCGTTGTCCTCGACCAATCTCGAAAACGCGCGAAGCGCGGACACACTCAAGAGCGAGACCCCGTGAGCAACCCGATCTACCTTGCCCTCGACCTGCCCCGGCTCGACGCCGCCATTGCGCTTGCCCAGAAGGTCAAGGGCCACGTCGGCGGGCTGAAGCTGGGCCTCGAATTCTTCTGCGCGCATGGCCATCACGGCGTGCACGAAGTGGCCAAGGTGGGTCTGCCGATCTTTCTCGATCTGAAACTGCATGACATCCCGAACACGGTTGCCGGTGCGATGCAGTCGATCCATGTGCTGGAGCCGGCGATCGTGACGATCCATGCCGGCGGCGGCCGGGCGATGATGGAAGATGCCAAGGCGGCGGCGGGCGAGCATACCAAGGTTGTCGCCGTGACGGTGCTGACCAGCCTCGACGATAGCGACATGGCGGCGATGGGCGTAGGCGGCTCGGCTTATGATCAGGCGCTGCGTCTTGCCGATCTGGCGCAGGAAGCAGGACTCGATGGCATTGTCTGTTCCGGGCACGAGGTGGCTGCGATCCACAAGCGCTGGAAGAACGGTTACTTCGTCGTGCCGGGCCTGCGCCCTGCCGACGGCAAGCTGGGCGACCAGAAGCGCGCCGTCACGCCGCGCGCCGCGCGTGATGCGGGGGCCAGCGTGCTGGTGATCGGCCGCCCGATCAGCCGCGCCGAAGACCCGGTTGCTGCCGCGCGCGCGATCGAGGCGACACTCTGATCCCATGATTCGTTTCCGCTTGGCCAAGGCTGGGGACGTGTCGGCGCTGCGAGCGCTGGTCGAGAAAGCCTATCGCGGCGACACCGCCAAGCGCGGTTGGACGCACGAGGCCGACCTGCTCGACGACGAACGCACGAGCGACGCGGAACTGGCCGAGACCATCGCAGCGGATGCCTCTCGCGTGCTTCTCGCCGAAATCGACGGTGCGCTCGCAGGCACGGTGACGATCACCAATGTCGGCAAGGCCCGCGCCTATCTGGGGATGCTGTGCGTCGATCCGGACCTGCAGGCCGAGGGTCTTGGCCGGGCGCTGATCGCCGATGCCGAGGACATGGCCACAGAGGCTTTCGGCGCGCGGCTCATGGAAATGACCGTTATCGACGCGCGGCCCGAACTGATCGCCTGGTACGAACGCCGCGGCTATGCCCGCAGCGGCGAGACGCGGCCGTTCCCCAATGGCGAGGCCGTGCCGTTCCGCATGGTGGTGCTGGAGAAAAGCCTGGGCTGAGCGGGCTATTCCGGCAGCGGTTCGGATCCGGCGCCCGAATCGCCATAATCGCTCGGCACTTCGACCTGTGCTTCGTTCGCAGCCTGCTCGGCCTCGGCAATATCGCGGTGCATTTCGGCATCCTGCTTCAGCGCCTTGCCAGCAGCACCGGCAAAGCTGCCATCAACACCGTCACTCGGCCAGCGGTAGGCAGTCGATCCACCGGCAAGCTCGGGGTTGAACGGACGGTCCTTCAGCGTGGCATCGACCAGTTCGATCACGCGGTTGCGGATCATGTTGTGGGCCATGCCTGCCGCTGCGCCTTCCCCGGCGCCACCGCCCTCGCAGGTCACCTTGACCTTGGTCAGCTCCGCCTCAAGCTCGGTCAGATGCATGTGGCAGATGCGGTGAGCCATATCACCTAAGGCATCATAGGTGACTTCGGAACCGCCGTTGCCGGTGATGGTCGTCCGCAGTCGGAAGAATGGCCCGTCACCGGACGACGCGATGCGGGCGGAGAGCAGCTTGTCGTAGGCCTGCTTGCGGCTTAGCGGATATTCGTCAGGCTCGGCGGCGCAGCCAGCAAGCAGACTGGCAAGTGCAACGCCAAGAATCAGCCCGGCATGCTTCATGTGATCCCCCACTCTCAACATGAACATCACATAACTGCGAAGGATTAATCGCGGGTTTCGCGTTTAGAGCACTTTCCGACCAATCGGGCTTGCCGTGATTGTCGGAGGGAGCTTCTCGGCAAGGAGCCTTGTGCAGGGCGGGCTGGCTGCCCGTCCAAGCAAGGCGACGCTGTCCGAGGGGCTCCCTGCGACAACCCCTCCGGGGCGGGCCCCTTTTGGCCGATCGCAGCGTCTCTCGTCGGTCACTATGCGATGGCATGGCTCCCTCCTCGATCCTCGCGCTCGGCCAAAATCGGCTCCGTCACGGTAAGCCCGATTGGTCGAAAAATGCTCCAACCGGGCACCAGTTCAGGTGTGCGACAGTTGGACTGGGCAAGTCTTGCCGCAATCCATCAGGAGACAAGCCCCGTGAAGTTCTTCAAATCCGCTACCGTTCTTGCCGCGTTGCCACTGGTTGCGCTCGCCGGCGCAGGCCTTGCGCAGAGTGCGCAAGCGCAGACCGTTTCCGCAGGCCCGGTCGTGGCCGCCGGCAACACCCTGCTCAGCATTTCGGCAGAGGGCAAATCGGCCCGCACCCCCGATCTTGCCGTGTTCAATGCCGGCGTCACCACGCAGGGCAAGACCGCAGGCGAAGCGCTGACCGAGAATGCGCAGCGGATGACCGCCGTCATCGCCGCCCTGAAGAAGGCGGGCATCGCCGAGCGCGACATCCAGACCAGCAACCTTTCGGTCAATCCGGTCTACGGCCAGCCCAAGCGCATGCCCGATGGCTCCTTCGAACAGCAGGACCCGGTCATCATCGGCTATCAGGCGACCAACCAGGTTTCGGTCCGTCAGCGCAAGCTCGACCAGTACGGCAAGGTCATCGACACGCTGGTTTCGGCCGGTGCCAACCAGGTCAATGGCCCGACCTTCCAGATCGACAGCCCCGATGGCGCGCTCGACGAGGCGCGGCTCGAGGCCATGAAGAAGGCGCGCGCGCGGGCCGATCTCTATGCCCGGGCCGCTGGTCTGCGCGTGGTGCGCGTGCTTTCAATCAGCGAGAACGGTGGTTGGGCACCGCCGCAGCCGCCGATCATGTTCGCCCGCGCCGAAAAAGCCATGGTGCAAAGCGCATCGCCGGTGGCCGCAGGCGAACTAGAAATGACCGTGACAGTCAACGTCAGCTACGAACTGGCGCCCTGACGGCTGATTGACATGGGCGGCGCGCCTCTCCTAACGCGCCGCTCATGCCTGGACCTTCCATCAAGATCTGCGGGGTAACCACCCGCGACGCGCTTTCCGCAACGATCGAGGCGCGGGCAAGCCATGTCGGGTTCAACTTCTTCCCACCGTCCCCGCGCTTTCTGACGCTGGCCGACGCTCCGGCGCTGGCCATGCAGGCTGAGGGACGACTGACTCGAGTCGGCGTGTTCGTCGACGCCGATGATGGAGCGCTGGGCGATGCCGTGGCCGCAGCCCGGCTCGACGCAATTCAACTGCACGGCAAGGAAGAGCCGGCCCGGATTGCTGCGATCCGCGCCCGTTTCGGCAAGCCGGTGTGGAAGGTGATCTCGGTAGCGGGGCCGGGCGATG
This sequence comes from Novosphingobium sp., assembly GCA_041639335.1. GTDB lineage: Bacteria > Pseudomonadota > Alphaproteobacteria > Sphingomonadales > Sphingomonadaceae > Novosphingobium. The sequence continues at coordinate 12,712 of JBEQCK010000033.1, forward strand.
TGGCCAAGGCCGATGCCTATGCCGGGGTTGCCGATTTCATCCTGTTCGATGCCAAGACGCCCAAGGGCGCGGCGCTGCCCGGCGGACTGGGCCTTGCGTTCGATTGGGACCTGCTGCGCGCCTACAAGGGGCCGCTGCCATGGGGCCTGGCCGGCGGGCTATCGCCCGTGAACGTGGCGGAGGCCGTGCGTGGAACCGGTACGACGCTGGTCGATGTTTCGTCAGGCGTCGAAAGCGCGCCGGGCGTAAAGGATGCCGACCGCATTCGCACATTCTGCTTCAACGCGCGGACGGCCTGATTCTGCTGCGCGCTCGCCGCGCTGACGCGGGAGTCAGGAGATCGCATCTCCCCATATGAAAACGGGCGACCTCATGGAGGCCGCCCGCTTCATTTCGCTTGTTGCGAAGTTCTATCAGAACTTCACGCCAAGGCCGACAGCAACTGCGTCGACGTCGATCGTGCTGTCCTTCACGAAGAAGTGACGGTACTCGACCTTGCCATAGAGCTTGCCGAACGAGTGCTGGTAGCCAGCGCCGGCAGTCCAGGTGCCATCGCACAGGTCGCAGAATTCGGTGTTGTAACCGCCAACAGCGTAGAGCTTGCCAGCTTCGGCGATCTTCGCACCAACGCGGCCGTTGAAGCCGAACGAAACCTTGGTGCCTTCGGTCAGCAGCTTGTCAGCCGAAACTTCGGCGCCGACAAATGCGGTCGAACCGAGATCGTAGTCGTAGCCAGCGGCCACACCAGCGATCGCTTCGCTTTCACCGTCGCTCCATGCAACGCCACCGCGTGCTTCGACGCGGGTTTCGTTGGCGAGAGCCGGGGTAGCAGCAACAAGCGAGGCTGCGAGAGAGATAAGAACCAGACGCATAGATTTTACTCCTGACTTTTTGGCCCCTTCTGTGAAGGTGGCGAGGCGTCAGGTAGGTCTGGTCCGGTTTGGTGGCAATGACGAAAATCACATGAAAACAAAACAGAGCAGAGTTGTGACATAGCTGCAACATTTGGCAGACTAACAAAACTCGTTACTTTTGAGATTTACTTGGCCATTATTATAACGCCAAAAGGCGACCCCTTTCGGAGCCGCCTTCACGACGTTGCCAGAGCGCTCTAGTCTGAGCGAGATTGCCCGCACATGAACAAACCGTGCAGGTTGCCGCAATGCAGCATGGAGAGTTCCCGCCGCCCCTGCCCCAAAGGTGCAGGCATTGCAATTCTGGACTTTCCGCAAAGGCTCTGCCAAGCGCTGCGCCATGAACGCGCAGACTCCCAACAGCTTCCGCAACCAGCCCGACGAACGCGGCCACTTTGGCCAGTTCGGCGGCCGCTATGTCGCCGAAACGCTGATGCCGCTGATCCTCGATCTCGAGCAGGAATATCGCAAGGCCAAGGCCGACCCGGCGTTCCAGGCAGAGTTCGACGACCTGCTCGAACACTATGTCGGCCGCCCCAGCCCGCTCTACTTCGCGCCCCGGCTGACGGAAGAGCTTGGCGGCGCACAGGTCTGGTTCAAGCGCGACGAACTGAACCACACCGGCGCGCACAAGATCAACAACTGCATTGGCCAGATCCTGCTCGCCATGCGCATGGGCAAGACGCGGATCATCGCCGAGACCGGCGCGGGCCAGCACGGCGTTGCCACGGCCACGGTCTGTGCGCGCTTCGGCCTGCCCTGCGTGATCTTCATGGGCGCCACCGATGTCGAGCGGCAGAAGCCCAACGTGTTCCGGATGAAGCTGCTGGGCGCCGAAGTCGTGCCGGTGACGGCAGGCGCGGGGACGCTCAAGGACGCCATGAACGAAGCGCTGCGCGACTGGGTGGCGAACGTGCACAACACGTTTTACATCATCGGCACGGCCGCCGGTCCGCACCCCTACCCCGAACTGGTCCGCGATTTCCAGAGCGTGATCGGCAAGGAAGCGCGCGCACAGATGCTGGCCCGCACCGGCCGCCTGCCCGATGTACTGGTCGCGGCCATCGGTGGCGGATCAAACGCCATCGGCCTGTTCCATCCGTTCCTCGACGACGCTTCGGTCAAGATGCTCGGCGTTGAGGCGGCAGGTCATGGGCTCGACAAGGAGCACGCCGCTTCGCTTGCTGGCGGACGCCCCGGCATCCTCCACGGCAACAAGACCTACCTGCTGCAGGACGAGGACGGCCAGATCACCGAAGGCCACTCGATCTCGGCGGGCCTCGATTATCCCGGCATCGGGCCTGAGCATTCATGGCTCAAGGAAATCGGCCGCGTGGACTATACCTCGGTGACCGACAAGGAAGCACTGGACGCCTTCCAGCTGCTCTGCCGCACCGAAGGCATCATCCCCGCGCTGGAGCCTGCCCACGCCATTGCCGCCGTCAAGAAGCTCGCGCCGACGATGGGCAAGGACCAGATCATCCTCGCCAACCTTTGTGGCCGTGGCGACAAGGACATCTTCTCCGTGGCGGAGCACCTGGGGGTTTCGCTGTGAGCCGTTTGTCCAACGCATTCGCCAAGGGCCGCCCTGCCCTCGTTACCTTCGTCACCGGCGGTGATCCGACGCCTGACGCCACCGCATCCATCCTCGACGCGCTCGTCGAAGGGGGCGCGGACGTGATCGAGCTGGGCATGCCCTTCACCGATCCGATGGCCGATGGTCCGGCGATCCAGCTGGCGAACCTGCGTTCGCTCGGCGCTGGCACCAAGACCGCCGATATCCTGCGCATCGCCAGCGAGTTCCGCGCGCGCCATCCCGAAGTGCCGCTGGTGCTGATGGGCTATGCGAACCCGATGACCATTCGCGGGGCCGACTGGTTCGCCGCCGAGTGCATCAAGGCGGGCGTCGATGGCGTGATCTGCGTCGACATTCCGCCTGAGGAAGATCCAGAACTGGGGCCTGCCCTGCGCGATGCTGGCGTTTCGCTGATCCGCCTCGCCACGCCGACGACCGACCATGCCCGGCTTCCCGCCGTGCTCGAAGGGTCTTCGGGCTTTCTCTATTACGTCTCGGTCGCCGGGATTACCGGCATGCAGCAGGCGGCGCAGGCCTCGATCGACGAGGCGGTGGCGCGGATCAAGGCTTCGGCGACGATCCCGGTGGCGGTCGGCTTTGGCGTGCGCACGCCCGAACAGGCCGGGGCGATTGCCAAGGTTGCCGATGGCGTGGTTGTCGGGTCGGCATTCATCGATCTGGTCGAAAAGCACGGGGCGGAAGCGGCAGGTCCGATCAAGGAACTCACCGCCGCGCTTGCCACTGCCGTCCACTCTGCCCGCAAGGGCGCATTGTAAGGATATTCCGGGCATGAGCTGGCTCAACAAGGTCCGTAACGCCCTCCCCTTCACGCCGAAGCGGGACACGCCGGACAACCTGTGGATCAAGTGCCCTTCGTGCAGCGAAATGCTGTTCACCAAGGAGTACGAGGAGAACCTCTCGGTCTGCCCGCATTGCGACCACCACGGCCGCATCGGAGCGGACGCGCGGTTCGACCAGCTGCTGGATGCAGGGTACGAGCTGCTGCCCGCGCCCAAGGTCAAGGAAGACCCGCTCAAGTTCCGCGATAGCAAGAAGTACGTCGACCGCATCAAGGCTGCCCGCGCAGCAAACCCGCATGCTGACGCGCTGACCAACGCCTTTGGCAAGATCGAGGGCCAGAAAGCGGTAGTCGGCGTGCAGGAATTCGCGTTCATGGGCGGCTCGATGGGCATGGCCGTGGGCAACGCCTTCATCGCCGGCACCGAGCGCGCGATCAGGGAGAAGTGCCCCTACATCGCCGTGACCGCCGCCGGCGGCGCGCGCATGCAGGAGGGCATCCTCTCGCTGATGCAGATGCCGCGCTCGACGGTGGCGATCTCGCGCCTGCACGCAGCCGGCCTGCCCTATATCGTGGTGCTGACCGATCCGACGACCGGCGGCGTGACCGCATCCTATGCGATGCTGGGCGATGTACAGATTGCCGAACCCGGTGCGCTCATCGGCTTTGCCGGACAACGCGTCATCCAGGACACGATCCGCGAGAAGCTGCCCGAAGGCTTCCAGCGCGCCGAATACCTCCACGCGCACGGCATGGTCGACATGGTGACGCACCGGCGCGACCTGAAGGTCACGCTGGCGCAGGTGATCGACTACCTGATGGCGGGCAAGGCGGCGGCTTAAGAGCCCCTCCACCACCCCGGATCAGGTCCGGGGCGGTCCCCCTCCCCGTTTGGGCTTCGCCAAAACAGGGAGGATCAAAAGCATTCCTCTCCATTTTCACGCAGTGCAAATGGGGAGGTGGCATTGGCAAAGCCAATGACGGAGGGGTTCGGTGAAGGACTTCGCGATCTCGGAAAACCCGGCGGTTCAGGCGCAGCTTGACCGGTTGGGGGCGCTGTCGCTGCCATCAGGGCGGCTCGGCCTCGATACGGTGCGCGAGTTGTGCGCGCGCCTGGGCAATCCGCAGGACCGCCTGCCGCCGGTGTTCCATGTGGCAGGGACCAACGGCAAGGGTTCGACCTGCAGCTACCTGCGTTACATACTCGAGGCCGAGGGGCTGACGGTCCATTCCGCCACCAAGCCGCACCTCGTCCGCTACAACGAGCGTATCCGCATCGCCGGCAAGCTGATCGAAGATGACCTGCTCGCCGGGCTGCTCAAGGAAGTGCTAGACGCAGGCACGGATCTTGAACCGAGCTTCTTCGAGGTGACGACCGTCGCCACGTTCCTCGCCTATGCCCGAACCCCCGCCGATGCCTGCGTGATCGAGACCGGGCTTGGCGGCAGGCTGGATGCGACCAACGTGATGCCGACTGCCGCGGTGTGCGGGATTGCGACGCTGGGCTTTGACCACGAAGCGTTCCTCCTCGCCCCGGAAGAAGGTGTGCCGACCGACCCGCTCGCGCGGATCGCGTTCGAGAAGGCAAGCATCGCCAAGCCCGGCGTGCCGCTGGTGACGATGGCTTACCCGCAGGGCGCCGCAGATTCGGTAGCGGCAACGGCAGCGCGGATCGGTGCGCCACTGGTCATGCGCGTGCGTGATTGGGACGCCGAGATTGCCGGCTCCATCCACTACCGCGACGAACATGGCGAATTGCCGCTGCCGCTGCCTGCCTTGCCGGGCACGCATCAGGCAGAGAACGCAGCGCTTGCCGTGGCGATGATCCGGCACCAGAACGCGGTGCATGTCAGCCTTGGCGCGCTTGGCAAGGGCATCGTCGATGCACGGTGGCCGGCGCGGTTGCAGCGCCTGGGCGCTGGGCCGCTGACCGCGCTTGCGGGCGGACGCACCGTCTGGTTGGACGGTGGGCACAACCCCGATGCCGGACGCGCCATTGCACGGCATCTCGAAGGCCAGCCGCCGGTGCATCTGGTCATGGGCATGCTGGCCAACAAGGACCCGTCGGCGATCCTCACGCCGCTGGCGGACCGCGCCCTGTCGATCTCGGTCGTTCCCGCACCGGGGCACGACGCGCACAAGCCTGCAGACTTCGCACCGTTCACCAGTCTTCCGGTCGGCAGCTTTGCCACCGTGCCCGAAGCGCTGGCGGCGCTCCCGGCAGAAGGCGACGTGCTGATCGTCGGCTCGCTCTACCTTGCGGGCGAAGTGCTGCGGTTGAACGAGGAAGTGCCGGACTGATCAGCCGAAGGGATCGGCGTCCGACTTCTCCTCGCCCGCCGTGCCCATCGCCGCATCGACCAGACCGCTGCGGCTCATCCACCAGAACAGTACGATGCCCGGCAACGCCAGCACGGTGGTGAGCAGGTAGAAATTCACATAGCCCATGCTCTCGATCAGCGCGCCTGCGGTCGTCCCCGTGGCAAAACGGCCGACGATGCTAGCAGCAGCGGAGATCAGGGCATATTGGGCCGCCGTGTAGCGCAAGTCGCACAGGGCCGAGAAATAGGCGACGACGACGACACCGCCATAGCCCGAGGCAATGTTCTCGAACCCGATTGCGCCCGCCATGCCCAAGTTGGAATGGCCCGCCGCAGCCAGCGCTGCGAAGGACAGGTTCGATACCGCCATCAGCACCAGCGCCAGCAGGACCGAGCGCTTCAGGCCCATTTTCGCATAGGCCACGCCGCCGATGAACACGCCGATCAGGTAGGCCCAGAAGCCCACGCCGACGTCCCACAGTGCGATCTCGTCATTGGTGAAGCCGAGGTCGTCGAACAGCAGGCGGAAAGTGAGGTTTGCCAGCGTGTCGCCGACTTTGTGGACAAGGATGAACAGCAGCACCAGCCACGCGCCGTGGCGGCGGAAGAATTCGCCAAACGGCCCGATGATCGAAGCGATCACTTCCCCCACGCCCTTGCGCGCGGTTGGCTCGCGGTGGCGTTCGGGTTCTCCGAGGAAGAGTGCAGTCAGCATGGCCGGCAGGGCGAACAAGGCGCAAGCGAGGTATGCTGCGCTCCAGCCGGAACGCGCGGCCATGAACAGCGCCAGCGCGCCCGCACCCGCCGAGCCGATGCGCCAGCCGTACTGGCTCATGCCCGAGCCGGTGCCGAGCTGATAGGGCTTTAGCGTCTCGATCCGGTAGGCGTCGATCACGATGTCGAAAGTGGCGCCCGCGACGCCGACCAGCACTGCCGCCAGCACCGTCGCACCGAGGTCCGCCGAAGGATCGACAAGCGCGAGATTGGCGACCGCGGCCATGACCAGAGAACCTGCCAGCAGCATCCACGAAACGCGCTGTCCCAGTCGCCCAAGCAGCGGCAGATGCACGCTGTCGACCAGCCAGGCCCAGAAGATCTTCAGGTTGTAGACGAGGAACGCCAGCGTGAACGCGGTGACCGTCTTCTTGTCGATCCCGTCCTGCGCCAGCCGGGTCGTCAGCGTTGCGCCGATCATCGCATAGGGAAAGCCCGAGGACACGCCGAGGAAGAACGCGGCGAGCGATTCCTTTTCGAGATAGGGGCGCACCGAGTCCCACAGGTTACGGTCACTGGCCTCGGTGCTCATCTATGCAGTCGCTCCCTCAAATGTTGCTGGCAACCTAGCGGCCAAATCCAGCGGCGCCAGAGGTAGATGACTCGGGGTGACGGATAGCGCGTTCTCGCGTAAGGGCTGCGCCATGACTTTTCCCCCAAGAAACGGCGGCGATCGGCCGAAGCGGTTCAGCCCTCGCACCGCCACCCCCGAAAAGAAGCCGTTCTCGATGCGCAGCGGTGCGCCGCGCACGTCGCAGCCCGTTGTCCCTGCCAAGCGCGCGCCCAACGCGGATGGCTCCGAGCGCGAGGGCGACCGCATCGCCAAGCTGCTCGCCCGCGCCGGCATTGCCAGCCGCCGCGAGGTCGAGCGCATGATCGAGGAAGGCCGCGTCAAGATCGGCGACGAGGTCGTCACCACGCCGGCCACACTGCTGACCAGCCTCAAGGGCGTGAGCGTCGACGGCAAGATGGTCGGCCCGATTGCCGCCCCGCGCCTGTTCCGCTTCCACAAGCCTGCGGGCCTGATCACTGCGGAGCGCGACCCCACGGGCCGGCCGACGATCTACACGGCTTTGCGCAATGCGATGCCGAAGGACGCCCCGCGCGTCATGCCGGTCGGCCGCCTCGACGTGAACACCGAGGGGCTGCTGCTGATGACCAACGATGGCGAATTGAAGCGCGCGCTGGAACTGCCCTCCACCGGCATTCCCCGTACCTATCGCGCACGCACGTTCGGCGACATCACGCAGGCACGGCTCGAGGAGCTGATGGAAGGCATCGAGATCGACGGCGTGCGCTATGGTCCGATCAATGCCAATCTCGAACGCAGCGCCAATCGCAACAAGTGGATCGAGCTGACCCTGACCGAGGGCAAGAACCGCGAAGTGCGCCGCGTGCTCGAACATCTCGGCCTCGAAGTCTCGCGCCTGTTGCGCACCAGCTATGGCCCGTTCGAACTGGCTGACTTGCAGCGCGGGTCCGTCGAGGAAATCCCGCAGGTCATGGTCGAACGCTTCCGCAAGACGCTGAAGAAGGCATAATGAGAATCATCTCTGGAGAATGGCGCGGGCGCCCGCTGCGCGCGCCCGAGGGCGACACCACCCGCCCCACCGCCGACCGCACGCGCGAGACGCTGTTTTCGATGCTCGCCAGCCGTCTCGGCAGTTTCGAGGATCTGACTGTGGCCGACCTGTTCGCAGGCTCGGGCGCGCTTGGCCTCGAAGCGCTGTCGCGCGGGGCCGCTTCTGCGATCTTCGTCGAGCAGGACGCAGGCGCGATCCGCACGATCCGCGCCAACATTGCGGCGCTGCGGTGCGCCCCGCAGTGCGACGTGCGCGCCTCGTCGGTGCTCAGCCTCGGCCCGGTCAAGCAGCCGCTCGACCTCGTGATGCTCGATCCGCCTTATGGCACTGGAGCGGGTGCTGTGGCGATCGACCGGCTTACCCGGCTTGGCTGGATTGGCGAGGCGACGTGGATCTGCCTTGAAACCGCCGCCAAGGAAGTGCCCGACGTGCGCGTATGCGACGTCGATGCCGAGCGGAAAGTCGGCAAGGCGCTGATCACGCTGATGCGGTTGAAGTCCTAAGCAGCCCGCTTCGGCGAGAACTGCACGCCCGCCAGGGTCATCGCACCTGCCAGCGTCAGGAACAGGCCGACATAGGCCGTGCCGCCAATCCCGGCGAGCCAGGCTGCCGCGAATGGGGCCAGTGCGCCGCCGATGATGCCGCCCATGTTGAACGCCACCGAAATGCCGGTGTAGCGCACTTCGACGGGGTACAGCGTCGGCAACCAGGCGCCGAGCGGGCCGTAGGCCAGCCCCATCACGAACAGCGCGCTGGCCAGCGTTGCAAACACCACCGGCAGCGAGGCCGAGCCCAGGCCGGTGCCGAACACCATGCCGACCAGGATGGTCAACGCCGCGCCGGTGCCAAGGACGAGCCGTGCCGAGGCCTTGTCGGCCCAGTACCCGGCAACCAGAATGCCGAGCGCAAGGAAAGTGTTGGCGCCGAGCTGTATGCCGAGAAACTCCTGCTTGGCATAACCGAGCTTGGTCGTGGCGAAGGACAGCGCGAATGTCGTCGCGAGGTAGAAGATCGCAAAGCAGGCCACCACACCCGCGATACCGGCCAGCACGGCACCGAGATGGTTGCGGAACAGCAGGCCGACCGGCACCTTGGGCGGCTCGGCCTTCTCAAGCGCTTCCTTGAACGCGGGCGTTTCGCCGATCTTCAGTCGCACCCACAGCCCGAGGCCGACCAGCAGCGCGCTTGCCAGGAACGGCACGCGCCAGCCCCAGGCGGCGAAGTCGGCATCGGAAAGGCCCTTGCCGAGCAGCAGGAACAGCCCGTTGGCACAGAGGAAGCCCAGCGGCGCACCCAGTTGCGGCGCACTGCCGAAGCGAGCTTCCCAACCCTTCGGCGCATTCTCCACCGCAAGCAGCGACGCCCCGCCCCACTCTCCGCCAAGGCCGAAGCCCTGTCCGAAGCGCAGCAGGCAAAGCAGCGCCGGCGCGACCCAGCCGACCATGGCGTACGTCGGCAGGAAGGCGATCAGGAAGGTGGATCCGCCCATCAGCATCAGCGAGGCGACCAGCGTCGACTTGCGCCCGATCCGGTCCCCGAAGTGACCGAACGCTATCGCGCCCACGGGCCGGGCGAAGAAAGCCAGGCCGAAGGTCATGAAGGACAGCAACGTCTGCGCTGCCTCTGATTCTGTGGGGAAGAACAATGGCCCGATGACCAGCGCGGCCGCTGTTGCGTAGATGTAGAAGTCGTAGAACTCCACCGCTGTGCCGACGAGGCTGGCAGTCAGCACGCGACCCTGCTGTCGAATCGGATTCATCGGCGCGCTTCTCCCCTCGTTCGCGGCGCGCGTTGTTCCGTCTCAAGCCAGCCGGGTCAACACCACAAGCGAAAAGGGGCGCCGGCAACCCGGCACCCCTTTCACGCGACGATCGTCGGAAGCGTTCAGATACCGCCGCGATTGCGGCAGCTGTCGGTCACGGTCTTGCTGCAAACCGGATACTTCTTGTTCATGGCCGAGGCGGGCGGCGGGGTCATGTTGCCGGGCATGTTGCCGGGCATGCTGGCGCTCATCCCGCCCGAGGGAGGGGTTGCGGGCTCTGCCGGCGTGGCAGGCGTTGCCCCCGTCCCCATGCCGGGATTGGGCTGGGCGGGCGTAGCACCCGATGATGGCACGGCGCTCCCTGAAACCTGCGCCACGATCGAGGGCCAGACCTGCGTGCGCTGCTCCGGCGTCATGGCGTAGATCTGCGCCTTCTGCTCGTCGGTCAAAGCCCACCAGCCCTTCTGCTGATCGGCGTCGAGGCTCCAGAAATATTCCTGGTAGGTGGACGGCCATGCTGCGTACTTGGTCTTTTGCTCGGCAGCCCAGGCGTCGATCTGAAGCTGCTGGTCAGGCGTCGGAGAGAAGGTGCCCGTTGCGGTGGTGGGCGCGGTGGTATCCTGCTGGGCGGTCGGCGAGGTGCTGTCAGGCATCGATGGGTTGGTCGGCATCGGCGAAGTCGCAGGCGACGTTGTCGACTGGGCCAAGGTGACTGCCGGAGCCGAAGCCATGGCAAGCGCAAGCGCGCTCGCGGCAAGAAGGTTTCGCATAAGAATTCTCCTGAACTTGTATTTTGTACCCGAATTACCTCGGCGAAGCTTCGGAGCGGGAAGCGGTTCCCGCAGATGGGACGGACCGGGCGTTTGGCGAGATCGCCGGATAAGGTGTCCGTTAACCAACGATGCAGTACCGCTCGTTCGCGTTTTTGAATTGGGGGGCTTGGTGACTGACTTGTTTCGCAACGTGCTCATGGGTTTGGGTTGCCTGGGCCTGCTGTGGCTGGGATCTTGCGCGATGATCGGAGCAGGCACTGCAGTCGTGGTGTCGAAATCGTCGGAAAAGGTCGGGAAATGGTACGAGAAGGAAGAGCTCAAGGCGCATAACGAGCGCGACAACAAGGCCGCCGCCTATCACGAGCATTCCGATTACAACGCCGACTATTACGAGAACTATGAGGACTGATCGGGTCGCAACGGCCTTGTCGGGCGGGAGGATGTTCTCTAACCGTTCCTGAGTGTCCCAGATTGCGAATCAAGATCAGAGCTGGCTCGATAGCCTGAACCCGCCCCAGCGCGAGGCGGTGACGACGACCGAAGGGCCGGTGCTGATGCTGGCGGGCGCGGGCACCGGAAAGACCGCCGCGCTCACCGCCCGCCTCGCCAATCTGCTGCGCCAGCGGCTTGCCTGGCCGAGCGAGATTCTCTGCGTCACCTTCACCAACAAGGCCGCGCGCGAGATGCGCGAGCGGGTGGGCCAGCTGATCGGCCCGGCGGTGGAAGGCATGCCCTGGCTCGGCACGTTCCATTCCATCGCCGCCAAGATGCTGCGCCGCCATGCCGAACTGGTTGGCCTGCAAAGCAACTTCACCATCATCGACACTGACGACCAGCTGCGGCTTCTGAAACAGCTGATCGTGGCCGAGGGCGTGGACGACAAGCGCTGGCCAGCCAAGCAGCTGGCGGGTCTTATCGACAAGTGGAAGAACCGCGGGCTCAACCCCGGCGATCTCGATGCGTTGGAGAACGAGGCCTATGCCAACGGCAAGGGCCAGCGCTTCTATGCGCTCTACCAGAACCGCCTGCGCGAGTTGAACGCCTGCGATTTCGGCGACCTCTTGATGCACATGCTCAACATCTTCCGGCGCGAGCGGGACGTGCTGGAAGCCTGGCAGCAGCGCTTCAAGTACGTGATGGTCGACGAATATCAGGACACCAACGCGGTGCAGTACCTGTGGCTGCGGCTGCTTGCCCAGAACCGCAAGAACATCTGCGTGGTGGGCGATGACGACCAGTCGATCTATTCCTGGCGCGGCGCGGAAGTCGCCAATATCCTGCGGTTCGAGAAGGATTTTCCCGGCGCCAAGGTGATCCGCCTCGAACAGAACTACCGCTCCACGCCGCACATCCTCGGCGCGGCCTCCGGCCTGATCGCGGAAAACTCCGAACGCCTCGGCAAGACGCTGTGGACCGAGGTCGATGGCGGCGACAAGGTGCGCGTAATCGGCGTATGGGATGCGCCGGAGGAGGCGCGCCGCATCGGCGAGGAGATCGAGCGACTGGAGCGCGAGGGCGCCCCGCTCGATCGCATTGCCATCCTCGTCCGCGCACAGTTCCAGACGCGCACGATCGAAGACCGCTTCATCCAGATCGGCATGGGCTACCGCATCGTCGGCGGCTTCCGCTTCTACGAGCGCGCCGAAATCCGCGATGCGCTGGCTTAT
>JBEQCK010000034.1:0-24815 GCA_041639335.1 Novosphingobium sp.
AGTGCATCTGCGGCACCGAAGCGCCCTACAAGGCCACGCCGTGGTTCTGGTCCAACCAGTACGACCTGCGCCTGCAGACCGTCGGCCTGTCGACCGGCCACGACAACGCCGTCCTGCGCGGCGATCCCGCCACGCGCTCGTTCTCGGTGGTCTACCTCAAGAACGGCAAGGTCATCGCGCTCGATTGCGTGAACATGGTCAAGGACTACGTGCAGGGCAAAAAGCTTGTCGAAGCCCGCGCCCAGATCGCCCCTGAGCAACTGGCCGACGCCAGCGTGCCGCTCAAGGAAATGCTCTAGCCCAAACGGTCCACGGCCCAGCGGGCGGCATCCGCCACCGCAGGGTCGGGATCACCGCACAAGCCCTGCACAATCGGCAGCAGCGTCCGGTCGCCGCTGTTGCCTGCGGCATAAAGGCAATTGCGCACCATCCGGTCGCGCCCGATCCGCTTGATCGGGCTGCCGCTGAACACCTGCCGGAACGTCGCATCGTCCAGCGCCAGCAGTTCTGCCAGCTTCGGTGCAGTCAGTTCGGCGCGGGGCAGGAATGCCCGGTTGGCCTGCGCCGCTTGTGCAAAGCTGTTCCACGGACAGGCCGCCAGGCAATCGTCACAGCCATAGATGCGGTTGCCCAGGGCAGCGCGCAATTCCTCCGCCACTGGCCCTTTGTGCTCGATCGTCAGATAGGAAATGCATCGCCGCGCATCCAGTTGATAAGGCTTGGGAAAAGCACTCGTGGGGCAGGCCGTCTGGCACGCGGTGCACGATCCGCAGCGGTCGGCATGGGGCACATCGGGCGTCAGCTCCAGCGTCGTATAGATCGCTCCCAGGAACAGCCATGAACCGTGAGTCCGGCTCACCAGATTGGTGTGCTTCCCCTGCCACCCGATTCCCGCCATCTGCCCCAGCGGCTTTTCCATCACCGGCGCGGTATCGACGAAGACCTTGACCTCGGCCCCCGGCACTTCGGCCACGAGCCAGCGCGCCAGCGTCTTGAGGTTGCGCTTCACCACGTCATGATAATCGCCGCCCTGCGCATAGACCGAAATGCGCCCCCGCTCCGGATGCGCTTCCAGCGCGCGGGGGTCCGCTGCCGGGGCATAACTCATCCCCAGCGCGATCACGCTCTTCGCCTCCGGCCAGAGCGATTGCGGCCCGCGGCGATGGTGGAGACGCGTCTCCATCCACTCCATCGATCCGTGGCATCCCTCGCCCAGCCACTGTTCGAGTCGGGCCGACCGGAGGGGGTCGTCATCGGCGGGTGCGATGCCACAGGCGGCAAAGCCGAGGCGCGTCGCTTCTTCTGCCAGTTTGCCCTCGAGAGTCAGTCTTTCGCTGCCAGGAGTTGCCGCTCTGCCCCCGGGAGTTGCCGCTCTGCCTTCGAGAGTTGGACTTGCGTTAACCACACTTGCTGCCCTGCTCGTTCATCGCCTATCGCTAGGTCGATGACCCATGAAGATCGAGCTAGGGGAATGGCCGGTGGCTGGCAACGCGGTTGACGGCACCGGAGTAGAACTCGCCATCGAGGCGCGCGGGCTGGTCAAGCGCTTCGACGGCTTCACCGCCGTCGACGGCGTCGACATATCCGTGCCCAAGGGCGCGATCTACGGCATCCTCGGCCCCAATGGCGCCGGCAAGACGACGACGCTGCGCATGCTGCTCGGCATCATCGATCCCGACGCCGGCTACCGCCGCGTGCTCGGCCACGAACGCCCGACCGAGGTTGCCCGGCGCATCGGCTACCTGCCCGAAGAGCGTGGCCTGTACCCGGCGATGAAGGCCTATGAAGCGATCGGCTTCCTTGCAGCGCTGCGCGGCGTGCCGCTGAAAGAGGGGCGCCGACGCGGGCGGGAATTGCTGGAAGAACATGGACTTGGCTATGCAGCCGACCGCCAGATTCGCCAGATGTCCAAGGGCATGGCGCAGACCGTGCAGCTGCTCGGCACGCTCGTCCACAAACCCGATCTTGTGGTGCTGGACGAACCCTTCTCCGGCCTTGACGCCCTCAACCAGGGCAAGCTCGAACGCATGATCCGCGCACTGGCGGCGGGCGGCACGACGGTCATTTTCTCCACCCACGTGATCGCCCATGCCGAGCGCCTGTGCGACAGGATCGCGATCATCGCCGGGGGCAAGGTGCCCTTTGCCGGGCCGGTCGATCTCGCCCGCGACCGCCTGCGCCCGCAGGTCCGGCTCGAAACGCGCGCGCAGGACGGGCCGTGGCGCGCCGCGCTTCCGGCCGACGTGCGGCACGAAGGCGCGTTCTGGTACTTCACCCTGCCCGAAACCGGCGTGGAGCCGCTGCTGCGCGCGCTGATCGAAGGCGATGCCGGCATTCTCAGCCTCTCGATCGAGCGGGCGGGGCTGCACGATGCCTTTGTTGCCATCGCCGGCGAGGCGGCGGCCAGGGCGCTCGAGGAAAGCGAAGGAGAAGCGCGGTGACCGGATTTGCCGAGAAGCTGCGCTGCGCGCTGGTCATCGCCCGGCGCGATTTCGTCGCGGTGGTGTTCTCCAAGACCTTCATCTTCTTCCTGATCGGCCCGGCCTTCCCGCTGGTCGTGGGTGGGCTTGCCGGAAACATCGGCGCCAAGGTGCAGCAGAACGTCGAGAGGCCGACCATCGGCCTTGCCATGAGCGCCGAGGACAACAAGCGCATGCTTGCCGCACGCGAGGAACTGGACGGGCGCATGGCCGGTGGCCTGCCCGACATGATCGAACTTGCCGCCGCCGCGCCAGGAGAAGCCTTCGATGCCCGGAGCGCGCTTTCCGACGGCAACCGCGAGGTGACCGCGGTTGTCGGCGGGACGCTCGATGCGCCGACCCTGACCGCGACCGCCGACCGCGCGCGCCAGTGGGTCGGCCTCGTTTCCAACCTCGCCGCGCGCGCCCGCGCCGAGGCGCCAACCGCCTATCCGGACGTGCAGGTGGAGGAGGTCAACACTTCTATCGCCAAGGTCCGCACCGGCCAGATCTACACCGCGCAAGGCGCGCAAGTGCTGCTGTTTCTGCTGACGATGCTGCTGGCGGGCATGGTCCTGTCCAACCTCGTCGAGGAAAAGGGCAACAAGATCATCGAAGTGCTGGCAGCCGCCATCCCGATGGACGCCCTGTTCATGGGCAAGCTATTTGCCATGCTTGCCGTCAGCCTTGTCGGCATAGCCGTGTGGGGCACGGCCATCGGCATGATCGTGCTAGCCGGTTCGGAAAGCCTGCCCAGCATGTCAGCCCCTGCAGTGGGCTGGCCGCTGTTCCCGATTCTCGGCTTCCTCTACTTCGCGATGGCCTACCTGCTGATGGGATCGCTGTTCCTGTCGATCGGCGGCATGGCGGCCACGGTGCGCGAAGTGCAGACGCTTTCGATGCCGGTCTCGATGTTCCAGCTGATGGTGTTCTTCTTCTCGAGCTATGCGCTGACGATGCCGGGTTCGTGGGTGGAATGGCTTTCGGTGATCTTCCCGGTCAGCTCGCCCTACGCCATGCTGGCGCGGGCCGCGCAACAACCCGAGGTGTGGCCGCATGTCCTGGCGCTGCTGTGGCAGGCGTTCTGGGTTGTCGTGATCGTGCGGGCAGGGGCACAGCTCTTCCGCCGGACGGTCATGAAGTCAGGCCCCGCGCGTGGCAGGGCCAAGGGCGGCGTGTTCGCACGGTTCCGGCGCAAAGCTTATTGACACCTATGTAGGTTGTGGCAAGCTACCAAAGTGACGAGGACCGCGCGGGCAACGTGCGGCCTTTCCGGAGGATAGCCATGGCCACGCAGCTTGCACCCGAAGCCCAGCAGTTCACCTACCGCAGCGCTCCCACCGCGATCGAGGCGTTCACCGCCTGGCTGAAGGATAATCCGCAAGCCATCCCGGCGCATACCCACAAGTGGGATGTCAGCCGCTCGGACATCTATGTCGAGGACCGCTGGCAGCCGATCTTTGCGGAAATGCGCCGTGAAGCTCCGGTCAACTTCGTGCCCGAATCGCCCTATGGCGCCTACTGGAACGTGGTGAACCACAAGGCGATCCAGCACGTCGAATCACTGCCCGAACTCTACTCCTCGTCTTGGCAGTACGGCGGCATCACCATCGGCGATCCGCCAGCCGACACCGATCCCGCGCTGCTCGCCGAACGTCAGCTGCCGATGTTCATCGCGATGGACCGGCCCGAACACACCGGCCAGCGCCGCACGGTGGCGCCGGCCTTCACTCCGGCCAAGATGGTCGAGATGGAGCGCGAGATCCGCCAGCGCACCGGCGAGGTGCTCGATTCGCTGCCGTGGGGCGAAAAGTTCGACTGGGTCGACAAGGTCTCGATCGAACTGACCACGGGAATGCTGGCGCTGCTGTTCGGCTTCCCGTGGAAGGATCGCCGCCTGCTGACGTTCTGGTCGGACTGGGCCGGTGACGTGGAACTCATACTTGCGCGCGAACTGTCCGACATGCGTTTCGGCTTCCTTGGCGAGATGGCGCACTATTTCCAGCGCCTGTGGGGCGAACGCATTCGGTCCGAGCCGTCGGGCGATCTCATCTCGATGATGATCCACTCCGAGGCGATGAACCACATGAGCCCGCAGGAGTTCATGGGCAATCTGGTGCTGCTGATCGTCGGCGGTAACGACACCACGCGCAACACCATGTCGGGCATTGTCCACGCGCTCGACCAGTTCCCCGACCAGCGTGACCTGCTTGCCCGTGATCCCTCGCTGATCCCGAACGCCGTGCAGGAGTGCATTCGCTACGTCACCCCGCTCGCCCACATGCGCCGCACCGCCACGGCGGATGCCGACCTTTTTGGCCAGCAGATCAAGGCGGGCGAGAAGCTGATTCTCTGGTACATCTCGGCCAACCGCGACGAGACCGTGTTCGAGAATGCCGACAAGCTGATCGTCGACCGCGACAATGCGCGGCGTCACCTTTCGTTCGGCTATGGCGTGCACCGTTGCGTCGGTGCGCGGCTCGCCGAGCTGCAACTGCGCATCCTGCTCGAGGAAATGCACGAGCGGCGGATGCAGGTGCGCGTTGCCGGTGAGGTCGAGCGTGTTCGCGCCAACTTCGTCCACGGCTTCCGCAAGCTCGAGGTCATGCTCGAAAAGCGGTAATCAGGCATACAGGTCGTCGTGCTATGACTTTCGTCACGATGGTGGAGGCAGGTCCGGGATAGATAGTCCCAAGTCCTGCCGGTGGGCACTCCGCCCCCGAGGTCACACCCTCTCACCCATCGGCAGGACACCGGAAGGTTTGCAGATGATCGCCCAGTCAGCCTCGCGTCGCAGTTTCATGGCTTTTCTCGCCGCAGGTTCGGTCCTGCCCTTTGCCAGTGCCTGCAGTGCCAAGCCGGCGGCCAAGGGCACCTTTCCGATCATGAAGAGCGAGCCCGAATGGCGGCGCCTGCTGACGGCGGAACAGTTCTACATTCTGCGCGAGGAAGGCACCGAACGCCCGTTCACCTCGCCGCTGCTGAAAGAGCATCGCAAGGGCACGTTCGTGTGCGCGGCAGACGGCCACCCCCTGTTTTCATCCTCAACCAAGTTCGATAGCGGCACTGGCTGGCCGAGCTTCTGGAAGCCTTTGCCCAAAGGCGTGGCGACCAGTTCCGACCGTTCGCTGGGGATGGTGCGCACCGAAGTGCACTGCACGCAGTGCGGCGGCCACCTCGGCCACGTCTTTGATGATGGCCCCGCGCCTACGGGCCTGCGCTATTGCATCAATGGCGATGCGCTGAAGTTCCGCCCGGGCTGACAGGAACCGGGCAGCAACCCGGTGAAAAGTCTTAAAATCGGTTTACGGAATTGGGCCTGCATGCAATCCCGTCGCGATGCGAAGGGGGTTCGCCATCCTGTTCCTGTTGCTGCCGCTGCTGGGTATCACCTGGGGGCGTAGCGAGGTGATTCGCGACAACCGGCAAGAGCTCCATTTCAGTGATATTGCGCCGGGAAGGGCCACGGGCGACCGTCTCGGGCCGTTCTCGATGGTTGGTCTGTGGCGCGTGACCAGTCCCAACTCGCGCTTCGATGGCTGGTCGGCCCTTATGAAGACCGCCTCCGGGCAGTTCCTCGCACTGTCCGATCGCAACATGCGGCTGCGCTTTACCCCGCCCGGGGTGCAAACGCCTGCCGTGCCCAAGGCCAAGCAGGTGGGCATCCGTCGCGGGGTCTATCAGCGCGAGAAAGGTGGCGAATGGGTGGTCTTCGATATCGAGTCAGCGGTGCTGGCCCCGGATGAAAGCATCTGGATCGGGCTTGAGGCCGATCACCGCCTGATCCGCATTGACAAGGACCGCAGCAGCGGCGCCTTCGTGCCGGTGGCTGCACTCAAGAGCTGGCCGATCAACGGCGGCGCCGAAGCAATGGTGCGCCTGCATGACGGGCGCTGGATGATCCTGTGCGAAACCTGTGGCACGCGGCGCGGCGGGCTGCACCTCGGCCTTGTCTTTGCCAGCTATCCGGACCGTTCCACACCCCGCCCCTTCGGAATCGTCATGCCCGCGGGGTTCGATCCGGTTGACATGGTGTCGTTGCCGGACGGGCGGCTGCTCGTGCTCACCCGCCGATTCAATATGCTGTTGCCGCATTTCGAATCGGCGCTTGTGCTGTTCGATCCGGAAAGGCTGGATCTGGCCCGGCCATGGCAGGGCAAGGAACTGGCGCGGATCGATAGTGCGGCCGCGCGCGAAAACTATGAAGCGATGGTGGTGACCGGCCCGGCGAACGCGCCGGAGGTATGGATCATGTCGGACGCGAACGGCTCGGCGCTTCAGGAAACCCGCCTCATGAAGCTGCGTCTTGACGTGCGTCAGCTGCAAGACTGACCGCACACAGCAAAAGCCCCCGTTCCGCTATGGAAAGGGGGCTCTCGATGTTTCGACCCTTGCGGGCAGAAAGATTAGGCGGCGTTCGCCTTGACCAGCTCGCGCTTCACCTTGAGGGCGCGCGTCGAAAGCTTGGTGTCCGACTGCTTCAGCAGCCAGTTGTCGAGACCGCCGTTGTGCTCGACCGAGCGCAGACCATGGGTCGATACGCGGAACTTGAAGCTGCGCTCCAGCTTCTCGCTCATCAGCGTGACGTTCTGCAGGTTGGGCAGGAACAGACGCTTGGTCTTGTTGTTGGCGTGGCTTACGTTGTGACCGACTTGGCGGCCCTTACCGGTCAGTTCGCAGATACGCGACATGGCTAAAACTCGCTTGTGTTCGATAATACCTATCGGGAAGGCGCGGCTCTTATCGATTCACCGGACGAAGTCAAGGATTCGGAGTTTGAAAGCGACGATCCGCCACTTATACCCCGCGCCATGACCCGCTGGCCTCTCCCCGAACCGATGCGACTGGCCCTTGGCGAGGCCCGGTGCGCTGCGGATGCGGGCGAAGTGCCGATCGGCGCGGTGATCGTCAAGGACGGCAAGGTCATCGCCGCCGCCCATAATCAGCCGCGCACCCTGTGCGACCCCACCGCCCACGCCGAAGTGCTGGCGATTCGCGCTGCTGCTGCCGCGCTGGGGCAGGAGCGGCTTGAAGGGTGTGACCTGTGGGTAAGCCTGGAGCCTTGCGCGATGTGTGCGGGCGCCATTGCCCATGCCCGCATCGCCCGCGTCTACTACGCCGCCAGCGATCCCAAGGGCGGCGCGGTGGAGCATGGCGCGCGGGTGTTCGACCAGCCGACCTGCCTGCACCGGCCCGAAGTCTATTCCGGCATGGGGGAGGACGAGGCAGCGGACCTGCTCCGCAGCTTCTTCCGCGAGCGGCGTTAGAAGGAGCGCCAGATCTTAACGGGCACCGTATCCGGCGGACCACCGTTGCCGATCGGGCAGCGCGAGGGCTTGAGCTTGCGCGAATGGCACAGGTGTACCTCTCGCAGCCAGCCGTCGCGGCCGAGCAGCAGGCGGAACATGTCGGGCTTGAGGCGCGGATTGGCGATGACCAGCGCCTGCTTGACCTTGCCTACGTCCAGCGCCTCGGTGCGCGAGAGGCGGGCCATGTCGGGAAACTCCAGGCTCTGGAACAGCTCGCGGCCCTTCGCAAAGTAATCCGCGGGGCTGATGCCCATGCAGCTGCCGTGCTTGGCCCATTCGTGCATCATCAGATCGGCTGAAGGCGTGGTGCAGAAGTTGCGGCGCAGGACTTGCGCATCGGGCAGCAGCCGCGAGGGGCAGTACTGCGGATACTTGCCACCCTTGCCATCGGGCCAGAGGCCATGCAGCACGAAGCCGAAGCGTCCCTGCCGGCCCGAACACTGCGTGGCATGGCGCGGATCATCCTTGCGCGTGCGGCAGAACTCGGGCGACCAGCTGATCGCCAGCGTGTAGCCGGTCGTCGGCACCACCCGCGTCGGCGCATCGGGCGCGGGCACGGGCGGCACGCTGATCTGCGGCGGCACCTGGCACTGCCAGCCCTGGGCAAGGGCGGGGCTGGATGCGATGACCGCGAGCGCTGCCAGCCAGCGCATGGTCAGTCGGCCTTGCCCTGCTTCAACCACGCCGAGGAGGCTGGCAGGAACATCAGGACGCCTGCGGCGATCATCAGCAGGATTGCGATGACCGAGAAGATGGCGAAGGGAATGCCGATCATCGTTGCCACGGCCGGGATTCCGCCGAGCCCCAGCACGTCCGGCGCGATGACGGCAACAAGGAACCAGCGCGCTATAGCAAAACGCCCGCGGGACACTGCGAGCGCAAGGCCGATGGCGACCAGCGCGTTGGCAAACGGGCCGATCAGCAACTCGTTGCGGCCCACCTCCAGCGCGGCCGCCATGGCCCCTGCATTGGCAACGATGTTGACGATGCGGATCAGCTGGCTGGCGATCACGCTGATTTCAAAGGCTCGGATGGTGGCGGGGCGCATCTTGGGTTCCGTTCAGGCGATGGGCGTGAAGTCGAGGCCAATGTCGGCGGCAGGCGCGCTCTGGGTCAGGCGGCCGACCGAGACGTAGTCCACGCCCGACGCGGCAATCGCGCCGATGGTGTCGAGCCGCACGCCGCCCGAGGCCTCGCACGGCACGCGGCCTGCGACGAGCGCCACGGCTTCGCGCAAGCGGTCAGGGCCCATGTTGTCGAGCAGAAGGCGTGTTGCCCCGGCATCGAGCGCGGGCAGGATCTGGTCGATATGATCGACTTCGCAGATCACGTGCTTGACGCCAGCAGACAGCGCGCGGCGCACGGCCTCTGCCACGCCGCCCGCAACGAGCACGTGGTTGTCCTTGATCATCGCCGCGTCCCACAGGCCCATGCGGTGATTGGTGCCGCCGCCAGTGCGCACGGCATACTTTTCGAGGTGGCGCAGGCCGGGGATGGTCTTGCGCGTATCGAGCAGGCGCGCCTTGGTCTCTCCCCCAAATGCCTCGATTGCGTCGACGTACTGGCGGGTCAGCGTGGCCACGCCCGAAAGGTGCTGCACGGTGTTGAGTGCGCTGCGCTCGCCCGTGAGCATGGCGCGGGCATTGCCTTCGAGCCGCATCAGGTCCGAACCGGGTGCCACCCGCGCGCCTTCCTCGACAAGGATCTCGATCGTCATGTCCGGATCGAGCGCGCGGAAGAATGCGGCCGCGATCGGCAACCCGCAGACCGTGATCGCATCGCGGCTGTCCATCACGCCTGAAAAGCGGGCGTCTGCCGGGATCACGCTTTCGCTGGTCACGTCATGCCCGCCGCCGGGCAGGCCGTCACCAAGATCCTCGGCCAGCGTTGCCGCGACGAAGGCTTCGAGATCGAAGCCGGGAATGGAGAAACTGCTCATGCAGAGCGCATTACCATTCCCGGCCTTTCTGTCGAGGTCAGTGAACGAAGCGCGCCACCACGTCGCGGTAGGAGCGCGACACCTTCACTTCGGCGCCGCTTTCCAGCACGAGGAAGCATTCGCCATTGGTGTGCGGCTTGACCTGGCGCACCTGGTCAAGGTTGACGATCTTCGAGCGGTGCACGCGCTGGAACACGCGAGGATCGAGGCGACGCTCGAGATCCTTCATCGTTTCGCGAAGGATCAGCGAATTGTCGCCGGTGTAGATGCACATGTAGTCGCCAGCGGCCTCGATGCGCTCGATCGTGTCGACGTCGACGCGGAAGATCTTGCCGCGATCCTTGATGTTGATGAGCTTTTCGAAGCGACCGACCACCGGCTCGCCCTCGTCCTCGATCTCGGGCATGGCGCCAGGGGCCACTTCAGCAAGCACGTTCTTGAGCTTGTCGGCCTCTTCGCGGCTGCGCTTTTCCGAAAGCCGCGTGCGCGCGCGGTCAAGCGCGTCCGCCAGGCGGTCTTCCTCCACCGGCTTGAGCAGGTAGTCGACCGCGTTGGCCTCGAACGCCTTGATCGCGTGTTCGGAGTATGCGGTCACGAACACGAACAGCGGCGGGTCGATTTCCATCACGCCCTTGACCACCGAGAAGCCGTCAAAGCCGGGCATCTGGATGTCACAGAACACGAGGTCGGGCTTTTCGGTCTTGATCTTGCGGATGGCCTCGCGGCCGTTCGAACAGGTGTCGATCACTTCGACATCGGGGAAGGCCTGAAGGCGGAGCTGCAGCCCCTGAATGGCCAGTTTCTCGTCGTCGACGAGGATCGTGCGGATCGTCATGCGGTTCCCTTGGGTCTTGTCCAGACTTGGATCACGTTGCGCCCCCGAAACGGTCCCCCGTTGGAGTCTGCCTGATGGCAGGACGGGTAAAGTGGCAGTCGGTTCCCGAGATCATGCACCAACCCCCATGCCGACCCCGATCGGGCGTCGGACGGGAATGCTTGGTACAGGCTCGGCCTTTGCTTCGAACGGCAGTTCGAGCACGACCTGAAAACCCCCTTCCGGGCGGTTTGAGATATCGAAGCGCTGGTTCTCGCCATAGGCCTGGACCAGACGGTCGCGGATGTTGGCAAGACCGATCCCGGTGCTGTCACTGCTCACGCCGAACACGCTTGAAGGATCGGTGCCCGGTGGCAAGCCCGGCCCGGTGTCCGACACGGTGACCCGCAGCATCGGACCGACGAGTTGCGCCTCAACCGTGATTTCCGCGCCGTACTCCATCGGGCTGACAGCATACTTGATCGCATTTTCGACCAGAGGCTGCAGCAGCAGCGAGGGCATCAAGCCGTTGCGCACGGCATCATCGATGCGGAATTCGGTGCGCAGACGCTCTTCAAAGCGCATGCGTTCGATATCGAGGTAGAGCTTCAGCGTCTCGATTTCCTGCGCCACGGTCACCCGTGCAGTCGGCTCGTTCACCAGCGTGTAGCGCAGGAACGAGGACAGGCGCGAAAGCATCGCATTGGCGGGTTCGGTCTGCTTGAGCAGGACCAGCGTGGAGATCGAATTGAGCGTGTTGAACAGGAAGTGCGGGTTGAGCTGGTAGCGCAGCATGGCCAGCTGAGCCGAGGTTGCCTGCGCTTCCAGCCGCATCAGCTGATCGTTCTGCTCTTCCACCTGCAGGAAGAAGTTGATCGCGTAATAGAGCCCGGTCCACGAGATCACGAGCGTGAGATCGAGGTAGAACACCCCGAGGAACAGCTGCGCGAAACTGGCATCGCCGCCCTGCCGGTATAGGCTGATCACCCACGAATCGATGAACGCGTAAAGGCCGACGGCCACCGACATCGCGATGGCGGTCACGCCCCAAGTCACGATCGGCCGCCGGTTGATCAGCGCGCGATAGATCACCGACAGGATCAGCGAGATCGAGAAGCCGGTGATCGTGGCGATAACGACGATGACGAGGAACGACCATGGCTGCGCATTGGCGATGGACGACATCGCACGCAGCAGCATTGCGCCGCCCCAGCCCATGAACTGCAGGCGCCAGAAGGCTCTGTTCTTGTTGCCGAAGAACGGCGTCGGTCTGAACGGCAAGGCTGCCATGAAAGGTTTGTAACCGCTAGCGGCAGGTAAGGCTAGTCCGCCTCAGCCCTTGCGTGCTGCATCGATGGCGGCCTGCAGGTCTTCCTGCGGGACTGCGCCGTGAACCAGCTGTTCGCCGATCACCCAGGCCGGCGTTCCATTGATGCCGAGCTGGCGGGCCAGCTGCAGGTTGCGCTTGAGCTCTTCCTCGACATCGGGCCGGGCCGCAAAGGTCCTTGCCGAGGCAAGGTCGAGCCCTGCCGCGGTTGCCGCAGCGGTGATGCTGGCGTCCGAAGGCCGGGCGCCTTCGAACATCGCCTTGTGATAGGCGGGATACTTGCCCTGAGCAGCGGCGGCCAGAGCCATCCGGGCGGCGGGCGCGCTTTCAGGTGCGATGATCGGCAATTCGCGCACCACCACGCGCAGGTCAGGATTCTTCGCAATCAGCGCGTCGAGGGTCTTCACGCTCTGTCGGCAATACGTGCAGGCAAAGTCGGTAAACTCCACCAGCGTAACCTTGCCGTCGGGATTGCCCATGACCGCACCGGGGAAGGGCGTTTCCAGCGCACCGCGCATCGGACCGATCTGTGCTGCGGCCTCGCGCTGTTGCAGCCGCTCCATCGCTTCGGGCAGGACTTCGGGGTGTTCGAGAATATAGGACCGCACCAGTCCTTCGATCGCGGCGCGTTCCTTGCCGTCGATCCCGGCGCTGGCCAGTGAGGCTTCGAGCTGCGCGTCGTCGCTTGCCGCGGTATCGGCGTCGCGGTGGGCGTACCACCATCCTCCAGCAGCGCCGCCTGCGGCAAGGAGCAGGGCGAGGGCGGCGAAAGCGCCGATGCGGCGGGGCTGAGTATCTGACATTGACTGGTGCCTAGCGGGATTTCTTCTGGCGTTCCATCATTGCCCGCGCCGACATCGCAATGTCCTGCGCGCGCAGCCAATCAGGCGTGCCCTTGGGCAGTGCCGCCTCGGCAGCCTCGGCACTGCGCACGGCTTCGGCCAGACGCATGTTCATCAGCTGCTGTTCGGCACTGGCAAGGCGCGCGCGGGGAATGTCGCCCTTGGCCTCATAGACCACGCCGAGCTGGTACCAGGTGAAGGGATTGTCCCGGTCGCGCGATGCCGAGGTCTTGAGCACCTTCTCGGCTTCGGCAAAATTGTCCTTGTCCTCCGTGGCGATCAGGGCGTGGCCGAAGGTGGTGGCGATCAGCGGCTCGTTGCCGGTCAGCTGCGTGGCCTTGCGCAGCGGCGCCAGGGCATCGGCGGGGCGGCCGGATTCGAGCAGGATCTGTCCTTCCAGCTCGAGAAAATAGGGGTTTTCCGGATCGCTGGCGATCAGCGCCCTGGTCTCCGCCAGCGCCTTGTCGACGTAGGCCTCCTTGTGGAAGGCATAGGCGCGGGCATAGCGCGCGGGAATGTCGGTCATGTAATCGGGGTAAGCGCGCAGCGTGTCCTGCGGTTCGGCCAGATAGCCATTGAGCTTGGCCTTGACCCGCTGGAACCGCGCCTGCAGCTCGGCCGGGGGCGGGGTGTTCCACGCCGGGTCCTTCTCATAGACATCCTGAAGCGTGGTCAGGCGGTCGGACGTCATCGGGTGGGTGCTGTAGAACTCCGCGTCCGGATTCTTGCTGGCATTGTAGCCATAGCGGAATTCCTGGTTCTGCAGCTTCTTGAAGAACTCGATCGAACCGCGTCCGGAAATCCCGGCGTCGGAAAGGAACTTCGCGCCCGCAGCGTCAGCCGAGCTTTCCTGCGCGCGGCTGAAGGCGAGGAACTTGCCCAGCGCGGCCTGCTGCCCGGCCATGAACACGCCAAGCGCGGCATCGGGCGATCCTGCTGCCGCAGCAAGCCCGCCGAGCAGCAGCGACAGCACGGTGATGCCGGTGGCCGGTTTCAGCCCCTCGTTATAACGGATGATGTGGCCGCCGGTGATATGGCCAAGCTCGTGCGCGATCACGCCTTGCAGTTCGTTGACATTGTCAGCCGCGCTGATCAGCCCCGAATGGATATAGATCGCCTGCCCGCCGGCAACGAAGGCGTTGATCGACCCGTCGTTCAGCAGGACCAGATCGATGGCGTTGGGGTTGAACCCCGCTGCCTTGAAGATTGGCGCGGAGGCATCGCGGAACAGCGCCTCGGTCTCCGCATCGCGCAGCACCGATTGCGCTGCGGCAGGCTGGATGCACAGCGACAGCGCGGCAAGGAGCGCGAGCAGGCGCGCAAGGAGCAGGGCGGGGATTCGGACTGTCACGGCGGTGGGACTATCGGCCCGCAGCCTGAACCGCAACTGAAGGTGCCGTGACCTTGGCGAGGAACGGCAGCACAGCGTCGAGAGCACGGGTATCGCGCGAGAACGGGCGCGCGAACATCATGATGATGCCTTCGTGAGTCACGCCGTCGAGCAGGACCGGCTGGTTCGCTACCCCAGCCTCGGTCAGTCGCAGGGCGAGCGCCCTGGAATTGCGCGGCTTGACCCGGGTATCGGCATCCCCGGTCACCAGCAGCAGCGGCGGCGCGTCCTGGCGCGCGAAGTTGACCGGCTGGGTTCTGGAAAGATCAGGCGCATCGCCGAAGCTGTTGATGGTTGCCGGGGAATCGAGGGGCAGGAAATCGAACGGCCCGGCAAGCGAGACCGTCCCGCGGATCACCCGCGTATCCAGCCCCACGCCCTTCAGCCACTGCGGATCAAGCGTGAGCATGGCCACGTTGTAGGCCCCGGCCGAATGCCCCATCAGCGCCATGCGCGCCGGATCGCCATGATACCTGGCAGCATTGTCGTGCACCCAGCGCAGGGCGGCAGCGCCGTCCTCCAGCATGAGGGGAAACTTCGCCTGCGGATAGAGCCGGTAGCCCGCCAGCACGACCGCATAGCCCTGCGCGCACAGCGTCCGAGCGATGAAGCGATAGTCGTGGGGATCGCCGCTTGCCCAGCTGCCGCCATGCACGAACACCACGATCGGCAGCGTGCCTTGGGCGCCTTCCGGTACGAACATCTCGAGCTTCTGCGCGGGGTCCTTGCCATAGCGTTCGGCCGCGACCAGCTGGATCGCGCCATCGCCACCGTTGAGCAGCTTGTCGGCGCCGTCGAGCAGGGCCACGGCGTTTTCCTGCATGGCATGGCGGTAGGCGAGATAACCGACCAGTCCGAGCAGGACGATGCAAAGCGCCGTCCAGCCGATCCACCCCATGCGCCGCTTGCCCTTGACCGTCCGTGCCATGGGGCACTGGCTAGCAGGCTGCCGCCATTGCGCAAGGCACCTGCAGGGGCAGTGTGTCAGCCGATCAGATGGCGCGCCGCACGTTCGAACAGGGCCGCGTCATCGTGTACCTCGCCCAGCGCGACGATCTCGCCGCTTTCGAGGCGACGCACCACCACCAGCGCGAATTCCTCGCCTTCGGGCGGCGCGATCTCGGTGACCTTGCGTGCTGGCAGCGCGCGCAGCGACTGCGCCAGCGCTTCCGGCCCGCGCTTTGCCAGCGCCTTGCCGGCTTCCTCGCGGCGCAGACGGCGCTCGGCATTGATCACGCCCTTGAGACCGCCGGCAGCCTCGGAGAGATAGGCGCCCAGCTCGCCACGGCCGAGGCCTATGCGCTGCGCATGGGTCAGCGCAGTGGCGTACTCAGTCAGGCGCGTCTTGTCGTAGTCGGCCCCGAACACCAGCTTGACCACCGGCGTCATCGGTGCGCGCTCCTGCACGGTCAGCCCTGCGTCTTCGAGCAGTTCGGCAAACTCTTCAGGTTCGGCCTGCGCTGCCAGGGCGAAGTCCCAGGCCCGCCCGATTGCGGCATAGAGCGCGCTGCGGGTGCGGTCCTCGCTCGAATTGGCAACGAGGGCCAGCTCGCGCGCCGAAGCGAGCCAATCGGCCAGGGCTTCCGGTTCATCGGCAGGTGCGCCTGCGGGCAGCGGCAGGATATCGTCGTCGAGCCCGAAGGCAGGTTCGGGGAAAATATCGCCGTCAAGCGAGGCCGGGCCATCGGCCCAGGCATCGGTCGGCTCGATCAGCGGGCGGCGCGGCTGGCTCTTGATCGGTGCCGAATCGAGCGCCTGCCCGATTTCCAGCAGCAGCTCGTCGGTCGTCGCCTGGTCGGCCAGTTCCTTCCAGTTGATCGCGCCCATGATGTAGTCGATGCGCGTTCCGTCCGAGGAGAACGGCAGCAGGATGCCACGATAGAGGATCGTGCGGCCAAAGTGGTTCACGAACTCGGCCTCGAAGCCGATCGGTGCCTGATTGGCGATGATCTGCATGTAATGATCGGTGATGCGTGACAGCAGCGATCGGCCGGGCACCTGGCTCAGGCGGGCGATCGAGCTTTCCGTGCCGCACTCGTCGGCAAGCTTCGCGCCGAGGAAGGCGATCGCCGGGTCCTCGATCCCTTCGTCGAAGTGCAGCAGCACGAGGTTGTCGGCAAAGTCCGGATAAGTGCCCGACAGCAGGGGCGTGACCAGCGGGAAGGAATGCTCGCCCAGCAGGCCAGCCCAGTAGTTGTAGGCGCGCACCTGCATGCGGCGCTCGTCCTGCCCCACCACCGGCGGCGGCTCGCTCGGAACATCGTCCTCGAAACCGCTCAGGTCGAGTTCGGCCTCGGCGGCGTCACGATCAAATCCACGCAAAGTATCCATCAGGCTCACCTGGTCCCCTTTATGGGATGCAGGTCTGGCGCAACTTCGTGAAGAAGTGCTTAAGTTGCGCCAGTGGAGCTTATGCCAGGTTAACGCGCAGCGATGGCCGCAGCCTTGGCGAGGAGCCGTTCGCTCTGCGCAAGATGCAGCAATTCCGCCATTTTCCCGTTCACCCGCAGGGCGCCCTTGCCGGCGTTGGCAGGGTCGGCAAAGGCCGCAACGATTGCTTCCGCTTCGGCGATATCTCCCTCGGACGGGGCAAAGATGCGGTTGCACACGGCAAGTTGTGCCGGGTGGATCAGCGTCTTTCCGTCGAATCCCGAATCGCGCGCCTGCACACATTCGGCCTCGAGCCGCGCGGCATCCTCGATCGCGTTGCACACGCCGTCGAGGATCACGAAGCCATTTGCCCGCGCCGCCAGCACTGCCATGGTCAGCACCGGCAGGAAGGCCATGCGCCCCGGCAACTGGGCAATGCCGCTGTCCTTGGCGAGATCGTTAAGCCCCAGCACGAAGCCTGCAAGGCGTGTGGTTGCGGCGCAATCGGCAATCCGCTCCACCGCCAGCACGGCGCGCGGCGTCTCGATCATCACCCACAGTCTGACCTCGGGCGCAAATCCTGCCGCATCCATCGCTGCGGAAAGCGCCTGAACATCGCCGGCATCGTCCACTTTCGGGGCCAGCACCGCCTCGACCGGCGCCTGTGCCAGCACTGCGAGATCGTCATGCCCCCAAGGCGTCGACAGGCCGTTGATCCGCGCGATCAGCCGGCGATGACCAAAGCCGCCTGCCTGCACTTCGGCGACCAGCGCCGCGCGCGCTTCGGCCTTGGCTTCGGGCGCCACCGCATCTTCCAGATCGAGGCACACGGCATCGCAATCAAGGCTGCGCGCCTTGGCCATCGCCCGGGCATTGCTGGCTGGCATGTAGAGAAGCGAGCGCAAAGGGCGGGCGTCGGTCATCGCGAGAACTTTCCGTCTTCAGCTTTTCACGGCAGGAACAGCGTCCAGCCGCCCCTCTTCGCGCGTGGGCATAGGCGCAAAAAAGTGCATGGCAAGTGAAAGCACCAGCCATGCTGCAGCGGCATGAAGTGCGGTCGGCAGGCTCGACAGATCGGCCACCGTGCCCCAGCACCACGCCCCCAGCGCCATGCCACCGAACGTGACGGCCTGGTAGATCGACAGACAGCGGCCGAGTATGTCTTCCGGACTGCGCAGCTGCATTGCCACGTTAAGGCTGGTCATCGCGCTGGCCCAGCCCATGCCGCCCACGAAAGCAGCCACGACCGCCATCGGAATGCCCGTCGCCGAAGCCATCAGCACCTGTGCGCAGGCGAAGATCAGCGTCGCGCCGGTTACCACGGTCTCGCTGCCCAGCCGCTGGCGCACTTTCGAGACGAACAGCGCCGTCACGATCGAGCCGATGCCGAACCCGCCCAGCATCAAGCCGTAATCGAGCTCGCTGCCCTTGAGCATGTCGCGCGCCACACTTGGCATCAGCGCCTGCAGGCCTGCCGCGCCAAAGCCGATGGCGAGGCCCCGCAGCAGGACCTTGCGGATCGGCGAGGACGACGCGCAGAAGCGGACGCCCCGGCCGATCGCGGCCAGCATCGGCTCGCGCATTGGCGGCAGCGATTCGGGCCGCCAGCGCGACAGCACGACGATCATGCCTAGATAGCTCACCGCGTTCAGCGCGAAAGCGAGGCTGGTGTCCCATAGCGAAATCAGTATCCCGCCCAGTGCCGGCCCGACGCTCCGCGCCAGGTTGAACGAGATCGCGTTGAGCGAGATCGCCTGCGGCAGATCCTCGCGCCCGACCTGCAGCCGTACCGACGCCTGCCAGGCCGGCCCGTTCAGCGCCGTGCCCATGCCCACCATCAGCGTCAACGCCAGCAGGGATAATGGCCCGACATTGCCGGTATAGGCGAGCACGGCCAGCACCGAGGACACGACCAGCATGCCCGTCTGCGCCGCCAGCATCACGCGGCGGCGGTCGTAGTTGTCGGCAATGGCGCCGGCGAATACGCCCAGCAGCAGGATCGGGATCGTCGCCGAGGCCTGAACCAGCGCCACAAACACGTGGCTGGTGGTCAGTTCGGTCATCAGCCATGCCGCGCCCACCGACTGGATCATCGAGCCGATGTTGGAGAACAGGTTGGCCGTCCAGATGGCCCGGAATGCGGGATAGCGGAACGGCGCCAGCGAACTTCGATTGGCAGGCTTGGCAGAAGCGGCTGGCACTACAGGTATCGGACCTTCATCTTCATGCGGACAGGTGCGCCGCCGGTAACGTCAAAGGCTGCTGCCTCGAACTTGGGCGCCGACATCTTTACCGGGGCATCGCGCGAGAAGCCGAAGCCTTCCTTCGGCAGGAACAGCGTCTTGTCCATCTTCTTGTTCCCGTTCTCGTCATGCAGGAGAACGATGGCATAGCGCCCCGGCATCACGTCGCGGATCACCAGCGGGCCGGGCTGGTCTGCCCGGATCGAAGCGGTGCGACGGCTGGGGTCCTTGTCGCATCCTTCCGGGAACAGCTTGGGATTTGCGCTCATGCACAGCCAGATCATGCCCTTGGCGTTGCGCAGTCCGTTGATGTCGACCGTGACGCTGGTCGGCGCGGGAGCGTTTCCGGCGAGGAGGAGGGGCAGCAGGAATACGATGCGCTTCATGGTGCGGACAGTCCCTTGTCTGTGCCGCACAGCCGATCCCAGAAACGGAAATAGAGACCGTAGTTGCAGCGGTAGAGTTCGTGGTGACGATGGTGGTGGCTCGCCGTTATCAGCCAGTTCCCTGCGCCAGAATGAACGAGCCAGCGGGGGAACATCTCCCAGCCCATGTGATTGGTCACGCCCATCACGGTCATCACCAGCAGCACCAGCCCCAGCATCCCGACATGGATCGGGATCACGAAGACCAGCGCCGGGATCAGCAGCGAGACGATCGCCGCTTCGATCGGATGAAAATTCATGGCGGCCCATGCCGTCGGCGGGCGGCTGGCGTGATGGATCGCGTGGACCTGCCGGAACACAGCCGGGCGGTGCATCCAGCGGTGGGTCCAGTAGAACCAGGTGTCATGGATGAAGAGGTAAAGCAGCAGCGAGACCGGCATCCACCACAGCGGATAGGCCAGCGGATCGGCATAGATCTTCGTCCATCCGCGCTGCTGCCAACCCCAGGCGACCACGCCCGCCGGCACGCCGTA
Source organism: Novosphingobium sp. (assembly GCA_041639335.1). GTDB lineage: Bacteria > Pseudomonadota > Alphaproteobacteria > Sphingomonadales > Sphingomonadaceae > Novosphingobium. The sequence continues at coordinate 19,613 of JBEQCK010000034.1, forward strand.
GATCGCGGCGGTGGCGAGGCTCCAGGTGATTTCAGACCGAATCTGCCTGTCGAGCCCGGCGTAGTGGCCGGGCCGCACCTTGTGCGTTGCCCAGGCGAACATGCCGCTGGTGATCAGGTAGCGCACCGCGACGATCACGGTCATGGCAATCGCCGAGGCTAGAACGCTGTCCATCGCGCCGCTCTATGCCAAGGTTTTGGACGGGAGGACAGCCCTGCCTTGGGGCAGGGCCGAACCTCTCGGAGATCAGCTCGCGCGGCGAACCTTGTGCTTGTGAGCGCCCACGCCCGGCGCACCGCGCGGACGGAAGCGGCGCGCCTTGCCCGCATCCTCGCGCTCGCCGCCATTGAGCGTGGCTTCGAGCACCGGATTGCGCACCGGCCCGCGATCGGCAGCGCCGCCGTCGCGACGCTCCTGACGCGGTGAAACGTCGCGCGGACGCCCGTCCCGGCCTTGGGCACGGCCGCCGTGGGCCTGGCTGTTGCGGTTCTGCCCGCCACGACCTTCGCCCCCGCGGCCCTGACCGCCAGAACCACGGCCGCCATTGCCACGCGCATCGCGAGCATCGCGGCGAGCATCCTGCTCCATTTCCGCAGGCTTGCGGCTCGGCGCCGGCAGCTTGGCGGCTTCGGCCATGAAGTTCTCGGGCAGGCCCATCGTGTCGATCTTGACCCGGGTCAGCTTCTCGATGTCCTTGAGGTAGGGCTTTTCGTCCGGGGCGCAGAAGCTGATGGCGATGCCGTCAGCCCCGGCACGCGCGGTGCGGCCGATGCGGTGGACGTACTGCTCGGGCACATTGGGCAGTTCGAAGTTGAACACGTGGCTCACGCCCGAAACGTCGATACCGCGCGCGGCAATGTCGGTGGCGACGAGCACCGGGCACGAACCCTGGCGGAAAGCTTCGAGCGCAGCGGTGCGCTGTGCCTGGCTCTTGTTGCCATGGATCGCACGGGCGTCGATCCCGGCCGAAGTCAGGTGGCGCACCACGCGGTCCGCGCCGTGCTTGGTGCGGGTGAACACCAGCGCGCGGTCAAGCTCCTTCGAAGCCAGCAGCGCACGGATGCGCAGCGTCAGCAGGGCCTGCTTTTCAGCCTGGTTGATGAAGGTCACGTACTGCTCGACGCGCTCGGCCGTGGTCGAGTTCGGGGCGACTTCGACGCGCACCGGATTGACGATGAACTGCTTGCCGAGATCCTCGATAGCCTTGGGCATCGTGGCCGAGAAGAACAGGCTTTGGCGCGTCTTGGGCAGCAGGTTGGCCACGCGCTTCAGCGCATGGATGAAGCCGAGGTCCATCATCTGGTCGGCTTCGTCGAGCACGAAGATCTCGGTGCGGCCCAGCGTCAGCGCGCGCTGGTCGATCAGGTCGAGCAGGCGGCCCGGCGTTGCGACGAGAATGTCGACGCCCGGCACCAGTCGGCGGGCCTGCTTGCCCACCGGCACGCCGCCGAACACGCAGTCCACCGACATGTTGAGGTAGCGGGCATAACCCTGCATGTTGTCAGCGATCTGGGCGGCCAGCTCACGCGTCGGCGAAAGCACCAGCATGCGGCACGAGGCCGGCTTGCGCGGCTGCGGGTTGGCAGCAAGGCGGTGCAGCGAAGGCAGCGAGAATGCGGCTGTCTTGCCGGTGCCGGTCTGCGCAATGCCGAGCAGGTCGCGGCCCTGCAGCAGGGCGGGGATCGCCTGGCGCTGGATCGGCGTCGGGTCGCTGTAGCCCTTGGTTTCGAGGGCGCGGAGAATGGGTTCGGCAAGGCCGAGTTCAGCAAAAAAGGACATGAATATGCTTTCGTCGGCGCACCGGCATAGGGCCGAAGCGCGAGTTGAATTCGCTGGGCGCACGCGCCAGAACGGCACGAGCGTGGTCGATCGTGCGACCCATGCGTGAAAGGGGAAGCGGGCGGGGCAACAACCGTTCGTCCGGAGCGGATTCCTGCCGTTTCAGCGAAATCTCACGCCAGCATCCGGACTGCAGCGGAATGGTCCGCCACCGGTCTTGCTGCGGCGCACATAGGCACGAGCGCGCGATAAAGCAAGGAATTTCGGGCAAAAGGCGGTTGCATGGCGCCCCACCTGCCGCCAACGTGCTGGCAAAAGGAGTGGGTCGATGCGTTTTACCTTTGGTCTGGCGGCAGCCGTGGTCCTCGGCGCTGGCACCGTGCAAGCCGCGCCCAAGGGGGCCGAGGCGAAGATGGCCGCGACCGTCGATGCCGAACAGACGCGCACGCTCAAGTTCCTCGAAACAATGGTCAATCAGAACTCGGGCAGCCGCAATCTCGAGGGCGTGCGCAAGGTGCGCGATATCGTCGCGCCCGAATTCACTGCGCTCGGCTTCACCTCGCGCTGGATCCCGATGGAGCAGACCGGGCGCGCCGGACACCTTGTTCTTACCCACAAGGGGCGCAAGGGGGCCAAGAAGCTCCTGCTGATCGGCCACCTCGATACCGTGTTCGAGCTGGATTCCCCATTCCAGCGCTATGTCCTGAATGGCGATAAAGCCACCGGCCCCGGCGTGGGCGACGACAAGGGCGGCATCGCCGTGATCCTTGCCGCCGTTCGCGCCATGCACGCCGCCGGCACGCTTAAGAACGCCAACATCGAAGTGTTCCTCACCGGTGACGAGGAAGAGGCTGGCTCCCCCACCGAAGTCGCCCGCGCCGATCTCGTCGCTGCCGCCAAGGCTGCCGACGTTGCGCTCGATTTCGAAGGCCTGTCGCGCGAGAACGGCAAGGACATGGGCTCGATCGCCCGCCGCTCGTCGCAAAGCTGGTCGCTGATGGTCGAGGCAAAGTCCGGTCATTCCAGTGGCGTGTGGGGGGCAAATGCCGGCGATGGTGCGATCTACGCTGCGGCGAGAATCGTGAACGCCTTTCGCGAGGAACTGCCCGAACCCTACCTCACGCTCAACGTCGGTCTGATCGCAGGTGGGGCCGAGGCGGACGTCGCCGAGGACAATGCCCATGTCTCGGCACAGGGCAAGACCAACATCATCGCCGGCAAAGCTGTGGCGCGCGGCGATCTGCGCACCCTCAGCCCCGAACAGAACGCCGCCGCCATGCGCAAGATGGAATGGATCGTCGCGCGCAATTATCCGGGCGTGACCTCGGCGAAGATCACCTTCAGCGAAGGCTACCCGCCGATGGCCCCTACCGAAGGCAACAAGGCGCTGCTCAGCAAGCTCAATCAGGTGAACGCCACTCTCGACCTGCCGCAGATGCAGCCGCTCGATCCGATGAAGCGCGGGGCGGGCGACATCAGCTTCATTGCTGAATACGTTGATGGCCTGGTCGGCCTCGGCCCGCACTCCACCGGCGATCACGCGCCGGGCGAAACGGTCGACGTGCCCAGCATCTGGACCCAGGCCAAGCGCGCTGCCCTGCTGATGACGCGTCTCTCGGCGGAGAAGTCCACGCGATGAGCGAGGCCCACCCGCCCAGTCCCTGCACCGGCGTCTGCGAGATTGACCGGGTCACCAGTGTCTGCCGCGGCTGCCAGCGCACGCTCGGCGAAATTACCGCATGGTTCACTGCCACCGCGACCGAGAAGCATGCGATCCTGCGCGATCTTGCCGCCCGTCAGAGCGTCAGCGTCAGGTCCACATAGCCGTAGGTGGTGTTCCCGGTCGGCGGCGCATTCGGCGCATCACGCAGCAGGCTTCGCTTGAACAGCACCGCCGCGCCGCCATCCACCTGCAGCAGCCCCGGCACGATCCAGTGGCGCACGCGCCCCTCGATCTGGTGCCCGCCCAGGCTTCCGGAGCTGCCGCCGGCATCGCGTACCCCGGTTGCGGCAAACTGGTCGCGCCGGTTCTCGGCCCAGGCCGTTCGCCATGCCACGAAAGCATCGGTCCGCTTGGACGGCGTCACTTCCAGCCGCAGCGAAGGTGAGACGATATTGCTCCGCCGGAATGGCCCATAGAGGCCGTTCGGGCCGAACTCGAAGCGGCGCGCCGAATAGAGCGTGTCGAATCGGGTGAACTTGCGCGGGTCGCCCTTGTCGCCACTCGCGGCATCGAACATCGCCACCATGCGCGGGTTCCAGCCAGCGGCGAAGGTGTAGCCAGCATCGGCGTGAACGAACCACGCCAGCACGTCGAGATCGATGCGGTCTGTCACGCCCGCCGTTCTTCGCGTCTTGCCGAACTGGACTGCAGCCTCGACGTCATGGTCCCACGCGCCCGCACTGGCCTTGACGAAATGCCGCGCACCCACCGTGCCGATGCGCCGGTTTGCGGTCGCCAGTTTGGCGCTGTCACGCTCGAACAGGCCGAAGGCATAAGGCTGCAGCGTCCCGCCCAGCACTTGCGGCAGGGCTCCATGCGCGCCGAAGAACACCGCGTCGAAGCTCTCGCGATCCCAGCGCACGCGGTCGGCGCGAATGCCGGCGGCGTCATCGGGAAGGCGCTGGTGCGGCAGCGCCAGCATCAGGTCGAGTCTGCGCCCCTTTCCGCCATCGAGCGCGAGATGCGCACCCGTGAAAGCGTTGGTCGTATTGCGAAACCGCTGCCGCGCCACCATGCGCCGGTTACCGAGGTCAAGTGTATAGCGCCCCAATATCAGCGTGCTTTTGCCCGAAAGCTTCACCGCCACGTTCGCCTGCACCAGTTCCAGCGCGTTGACTTCACCGGTGTTTGCGGAAGAGCGCGCGTCCTGCCCCCAAGCTCGCGCATCCCACATCTCCGCATTGAACCGCACTGGCCCGGCATCATAGCTGGCGGCAAGCTCGGTCCGCAGCGAAACCATGGTGTCTGTTGCAGGTGCGGGGAGGGGCCTGAACTGGCCACCGATCGATTCCACCCGCAGCCGGGCCGAGGCCGACAGCGTCAACGGGCCTTCCTCGGCTCGCGCGGGAAGCGCCAGGCAAAAGGCAATGGCGGCGATGGCAGTTCGCTTCACGGCAGGTCCCCACTGGCGCCTCCGTCGTCGGCTGGCGCATTGTCGGCGCCATAGCCCGCACTTGCGCGCTGCGCCATACGCCGCTAACGGCACCGTCACGTCACTTGGGGAGTAGCCACCGCGTTTCGCGGCCCTCAGCGTCAACATGCTTGGTCGAGAGACCATGGCGCAGGCGGCAGGACTTTTGTCCACCGGGCGAGACCAATGACAGCGAACCCATCGTCCGGGCCGGGCGGAGGGGCACGCTGTCGTTGGCCTGATCGCTCCGCCCGGCCCCGGAATTGCTGATGTTCGAAGCTCTCACCACC
>JBEQCK010000035.1:0-24800 GCA_041639335.1 Novosphingobium sp.
TCGCAGGTCGAAGCCGAAGCCGCTGCCGAAGCCATCACGGAGTAATCGGTCATGGCAACGATCAAGATCAAGCAGATCGGTTCGCCGATCCGTCGCCCGGAAAGCCAGAAGAAGATTCTGATCGGCCTGGGCCTGGGCAAGATGCACCGCGTGGTCGAGTTGGAAGACACGGCCGAAGTGCGTGGCGCCATTGCCAAGCTTCCCCACATGGTGGCCGTGGTCGACTGACCATTGCTCCCTGATGGGAAAAAGGACGCCCCGGCCCAGTGCCGGGGTTTTCCTTTGGGGCTCGGCGGCGCGGTGCCTCCAGTCCCGTGAGGGGGTGACAAGCCCGGCCCGATGGGCTAGGCGGCGCCCTTTCCGAAGCGCGTCTCAAAGCGAAAGCGAGTGCAGAACATGAAACTGAACGAACTCAACGACAACTACGGCGCCCGCAAGGGTCGCATGCGCGTCGGCCGTGGTATCGGCTCGGGCAAGGGCAAGACCGCCGGTCGCGGCCAGAAGGGTGCCAAGGCACGTTCGGGCGTCAGCATCAACGGCTTCGAAGGCGGTCAGATGCCGCTTCACATGCGCATCCCGAAGCGCGGCTTCAACAACATCTTCGCCAAGGACTACGCCGAGGTTAACCTCGGCATGATCCAGAAGATGATCGACGCCGGCAAGCTCGACGTTTCGGGCACCGTTGACCACGCTGCGCTCAAGGCTGCCGGCCTGGCACGCGGTGGCAAGGATGGCGTCCGTCTGCTCGGCAAGGGCGAACTGACCACCAAGGTCGCGTTCTCGGTCGCCGGTGCCTCGAAGGGCGCTGTGGCCGCCGTCGAGAAGGCTGGCGGTTCGGTCTCGGTCATCGAAACCGGTCCGAGCGAAGCCGAGAAGAAGGCAGCTCGCGCTGCGGCCAACAAGGCCAAGTAAGCCAACTCCGATCCCCGCCCGCCAGTCGGGCGGGGATTTCGGCATTGCAGGGGTTCGACTTTCACGGGCCTCGCACTATATGGGCTAGCTCAAGACGTCCGAAACAGGTTGGCCCAGGGCCCGGTTTCGCAGCAAGGCTTAGAACCCCGAAATGGCATCACGCGCCGACAACATCGCCAGCAACCTCAGCCTGGCCAACTTCTCCAAGGCAACCGAGCTCAAGAAGCGCATCTGGTTCACGGTGGGTGCGCTCATCGTGTTCCGGTTCCTCAGCTTCGTGCCGCTGCCCGGCGTCAATCCGCTGATTTTGGAGACGCTGTACGACCAGACGCGTGGTGGCGTTCTCGATATCTTCAACGCATTCTCGGGCGGTTCGCTCGAGCGCATGAGCCTGATCGCGCTTGGTGTGATGCCCTACATCACGGCTTCGATCGTGGTCCAGCTTGCCGCCTCGCTCCATCCTGCGCTCGCCGCGATGAAGAAGGAAGGCGAAAGCGGGCGCAAGAAGCTCAACCAGTACACCCGTTATGGCGCAGTGCTGCTGACCGCAATCCAGGGCTGGGTGCTCGCCTCCGGGCTTGAAGCATACGGCGCGTCGAGCGGGCTGCAGGCCGTGGTCAATCCCGGGGTTCTGTTCCGCGTCGGTGCGGTCATTTCGCTGATCGGTGGGACGATGTTCCTGCTGTGGCTGGGCGAGCAGATCACCTCGCGCGGCATCGGCAACGGCGTTTCGCTGATCATCATGGCCGGCATCGTGGCGCAGCTGCCGACGTTCTTCGGCAACCTTTTCGAGGGCGGCCGCACCGGCTCGATCTCGCCTTTCCTGATCGTCGGCATCGTGATCATGCTGGTCGCGCTGGTGCTGAGCATCTGCTTCTTCGAACGGGCGACGCGGCGACTGCTGATCCAGTACCCCAAGCGCGCCACGCAGCGCGGCATGATGAATGCCGATCGCAGCCACCTGCCGCTCAAGCTCAACACCGCAGGCGTGATCCCGCCGATCTTCGCCAGCTCGCTGCTGCTGCTGCCGCTGACGATCACGCAGTTTGCTGGAAACTCGATCTCGCCCGACACAACAATGGGCCAGGCGATCGTGACGCTGAACCAGTACCTTGGGCACGGCAAGCCGCTCTACATGCTGCTCTATGCGCTGGGCATCATCTTCTTCGCGTTCTTCTACACCGCGGTTGTGTTCAACCCCGAAGAGACTGCCGAGAACCTCAAGAAGAATGGCGGGTTCATTCCGGGTATCCGCCCGGGCAAGAATACCCAGAACTACTTGGACTATGTGCTAACTCGCATCACCGTGCTGGGTGCGGCATATATCACCGTGGTCTGCGTCGTGCCGGAATTCATCATGGCGGAGACGGGCATGGGGACGCTGTTCTTCGGCGGCACCAGCCTGCTGATCGTGGTCAACGTCACGGTCGACACCATCACGCAGATCCAGTCGCACCTGCTGGCACACCAGTATGGCGACCTGATCAAGAAGGCGAAACTGAAGGGCAGGCTGCGCTAAGGGCAGCAGCCGCATGAGGGGGACGGTACCTTGAACATCATCCTTTTGGGGCCTCCGGGCGCGGGCAAGGGCACGCAGGCCCAGCGTCTGGTTGAACGCCACGGCATGAAGCAGCTCTCCACGGGCGACATGCTGCGCGCGGCGGTCAAGGCCCAGACCCCGGTTGGTCTCAAAGCCAAGGCCGTGATGGAAGCGGGTGAGCTGGTCTCCGACGAGATCGTCTCGGCGTTGATTGGTGACGAGCTTGATGCCATGCCCGAGGAGCAGGGGGCGATCTTCGACGGCTACCCCCGGACGGCACCCCAGGCCGAATCGCTGGGCGAACTGCTCGCTTCGCGCGGCAAGAAGCTCGACCATGTGATCGAGCTCGACGTCAACGAGGACGCGCTGGTCGAGCGCATCACCGGCCGTTACACCTGCGCCAGCTGCGGCAAGGGTTATCACGACACGTTCGAGAAGCCGGCAGTCGAAGGCACATGCGACAAGTGTGGCGGGCACGAATTCAAGCGCCGGCCGGACGACAACGAGGAAACCGTGCGCACGCGCATGGCGGAATATCGGGCCAAGACTGCGCCGATCCTGCCGATCTACGAGGCGCAGGGTATTGTCTCGCGGGTCGACGGCATGGCCGACATGGATGACGTGACGGCAGCCATTGAGGCTATCCTCGGCAAGCGCTAACACCCGGGCGTGACCCGCCCGTCCCGGTGCGGGCGGAGGCACGTGATGGGCAAGCTGTTGTATATCCTGACGGCGGGGCTTGGCGGCCTCGCCGTTGTTTCATCGGTGCCAGCCCGGGCTGAAGTGTCGGCGCGGACCGAGTCGGGTTTCGTGATCCGCGTGACCGGCGAAGTTGCCGCCAGCCCGGCAGAGGCATGGAAGGCCTTTACGACTCCGTCGTTGTGGTGGAATCCGCAGCACACCTTCTCGGGCGAGGCGGCCAACCTTTCCATGGATGCGAGTGCCAACGGCTGCTTCTGCGAGAAGCTGCCTGTTCCGAAAGGCGCTCCGGATACGCAGAAGCCGGGATCCGTGATGCACATGCGCGTCGTCTATGCCGAACCTTACCGTGCCCTCAGGCTGGTGGGCGGGCTTGGCCCGCTGCAGTCCGAGGCAGTGAACGGGACCATGACCGTCACCTTCAAGGCCGTTGAGGGCAGTGGCGGAAAGTCGACACGCATTCTTTGGGAATACGTTGTCGGTGGCTTCATGCGCTACAAGACCGAAACGATTTCCGGGGCCGTCGACAAGGTTCTGGCAGAGCAGATCAGCGGGCTGACCAAACTGATCGGCCCGGCGAGCCCCGTCGAGGCAAAGCTCCTTCCGACCGAACCGATGGCTCCGGAAGCTTTGATTGCGGGTTCCAGCCCTGGTGCAAACGATGGTTCGTCCGCATCAGAGAAGGTGCAATCGCCGGAAGGCGAGGCGCCGTCCTACACGCCTGATCCGACAAAGGACGATGCAGCAGCGGGCGAGTCCGTGAAGTCGGCGCTGGACCAGCTATTCAAGAAGAAGGACGACAAGCTGCCCGCCGGACGCTGATACCAAGCTGCACAGACTCCGCCCGCAGGGTGCCCAGCCCCGCTCGCTGGACATCGTCGCAGTCTCGCGACGATGAACCACATCGCCGCTTCGGCTGCTTCTCGCCAGCAAACGGGGCTGGGCATCCTTATGGGTCAGAGTCTGTGCAGCTTCGTATGAGTGGTGCTATCGGCGCTTTCACCCCGCACAAAACGCGCTAATCTTCCAGCCAACGACAGCGCGAATCGGACCATCTCCGATGACGCGCGGTACGGGCCGCACCCGCCGCTTCAGGCATGCACATCGAGAGCCGACTTGGTTCCGATCTGGGGGAGAGTACCGTGGCCGTATCCGATCATGTTGACCTGCCGACCTTCATGGAGGGTGTGAAGAAGCGCAACCCCTATCAGCCGGAGTTCGTCCAGGCAGTCCAGGAAGTTGCCGAAGACATCTTCGAGTTCATGCAGGACAAGGAGGAGTATCACTCGCAGCAGATCCTGCGCCGCATTGCCGAGCCGGATCGCGTGGTCTCGTTCCGCGTCTGCTGGGAAGACGACAATGGCAACATTCGGGTGCAGCGTGGCTGGCGCGTGCAGAACAACAATGCGATCGGCCCCTACAAGGGCGGCATCCGCTTCCATCCTTCGGTAACCGAATCGGTCCTCAAGTTCCTGGCGTTCGAGCAGACCTTCAAGAACGCGCTGACCGGCCTGCCGATGGGCGGCGGCAAGGGTGGTTCGAACTTCAACCCCAAGGGCAAGAGCGTGCGCGAGATCATGCGCTTCTGCCAGAGCTTCATGACCGAACTCTACCGCCACATCGGTGCCGACATCGACGTCCCTGCCGGTGACATCGGCGTCGGCGGCCGCGAGATCGGCTTCATGTTCGGCCAGTACAAGCGCATCACCAACAACTTTACCGGCGTGCTGACCGGCAAGGGACTCGAATGGGGCGGCTCGCTGATCCGTACCGAGGCGACTGGCTATGGCGCGGTCTACTTCCTTGCCAACATGCTTGCCACCAAGGGCGAGGACCTTACGGGCAAGACGGCGGTGATCTCGGGTTCCGGCAACGTGGCGACCCATGCTGCCGAGAAGGTCGTGCAACTGGGTGGCAAGGTGCTGACGCTGTCGGATTCGGGGGGCTACATTCACGACCCCGACGGCATCGACCAGGAGAAGATCGACTGGGTCAAGACGCACAAGACGCACCGTCGCGGCCGGATCGAGGAATATGTCACGGCGTTCCCGAAGGCGACGTTCGTGGCAGGCAAGACGCCGTGGGGCGTGCCTTGCGACGTCGCACTGCCTTGCGCGACCCAGAACGAACTGCTCGGCGATGATGCGCGCATGCTCATAGCCAATGGCTGCAAGGCGGTGGCCGAGGGGGCGAACATGCCGACCGATCTGGACGGCGTGCATGTCTTCAAGGCAGCCAAGATCCTTTACGCGCCGGGCAAGGCCTCAAACGCTGGCGGCGTGGCCGTTTCTGGCCTCGAAATGAGCCAGAACTCCGAGCGCCGCTCCTGGAAGGAGGAGGAACTGCAGCAGATGCTTAAGGACATCATGTCCGGCATCCACAAGTCGTGCCTCGCCTATGGCGATCAGGGCGGTGGCTACATCGACTACGTGAAGGGGGCCAATATCGCGGGCTTCAAGAAGGTGGCCGACGCGATGCTGGCCTTCGGCGTCGTCTGATCGGCATCGCCAGGGCGGACATCCGGGGGTGCCGAACAGGGCACCCCGGGTGAGGTTGTCGTTGCTCAGATTGTGTTCAAGGCGCTGTCGAGCAATGACCGGGCGGGAGAAGTTTCCTGCAGAGAGTATCCAGCGGGGCCCTGACTGACGATCCGCAGGTTCGGATGCAGTTTGGCGCGCAAGCCGGAAATCAGGACTTGCAGGGACTTCGTGCTGATCGGTCGACGCGTCGAACGGCCGCTGATGGCGAGCTGGCTGCTGCGGACGGGCGATCCGCGCGCGGCCACGAGCATCGACAGGACTCGCGCCTCGCGACCGAACAGAGGCTCGCGGGTGAAGTGCTGAAGGTGAAGGTCCCTGACTTCCTCGGTCACTTTTGCCTGCCGGCTTTGCGCGATACGGCCGAGCACGGCACGCACGCGGGCGGCGCCTTCGGCAGCGGACATATCGCCATCGAAGACATCGTCGAAACCGGCGTTGAGCAGTTGCGCCCTTGCGCCGGGGCGGACCTCGCGCATGATGACGATCTTGGCCTTTGTCTTCAGCACGGGCCGATAAATGCGAATGAGCTTGCGGATCCTTACCGGGTCGCTGCCCGTAACGAAGAGCGTGTTGTAGTACTCCCGGCTGTCATCGACATGACCGATGTAATCCTCTGTGATGCGGTGGGACTGGACCCGGCCGGAGATCGCGCGGGCTAGCGCGGTTTCCGGCCCCGGATCGCCGTTGCCGAAATACAATGCACGTGCGCTGATGACTTCCAGACGCGGGCCCTTCAGCCTGGCGCCAGGAGGTGGACTGCTCGGGATGGATCTGCCCCCGCCGCCGCTATCGGCCGCAGGCTGCGGCTTACGGGATTGAGACATGCGATAGTAACTTTCGATATAACCTAAGCTATAACTTTATAGAGATTATCTGTTCTTGCAATGACGGTGGGCGGTCGCGCGCCTCATGAAAGCCATTTCGCGGCGATTCGACGGTGTCCCGCGGTACAAAAAGCGCCTCCGATCTGGCGCGAAATAGACCTGCGTCGTGGATAACGTCGTCCAGGCCTGCTTCTGCCGACGTCGGATATTGCGAGAAAAGCCTGAACGGGTAAGCATTTGCGGCCAGTCGTTGCCAAATCGGCGCAAACGTTCCGTTCCCCTCTTGTTCTATAAGGGCACAACAGGTACATAACCCTTGTTGACGGCTCATGTCAGCCAACTCTAGCAAGGGAAACGAAGCCATGGCGGCTCAGCTCAAGCTCATCGAGGAAGGTAAGATCAAGGACATGGATCGTCAGAAGGCGCTCGACGCAGCCCTTGCGCAGATTGACCGTGCGTTCGGCAAGGGTTCGGCAATGAAGCTGGGCTCGAAGGAAGCGATGCAGGTGGAAGCGATCTCCACCGGGTCGCTGGGGCTTGATATTGCACTCGGCGTCGGCGGCCTGCCGCGCGGGCGCGTGATCGAAGTCTACGGGCCGGAAAGCTCCGGCAAGACCACGCTTGCGCTGCATGTCATCGCCCAGGCCCAGAAGACCGGTGGCACGGCGGCATTCATCGATGCTGAGCATGCGCTTGACCCGGTCTATGCCAAGAAGCTGGGCGTCGATATCGACAACCTGATCGTGTCGCAGCCGGATACCGGGGAGCAGGCGCTGGAAATCACCGATACGCTGGTGCGCTCGAATGCGATCGACGTGCTGGTGGTGGACTCGGTGGCCGCGCTTGTGCCGCGCGCCGAAATCGAGGGCGAGATGGGCGACAGCCACGTCGGCCTGCAGGCTCGTCTGATGAGCCAGTCGCTGCGCAAGCTGACCGGTTCGATCAGCCGTTCGCGCTGCATGGTGATCTTCATCAACCAGCTGCGCATGAAGATCGGCGTGATGTACGGCAACCCCGAGACGACGACGGGCGGCAATGCGCTCAAGTTCTACGCGTCGGTCCGCCTCGACATCCGCCGCACCGGCCAGATCAAGGATCGTGACGAGATCGTCGGCAACGCCACGCGCGTGAAGGTGGTCAAGAACAAGGTTGCCCCGCCGTTCAAGCAGGTCGAATTCGACATCATGTATGGCGAAGGCATTTCGAAGATCGGCGAAATCCTCGACCTCGGCGTCAAGGCCGGGCTGGTCGAGAAGTCGGGCGCCTGGTTCAGCTATGACTCGATCCGCATCGGTCAGGGCCGCGAGAACGCCAAGAACTTCCTGCGTGAGAATTCCGAACTTTGCGACCGGTTGGAAGCTGCGATCCGCGGCCGCACCGACAAGGTTGCCGAAGGTCTGATGGTCGGTCCGGACGCGGACGACGACGTCTGATCTTCAAGGCGGCGGGCAGCCTCCATCCCCGGTGCAAGCCGGGTCCGCCAGCCAGACAAAGAGCCCGCGCGTTCCCCGGCAGGATCGCGCGGGCTTTTTGTTTGCGTGTCGGCGGTTGCGGGTTAACCTTCCACTTAAACCGCACGGAGAATCGCCATGAGCATCATCGTTCACCACCTCAACAACAGCCGTTCGCAGCGGGTCCTCTGGCTGCTGGAAGAGCTGGGCGTCGATTACGAGATCCGGCATTATCAGCGCGATGCGGTGACCAACCTGGCCCCGCCTGAACTGAAGGCCGTGCACCCGCTGGGCAAATCGCCCCTGCTCGAGATTGATGGCCGGGTGATCGAGGAATCCGGCGCGATCGTGCAAGTGCTGTGTGAACGCTATGGCAAGGGCACCTGGCTGCCCGCAGACGGCAGTGACGATGCCCTGCGTCATCTGGAGCTGATGCATTTTGCGGAGGGCTCGGCCATGACTCCCGTTCTCCTGCAGCTTTACACCTCGCGGCTTGGTGAGGCTGCTGCGCCGCTGAAGCCGCGCATCGACGAGCAACTGGCAGCGCACTTCGGCTACATGGAGCAGATCTTGCGCCCGTCGGGCCACTTCATCGGCGACGATTGGACCGGGGCCGATGTGATGATGAGCTTCCCTGCGGAAATCGCGGTGATGCAAGGGGCGGGTAAGCACTTCCCCAAGCTCGCGGCATTCGTCGCGGCAATCCACGCGCGGCCTGCGTGGCAGCGCGCTCGCGAGAAGGGCGGCGACTATTTCGGGATGTGAGCCATGACCAGTGCAAGTGACTGGCAGGGCACGGTCGGACGGAGCTGGGCCAGTGAGTGGTGTCGCACCGATGTCAGCTTTTCCGACCTGACACCGAGATTGCTGGCTGCCATCGCTCGAGAACCCGGCGCCACCGTGGTCGATATCGGCTGCGGTGCCGGAGAATTGTCGATTGCAGTGGCCGAGGCGAGGCCGGATGCACGGGTGACCGGCGTGGATATCTCGGGCGATCTGGTCGAGACCGCACGCTCCCGCGCTTCTCAGCCCAACCTCGCGTTCGAACTTGCCGATGCCTCGCAGTGGCAGCCCGCACCGAGGCCGGACCTGTACATCTCCCGCCACGGCGTGATGTTCTTCTCCGATCCCCAAGCTGCCTTCGCCCACCTCGCTACGCAGGCGGCTCCGGGCGCGCGCATGGTGTTTTCGTGCTTCCGCAAGGCTGCCGAGAACGACTGGGCGGCGGCCATTGCGGCGCTCCTGCCGAAGGGTGATTCTCCGCAAGCTTCGCCGACCGCGCCCGGACCTTTCGCCTTTGCCCTGCCCGAGCACGTGCGGCGCTCCATGGCAGGGTGGCGCACGGTGGAGTTCGAGCCGGTGGACTTCCGGTATATCGCTGGAACCGGGCCCGACGCCGTGGCCGAGGCGATGGCGCTGTTCCGCCGCATCGGGCCCGCCGCAGCGGCCTTGCGAACCTTGCCTGAGGCCGAGCGCGCAGGGATCGAGACGCGGCTCGCCGATCTCGTGGAAGCCCATCATCGGGACAGCGTGGTGGCATTCAATGCTGCGGCATGGCTGGTAAGCGCCACGTCCGATCACAATGATGGATGAAACGTGCTTGTAGCGCGCCGAACGCTCGCCTAATCGGCCTTTCATGACTTCGACGAACGAAATCCGCCGCTCCTTCCTCGAATACTTCGGCTCGCACGGGCACGATGTGGTGCAATCTGCGCCGCTGGTGCCCTACAACGACCCGACGCTGATGTTCACGAACGCCGGGATGGTGCCGTTCAAGAACGTGTTCACCGGGCTTGAAACCCGCGCCGTGCCCCGTGCGACGTCGTCGCAGAAGTGCGTACGCGCTGGCGGCAAGCACAACGATCTCGACAACGTCGGCTATACCGCGCGGCATCACACCTTCTTCGAGATGCTCGGCAACTTCTCGTTCGGCGATTACTTCAAGGAGCAGGCGATCACCCATGCGTGGACGCTGCTGACGCGCGAGTGGGGCCTGCCCAAGGACAAGCTGCTCGCCACGGTCTACCACACCGACGACGAGGCGTTCGACCTGTGGAAGAAGATCGCCGGCCTTCCCGAAGACCGCATCATCCGTATCGCCACGAAGGACAACTTCTGGGCGATGGGCGATGATGGCCCGTGCGGTCCGTGCTCGGAAATCTTCTTCGACCACGGCGATCACATCTGGGGCGGCCCTCCGGGATCGCCAGAGGAAGATGGCGACCGCTTCATCGAGATCTGGAATCTCGTGTTCATGCAGTTCGAGCAGACGGCGGGTGAGATCACCGGCAGCCTGCCCAAGCCCAGCATCGACACCGGCATGGGGCTTGAGCGCATCGCTGCCGTGCTTCAGGGCGAGCACGACAATTACGATACCGACACGTTCAAAGCGCTGATCGCCGCGTCCGAGAGCCTGACCTCGGTCAAGGCCGAGGGCGAGCAGCGCGCGAGCCATCGCGTGATTGCCGACCACCTGCGCTCGACGAGCTTCCTGCTGGCCGATGGCGTGCTGCCGTCGAACGAAGGGCGCGGATATGTGCTGCGCCGGATCATGCGCCGCGCGATGCGTCATGCGCATTTGCTCGGCGCGAAGGACCCGCTGATGCATCGCTTGGTGCCTGCGCTGGTCGCAGAGATGGGCGCTGCCTATCCTGAGCTTGGCCGGGCGCAACCTCTGATCGAGGAAACTCTGCTGCGGGAGGAAGTCCAGTTCCGCCGCACGCTGTCGAACGGCATCAAGCTGCTCGACGAGGCGACTGCCGCGTTGGGCGAGGGCGATGCGCTGCCGGGTGAGACGGCATTCAAGCTCTACGACACCTATGGCTTCCCCTACGACCTGACCGAGGACGCCCTGCGCGCGCGCGGCATCGCGGTGGACCGCGAAGGTTTCGATGCTGCCATGGCGCAGCAGAAGGCGGCGGCGCGCGCGGCATGGAAGGGTTCCGGCCAGGCTGCGGACAGCGAAGTGTGGTTCGACATTGCCGAACGCGTCGGCGCGACCGAGTTCACCGGCTACACCGCCACGACCGGCGAGGCGCAAGTCGTGGCGCTGGTGAAGGACGGCAAGGAAGTTGGCAGCGCTGCGGCGGGCGACGACGTTACCGTGATCGTCAACCAGACGCCGTTCTACGGCGAAAGCGGTGGCCAGACCGGCGATGCCGGCACGATCACCGGTGCCGATGGCCTCAAGCTGGCGGTTAGCGACACCGCCAAGCCCTTGGGACGCCTGCACGCGCACAACGCGAAGGTTGAAGCGGGTTCGATCAAGGTTGGTGACGTGGTGAAGCTCGACATCGATGTCGAACGCCGCGACGCGATCCGCGCCAACCATTCGGCCACGCACCTGCTGCACGCGGCATTGCGCAACCGCCTGGGCGGGCACGTCACGCAGAAGGGCTCGCTGGTTGCGGCCGACCGCTTGCGTTTCGACTTCTCGCAGCCGACGGCGCTGACGGCGGAGGACATCGCCGCGATCGAAGCCGAGGTGAACGCCGAAATCCGCGCCAACGAGGCGGTGACGACGCGTCTGATGAGCCCCGACGATGCGATCGAGGCAGGCGCGATGGCGCTGTTCGGCGAGAAGTACGGCGAGGAAGTGCGCGTGCTTTCCATGGGCCGCGCCACCGACAAGCATTATTCGGTCGAACTATGCGGCGGCACCCACGTGCGAGCGCTTGGCGATATCGGGGTGTTCCGCATCGTCAGCGAAAGTGCAGTGTCATCAGGCGTGCGCCGCATCGAGGCGCTGACCGGCGAGGGTGCGCGGCAGTGGTTCGTGGCGCGCGAAGAAGCGCTCAAGCATACGGCAGCGATTCTGCGCACGACGCCGGAAGACGTCGAGGCGCGCGTTTCGGCGCTGATGGAAGAGCGCAAGAAGCTCGAACGCGAACTTGCCGAGGCCAAGAAGGCGTTGGCTTTGGGCGGCGGTGCGGCCAAGGCCGAGAACGCCGACGAGGAAGTGGGCGGTGTGAAGTTCTCAGGCCAGGTGCTCGATGGGCTGGACCCCAAAGAACTGCGTGGCCTGCTCGATCAGGCAAAGCAGCGTTTGGGATCGGGCGTGGCGGTGATCGTGGCGGTCAATGAAGGCAAGGCGTCTATTGCGGCGGCGGTGACCGAGGATCTCGCTGGCAAGGTCAGCGCAGTCGATCTGGTTCGCGCAGGTGTCGAAGCGCTCGGTGGCAAGGGCGGCGGCGGCCGTCCGGACATGGCGCAAGGCGGTGGTCCGGACGGCGCCAAGGCGGCTGACGCTATTGCCGCTGCCAAGGCTGTGCTTGCAGCCTGACGATTACTGCCTGCGCCCACTCGCACCGCGCGTTTCGGGTTCAGAGCCGCGCGGCAAGTCTTTTTCGCGCATCGTGGCGTCGGTCTGCTGTGGCTTGGTGATCGGGCCCCGGTTGGGCTGATCGTGCTGTGTCGCCGGGTTGAGGTCGGGCTTGTTGCTGCGGTGGGTCATACTTCGCTCTCCTTGCCCCTGAAAACGCAGGGCCAGGAGATCGGTTGCGGCTTGTCAGGCAGACCGTTCCCGCAGCGAGGCCGACTTGAGTTTGGGCAGCGAGTTGAGTTCGCCTTCCTCCTTGATCTTCTGGCGCAGTTCGTCGCGCTTTTCGTGGATCGAGGCGATGACCGGGCCCATCGGGAAGCCGAGATCGACGAGCACGGCTTCCGACAGCTGCAGCGAACTTTCGAGCGTCTCGGGCACGGCATGGCTGGCGCCGGCCTTGTAGAGCGCGGCGGCGTGCGTCGCATCGCGTGCGCGGACGATGATCGGCAGATCGGGGTGGGCGCTGCGCAGGCGCTTTACCATGCGCAGGATCAGCACGGGCTCGTCCATCGTCAGGATCATCGCCTTGGCATCATCGAGGCCGAGCCGGGCGATGGCCGCTTCGCTGTCGACATTGCCGAACAGCACCGGCAGGCCATCCTTGCGCGCGTTCCTGACGATGCCGGGGTCCGAGTCGATGCCGAGCCAGGCTGCCTTGTGGACGGTCAGCATCTCGGCGATCAGTCTGCCGACACGTCCGAATCCCATGACGACGACACGTTCGCCCTCCGGCTCCTCCACGAAGGTGTTCTGGCCGACGTCGGCAGTGCCGCGCGCAACGCGCTGTCCCCATGATTCGCCAAGCTTTGCCAGAAGCGGCGTGATCGTCAGGCCGATGGCGGTCACGATCTGCCAGAACTGCGCGGTCTCGCGGTTGATCAGCGTGGCTTCCGCCGCTGTGGTCAGCACGATCAACGTGGTTTCCGAGGGGCTGGCCATGAGAATGCCGGCCTCCAGTGCAGTGGCGCGTTCCTTGCCCATGGCGCGCAGGGCAAACATGGTGACGAGGGCCTTGAGCACGACCACTCCGATCACCGCCAGCGTCAGCGGTCCGATCTGTGCCCAGACCACGCGCAAATCGATGCCCATGCCGATGGTGATCAGGAACACCCCTAGCGCGAGGCCCTTGAACGGCTTGGTGATCGATTCGACCTCGGTGTGATACTCGGTTTCGGCAATGAGCAGGCCCGCCAGCAGCGCGCCCATGATCGGGGAAAGGCCGACCAGCGAGGTGGAGAGTGCGGCGGCGATGACCACCAGCATGGTCGCGGCAAGGAACAGTTCGGGGCTTTTGGTCTGCGCCGCCTGTGCGAAGAGGCGGGGCAGGAGCAGCCGTCCACCAACGAGCAGGACGGCGACGACGATGCCGCCGTAAAGCAGTGTCTCACCCAGCGTCGGGCCATCGGAATGGGCGGCGACCGGACCCATCGCGCCGAGGATGAAGATGATCGGGACGAGGGCGATGTCCTCGAACAGCAGCATCGACAGTGCGGCGCGGCCAACCGGGCCGTGCGTTCCCGCGATTGGCAGGACCAGCGCCGTGGACGAAAGCGCCAGTGCCAGGCCGAGTCCGAACGCGCCGCTGACTTGCAGTCCGGTGGCAAGCAGGGCGGCCGACAGTAGCAGGGCGGAGATGCCGAGTTCCATCGCGCCGAGGCCGAAGACCAATCGCCGCATGTCCCAAAGGCGGTTGAACGAGAGTTCCAGGCCGATCTCGAACAGCAGCAGGATGATGCCGAACTCCGCGAAGGGTGCGATCGCTGCCGGGTCTGATATCGTGATGTGATAGAGCCACGGGTACTGCGGCACAAGCGCCCCGAGGCCGAACGGGCCGACCACCAGTCCGACGAGGATGAACCCGATGATCGGGGTGATGCGGAAGCGGGCGAAGGCCGGGATGACGATGCCGGCCGCACCAAGGATTACGAGGGCGTCGGAAAGTGCGGTCGTCGGTTCGAGATTGCCTGCCATTCCGCAAGGTTAGGGGAGGGGGGCAGTGGTGTCATCCGTTTCCGCATGTCGAACTGTTGCCAAAGCAAAAGGGCTCCGGCGTGAACCGGAGCCCTTTGCTGTTTCCATGAAGGAACCGGCGCTTACGCCCAGTTCTTCATTTCCGCTTCGAGGTTCTCGACGATGGCTTCGAAGAACTTCTCGGTGGTCATCCACGCCTGATCGGGGCCGATCAGCAGCGCGAGGTCCTTGGTCATCTTGCCGCTTTCGACAGTTTCGATGCAGACGCGCTCGAGCGTTTCGGCGAACTTCACGACTTCCGGGGTCTCGTCGAACTTGCCGCGGTACATGAGGCCACGGGTCCAGGCGAAAATCGAGGCGATCGGGTTGGTCGAGGTCTGCTTGCCCTGCTGGTGCTGGCGGTAGTGACGGGTCACGGTGCCGTGGGCGGCTTCAGCCTCGATGGTCTTGCCGTCGGGCGACATGAGGACCGAGGTCATCAGGCCGAGCGAGCCGAAGCCCTGCGCAACCGTGTCGGACTGCACGTCACCATCGTAGTTCTTGCAGGCCCAGACGAACTTGCCCGACCACTTGAGCGCCGAGGCGACCATGTCGTCGATCAGGCGGTGTTCGTAGCTGATGCCGGCGGCGGCGAACTTCTCCTTGAAGCCTTCGCTGTCGAACACTTCCTGGAACAGGTCCTTGAAGCGGCCGTCATAGGCCTTGAGGATCGTGTTCTTGGTCGACAGATAGACCGGCCAGCCCAGCGACAGACCATAGTTGAACGAGGCGCGCGCGAAGTCGCGGATCGAATCGTCGAGGTTGTACATCGCCATAGCGACGCCGCCCGAGGGGTAGTTGAATACTTCGCGGTCGATCGTCTCGCCGTTGTCGCCTTCCCAGACGAGGCGAAGCTTGCCGGGGCCGGGGACGACGAAGTCGGTGGCGCGATACTGGTCGCCGAAAGCGTGACGGCCGACGACGATCGGGTCGGTCCAGCCCGGGACCAGACGCGGCACGTTCTGGATCACGATCGGTTCGCGGAAGACCACGCCGCCGAGGATGTTGCGGATCGTGCCGTTGGGCGACTTCCACATCGACTTGAGGTTGAATTCCTCGACGCGCTGCTCGTCAGGGGTGATCGTGGCGCACTTCACGCCGACGCCATACTGCTTGATCGCGTTGGCGGAATCGATGGTGATCTGGTCGTCCGTCTCGTCGCGCTTCTGGACCGAGAGGTCGTAGTACTTGAGGTCGATGTCGAGGTAGGGAAGGATCAGGCGCTCACGGATCCATTCCCAGATGATCCGGGTCATTTCATCGCCGTCGAGTTCGACGACCGGGTTCTTCACCTTGATCTTCGCCATGTCCGTCCTGTCTTTCAAGCTGGGGAGAGAAATTGCGCCTTCCCTTAGCAGAGGCTTCCCCGCGCGCAAGGCAGGTAGGCGATTCGCGCAATTTTTGCAGGCTTTGCGCTGGACATCCGCGCATGGGCAATGCAGATATTTAAGTGACCGGTTAAAGCCGGGTGCAAGCCCTTTTGGAGAGATGCGATGAGCGAGGCGGAAGTCCTTACAGAAGTCGATGGCAACGTGCTGATCGTCACGATCAACCGGCCCGATGCGAAGAACGCGATGAACAAGGCTGCGGCCGAGGGCATCTCGGCAGCGATGGACCGGCTCGATGCCGAGGCCGACCTTCGCTGCGCGATCCTCACCGGGGCGGGCGGCACATTCTGCTCGGGCATGGACCTCAAGGGCTTCCTGCGCGGGGAATCGCCCTCGATTCCGGGGCGCGGCTTTGGCGGACTGTCGGAATGGACGCCAAAGAAGCCGATCATCGCGGCGGTCGATGGCTATGCCTTGGCTGGCGGCATGGAACTGGCGCTGTCGTGCGACCTGATCGTGGCCAGCGCTTCGTCCAAGTTCGGCATTCCCGAAGCCAAGCGCGGCCTTGCCGCTGCTGCCGGTGGCCTGATCAAGCTGCCGCGCCAGATTCCGCCGCGCATCGCGATGGAACTGGCGCTGACCGGCGATTTCATCACGGCGCAGCGCGCGTACGAACTGGGCTTCATCAACCAGATCGTCGAAGGTCCATCGCTCGATGCGGCCAAGGCGCTGGCGGCCAAGGTTGCCGAGAACGGTCCCCTGGCACTTATTGCTTCGAAGGGCATCATCCGTGATTCGCACGAATGGACCGAGGCAGAGATGTGGCAGAAGCAGCAGGCCTATATCGCGCCGGTATTCACTTCCAGCGATGCGCGTGAAGGTGCGGCTGCCTTTGCCGAGAAGCGCAAGCCGAACTGGCAGGGCAAGTAAGACAAAACGGGCGGGGGCGCTGGTCGCTCCCGCCACTTTGACCCTGCGGCGATCAACAAAAAACCCCGCCAATGGCGGGGTTTCTTATGCGATGGTGGGCGTAGCAAGGATTGAACTTGCGACCCCTACGATGTCAACATAGTGCTCTACCACTGAGCTATACGCCCGCACCATCTGCTTGTCCCGAGGCTGGCGGCGAACCGCTGATCGCGTCGGGAAGCGCGCCATTAGCCCCCGTCCCGATTCATGGCAAGGGGGAAATTTGCAGCCGGGCTTCAGCGGCTCCCGGCGAACTGCGCATCCTCGAACACGCGCTCGACTTCGAGCACCAGGTCCTTGAGGTGGAACGGCTTTGACAGGACCCGGGCCTGAGGTGCTTCGCGATTTGCCTTGAGCGTCACGGCGGCAAAGCCGGTGATGAACATGACCTTGGTAGCAGGGCTGATCTCGCTGCAACGCTGCGCCAGTTCGATTCCGTCCATTTCCGGCATGACGATGTCCGACAGGAGGAGGTCGAAGTGCTCGCTTTCGAGCAGCGGGATCGCAGCGGTGCCACGGTCCACGGCCGTCACGGCGTAACCTGCGTTTTCGAGCGCGCGGGTAAGGTATGTGCGCATCGCCTCTTCGTCTTCGGCGAGCAGGATCCGGATCATGGCGAACCTGTTGTTTATAGTGGGGCTTCAGTTCGGTGGCTTATAACGCGGATGGGGTTAACAATCTCCCGTCCGCAGCTTCGCGCAAACCGCTTTTTGCTAAGGGCCCAAACTCTAACGCCCCTGATGTGGTGCAGTCGTTCTTGGACCTTGCTTTGACTTGCGTGCGAATCGGTTGCACCTTTGCGTGATGCAGCATGAGGGTGAGCACCAGGGCGATTCGGCATCGGTCCATGGCGGGTCGGTGCCGGGCAATCCCGGTGTGCCGGCCTACAGCCTGACGACTATCGACCCTTCGCCAATCCCGGTGATCATTGCCGTCCCGCATGCAGGACGGGCCTATGCCAAGTCGCTGCTTGACCGGATGCGTCATCCCGCATTTGCGGCGCCTCGGCTTGAGGATCGCTACGCGGACCTGCTGGGGCAGGCGGTTTCCCGTCGCACTGGCGCGGCGCTGCTCGTCGCCCATGCACCGCGAGCCATGCTCGATCTCAACCGCGCCAGCGATGATGTCGACTGGGAAATGGTCGGCGGTCCGCCAGCAGATGCTTCGGCAGCGCCCAGCGGTTTCGGCAGGCGCGCACGCAGCGGGCTTGGGCTGGTGCCGCGTCGTTTGCCGGGTCTGGGGGAGCTGTGGAAGCGCAGGCTTGATCATAGCGAACTGGCAGAGCGGATTGCCGCGGTGCACCAGCCCTATCACGCCGCGCTCGCCACCACGCTCGAGACAATCCGTGACCGTTGGGGCGCTGCCCTGCTGATTGACCTTCATTCGATGCCCCCGCTGGCGGCGCGTTCGCCCGGAGAACGCGCGCCGGAATTCGTGGTCGGCGATCGCTTCGGCGCTTCGTGCGATGGAGGCGTGGTGGCATCCGCATTCGGCTTCTTCACCGAAGCTGCCCGACGGGTATCGCACAACCGGCCATATGCCGGGGGCTATGTGCTGGAGCGGCACGCACGGCGCGCCGAGGGGCTTCACTGCATGCAGCTCGAGATCGACCGTACCTGCTACCTCGATGCACGGATGGCCGAACCCGGCCCTGGCTTTGATGCCACGATCGAATTGCTGGTGGGGCTGGTGCGCCGACTCGCAGTAGACGTGGCGGACCTTGGCCGTGCATCCGACCGCGGCCGCTGGCGCACTGCTGCCGAGTAGACTGCGCCTGTAAGGCCAAAGCGCGCAGGCGAAGCGCGTGGGCAAAGGTGCCCAAGCTCATGTAACCCAAGAAAAAACCACCTGGAGCAAGCTCCAGGTGGCCAAGGTTCAGGGAGGAGGTGCACGTGAGTGCACCAGTTACGCTGGGCCATGAGGGGAGCCGCAACGCAACAATCACAAGATAGGTGAGGGGCATTGCCCCTGCAAGGGGTTTCGAGGGATTTTTGCAACACCCCAAGAAAAAACGCGATGAACCGAGTGGCTCATCGCGCTTTTCTGTTGACCTGTGGCCTGATCGCTCAAGCCTCGTGTCAAATCGTGTCCGGGCTTATTCGGCCGGAACCTGGATCGCCGGGATCGGACCCTTGCCCAGCTGAACCTGGGCGCCGAAGATCTGGCTGATCAGTTCGAGCGAGAACAGGTGGGCATAGAGCAGCGGCAGCAGGCCGCTCTGTGCCCAGCCACGCAGCACGTCACCGCGCACATCACGCAGCTTTTCCTGATTTACCATCTGGAAGCCGCGATAGATGAAGGGCTGTTCGTTGCCCTGCTGCTGGATGGCGACTTCGCCTTCCATAAGCAGGTCATGCTTCTTCAGCTCGTCGATGAAGGCCTGCGTGCGCTGGCCGGCCTGTTCGAACTGTTCGCAGAAGCCGAGTGCGGCCTGCGTCGCTTCGGAAGGCTGGCCGTCGGTGAAGAGCTCCTGGCCTTCCACCGAATCGCCAAGCAGGCCGGCAGACGGATCGAAGCACAGCGAAAGTTCTTCGCTGTTCGGGTTCAGCTTGGCCAGCAGGAACGGATAGCGGCGGACATAAGCCGGGATGTAGATCGGCTGGGTGACCTTGCCTTCTTCGTCGACAAAGACGTTCACGCCTTCGTTGAGGCCCATCAGTGCCAGCGGAACGGGGTTGTCACCCGATGCGAAGATGATCGGGTAATGGCGTGCTGCCTGCGGAAATTCCTCAGCCGTCAGGGGGATGGCGTGCTGTCCGATCAGCCAGGGCGCTGCGTCCGCGTTCTTGGCCTTCCACGTTGCATGGTCCCGGCTGTTGAGCGGCATCAGGTCGTTGTAGAACATCGGCAGGTTCGCTTGCGGCGCGCTGGCCATTTTGCATCTCTCCAAGAATCAAAACATTCGCGCGGGCAAAATTCACTCTGGCCGCGGCTTAGCGGGAACGCCGGTTCTTAGGGACTGCCAGAAGGCCGCGCAAGCCGCGTCAGACAAGCTTTCCGGGGTTTAGCAGGCCGTCCGGGTCAAGCGCCTGCTTGATCGCGCGCATCGTGGCCAGCATCGCCGGATCGGCGAGGCGCGCCAATTCGTCGCGCTTCAGCCTGCCGATGCCGTGTTCTGCCGAGATCGAGCCGCCCCACGCCGCCACCATGTCGTGGACTTGTGCGCTGATGGCCTTGCCGTCGCCCGCTTCCCACAAGGTCCGATCGCTGCCCGGCGGGGCGATGACGTGGAAATGGACGTTGCCGTCGCCGAGGTGCCCGAAGCAGACCGCGCGGGTGCCCGGCCAGTCCGCCTCGAGGCGAGGGACGGCGGCCTCGACAAAGGCGGGCATCTTCTCGACCGGAACGGAGATGTCGTGCTGCATCGCCGGGCCGAGCGCGCGTTCGGCGGGCGATATGGTCTCGCGGATCAGCCACATGCGCTCGGCCTGGTCTTCGCTGGCGGCGATCGTGGCATCGGCGATGAGATCGCGTTCGAACGCCGTGGCAAGGATGCGTTCGGCCAGTTCGGGCAACCTTGCGGCGGTGTCCTCGTCGCCTGCGACCAGTTCGATCAGGGCGTGCCAGGCATGAGGTTCCGCCAGTGGCGCGCGCGTGCCGGGAGTGTAGGCCTGAACCGCCTCCAGGCTGTGCTGGGGCAGGACCTCGAAACCTTCCAGCAGCCCCGGCGCCATGTCCTCGGCCAGCAGCAGGAGGCTGCGCGCATCATGCAGCGAGCCCGTGCCTGCCCACATCACCGTCCTGCCAGCAATCGCCGGAGCGAGCCGCAAGGTCGCAGCCGTGACGATGCCGAGCGTTCCTTCCGAACCGATCAGCACCTGCTTGAGATCGAAACCCCGGTTGTCCTTCTTGAGCGGGGTCAACAGATCGAGCACGCTGCCATCGGCCATGACGGCTTCGACCCCCAGCACCAGCGCCCGCATCGAGCCATGCCGCAGGACTTGCGTGCCGCCGGCGTTGGTCGAGACGAGGCCGCCGATCGTGGCGGAGCCCTTGCCGCCAAGCGTCAGCGGGAAGCGCAGGCCCTCTTTCTCCGCCGCTTCGTGCAGGACCTGAAGAATGACGCCCGCCTCGCACGTGGCAGAACGCGCCGCGGCATCGAGCGCGGTGATCCGGTTCATGCGGCGCAAGGAGAGAATGATCTCGGCGCCGCTCTCGAACGGAGTGGCGCCGCCCGACATGCCGCTGTTGCCGCCTTGCGGCACGATCGGCACGCCATGCCTGGCGCACAGCTTGACGAGGGCGGCGACCTCGGCGGTATTGGCTGGCGAGGCGATTGCCCGCGCTGCGCCGGTATAGCGGCCGCGCCAATCGGTCAGCCAGGGTGCCATGTCCTCAGGGTCGGTGTTCAACCCCTTTGGCCCGAGCAGGCGGGCCGCTGCTGCCAGAAACGTATCGCTCATTGGCGCATCGGCTATTGCCACCCTGCGGCAAGGGCAATTCATTTTTCATTGCTGGCAGGTTAAGCAACGGTTCAACCCCGCAGGCTAGGGGTGTGACGAGCGGATCGGGCGGGGTCAGGGCCGCTGGGCCGTAGAGGGGACTTCAAGAGTTTTAACATCGAAATGCCCATTGCATTCAATCTCTTGGCCTCATTGGGCATGCTGCTGGCCGTACCGGTCGGTGCACCTGTGGTGGTGGCTGACAGCGATGCGCAATGGGCGACTGCTACCATTCCTGCAGGATCGCCGCTGATCGATGATGATTTCAGGTCCGGCGCCTTCGACAGCTTCATTGCCGATGGCTTGAGCGACCAGTCGTGGAATCAGGTGCGCATCGAACAGCGCATGATCATTCGTATTGCCCCGCGCCTGCCCGGCCAGATGTATACGCCCATGCCCGCCGCGCCACAGCCGCCGCGTTTCTATGAGCGCAAGACCAGCAAATGCCTGCCGATCACCAGCATTGCCGGGGTGCAGATCGAATCACAGGATCGCCTCTTGCTCGTCACGCGGGGGCGAAAGCTGATCGGTGCCAGCCTCGACAAATCCTGCCGCGCCCGCGACTTTTATTCGGGCTTCTATGTCGAGCGGAATGAGGACGGGCAGCTCTGTGCCGGCCGGGACACGATCCATTCGCGGGCCGGAGCGAACTGTGCCATTACCAAGATGCGCGAACTCGTACTGGAAGATGACTGACGGTCCCGTCTCGTCGCGGAATTCTTGACTTTTCGGGGCATATCGTCTTAGCGCGCTGACAGTGCTGGCGGCATTTTGCGATGCAGGCTGTCCAGCGGGCACAAATGCGTTCGTGCCGTCTCTAGTTCTCGGAAAATTGCCTGCATGAAGTTTGCCGATCTCGGCCTCTCGGATGAATTGCTCCAGTCGGTGCTCGATGCCGGCTATGATGAGCCCACTCCGATCCAGGCGCAGGCAATTCCCGCTGTCCTGATGATGAAGGACATCATCGGCATTGCCCAGACCGGCACCGGCAAGACGGCCGGGTTCGTGCTGCCGATGATCGACATTCTGGCCCACGGCCGCCGCCGCGCCCTGATGCCGCGCTCGCTGATTCTCGAGCCGACGCGCGAACTCGCCGCGCAGGTCGCCGAAAACTTCGAGAAGTATGGCAAGAATCACGATCTCAAGATGGCGCTGCTGATCGGTGGCGTGCAGATGGGCGATCAGGTCAAGGCGCTGCAGGACGGTGTCGACGTGCTGATCGCTACGCCGGGCCGGTTGATGGACCTGTTCGAGCGCGGCAAGATCCTGCTGACCGGCTGCGATCTGCTGGTGATCGACGAGGCTGACCGCATGCTCGACATGGGCTTCATCCCCGACATCGAGAACATCTGCACCAAGCTGCCGACCCAGCGCCAGACGCTGCTGTTCTCGGCAACGATGCCGCCGCCGATCAAGAAGCTGGCCGACAAGTTCCTGTCGAACCCGAAGATGATCGAAGTGGCGCGTCCGGCGTCGACCAACACCAGCATCGCCCAGTTCAAGGTCCGCTGCACCTCGCGCCAGAAGCGCGAAGTCCTGCGCCAGCTGCTGCGCACCGACAACGTCACCACCGCCATCGTCTTCGCCAACCGCAAGACGACCGTGCGCGAACTGGCCAAGTCGCTGCAGCGCCACGGCTTTGCTGCCGGCGAAATCCACGGCGACATGGACCAGAGCTCGCGCAATGCCGAACTGCAGAAGTTCAAGGATGGCGACATCACGATCCTGTGCGCGTCCGACGTCGCCGCGCGCGGGCTGGACGTGAAGGGCGTGAGCCACGTCTTCAACTTCGACACGCCCTGGCACCCGGACGACTACGTCCACCGCATCGGCCGCACCGGCCGCGGCGGCGCAACGGGCCGCGCCTTCACGCTGGTCGCGTCCGAAGATGCCGAGGCGATCGACAACGTCGAGAAGCTGCAGGGCACCAAGATCCCCGAGTTCAAGCTCGAGATCGCCGAGAAGGAAGAGCGCAAGCCTCGTGCGGCCAAGCCGGAGCGGAGCGAGGAAGAGCCGAAGCGCGAAAGCCGCCGCGAACGTCCCGCGCGCGAGGAACGCAAACCCCGCACCGAACGCGAACCGCGTGAAGAAGCCCGCCCGGAACGCGCCCCGCGCCGCGAACAGCACAGCTACCGCGACCACTCCGAACCGCCGTCGAAGCCCGGCGAGTGGAACGGTCCGATTCCGGAATTTCTGGCGGTTTCGGCGCTGTAAGGAGCATGGCTCTGTTCGAGCCTGCCCAAGAATTCCGGGCGCTGTTGCGGGCTCTTGCCGAAGCAGCGGAAGCTAAGCTGGGATTGTCTGACACCCGGGTGGCGCTTGTCTACCACCTCGCGACTGATGGCGACGGCACGCCGCGCTTCGATGTCACGGTCGCTTGTGATGCGAGCCCGGATCTTGTGCGGGTGATGCGGGGTGCCTTTCCCCGCGCCGGCAAGCCGCCGTTCCGGGTTTTCATGGGCCCGTTCGGCGATCTGAACTTGGAACAGGCGAGCACCGGCGAACTGCATGCTGCCTTGGCTAAACTGGATAGCTAAGCTGCGGGCTGCTACCCCGCCAACTTCACGAAGCTGTCGATCACCCGCTTGCGGCCGCCGCCCTCGAAATCAATCTCAAGCTTGTTGCCCTCCTGCTCCGCCACGGTGCCATAACCGAACTTTTCGTGGAACACGCGTGCGCCCACGGCAATGTCGCCGCGCGGTTTGGCGGCGAAGCTGGCGGCGCTGCGGGTCGATTCTGCGATGCGGCGGGGGGCCGGGGCGAACGGCTGGGCGGCGGCGCGTTGCCAACCGGGGCCGCGTGAGGCCGCGCGGTTGGCGCTGGCCTGAGCCACGTGGGCGAAGGGATCGTCCCGCTCGCTCCAGTTCGCCCGCCACATCGATGCGCCGCCCGAGAGCGTGGTTTCCTCCTCGATATGTTCGGCGGGCAGTTCGCCGATGAAGCGCGAGGGGATCGAGCTGGTCCACTGGCCGTAGATCTGCCGATTGGCGGCGTGGATGATCGTGCAGCGGCGGCGGGCGCGGGTGATCGCGACGTAGGCGAGGCGGCGTTCCTCCTCCAGCGAGGCGAGGCCGCCTTCATCCAGCGAGCGCTGCGAAGGGAACACGCCTTCTTCCCACCCGGGCAGGAACACGTTGTCGAATTCCAGCCCCTTGGCGGCGTGGATGGTCATGATCGTGACCTTGTCCTCGTCGGCGGCGTTCTCGTTGTCCATGACGAGGCTGACGTGTTCGAGGAAGTCCCCCAGCGTCTCGTATTCCTCCATCGCGCGGGCGAGTTCGGTGAGGTTTTCAAGGCGTCCGGCGGCTTCGGCGGTCTTCTCCGCCTGCAGCGCGGCGGTGTAGCCGCTCTCGTCGAGGATCGTGCGGGCAAGTTCTGCGGGCACCAGCTGCTTCGACGCATCGCGCCACCGGGCGAAATCGCGCATCAGCGAGGCGAGCGTGTTGCACGCGCGGGCGGGCAGTTCGTCGGTGTCGAGGATTTCCACCGAGGCCAGCGAGAGGGGGATGC
This sequence comes from Novosphingobium sp., assembly GCA_041639335.1. Classification (GTDB taxonomy): domain Bacteria; phylum Pseudomonadota; class Alphaproteobacteria; order Sphingomonadales; family Sphingomonadaceae; genus Novosphingobium. The sequence goes on from JBEQCK010000035.1 coordinate 24,547, forward strand.
CGCGCGCCCGCGCATGGCGGTGCAGCTTTTCCAGCGTCTTGTCGCCAAGGCCGCGCTTGGGCGTGTTGTAGATCCGCTCGAAAGCGAGATCGTCCTGCGGGCTGGCGATCTGGCGCAGATAAGCCAGCGCATCGCGGATTTCGGCGCGCTCGTAGAAGCGGAAGCCGCCGACGATGCGGTAGCCCATGCCGATCTGGATGAAGCGGTCTTCGATCGTGCGCGTCTGGAACTGTGCGCGGACGAGATCGGAAGAG
>JBEQCK010000036.1:0-23844 GCA_041639335.1 Novosphingobium sp.
AAGCCTGCGCGTGCCGAGCGTGGTCTTGATGCTTCGCGTGGGCGCCTTGCCAGACCGCTCTCGCCCATGCGCTTGGCTTCCAAGCAGTGGCAGTGCGGCCATGGTCCCGGCCGACAAGAGCAGACCACGGCGGCCGATACCCTTTCCTGTCAATTCAGGCATGGTAGTCATCCTTCCAGCTCGCGGGTGCCAATCCACTTGACCATCGCCGGATCGCGATGATCGAAGAAGGCGCTCGTCTTGTTGTCCAGTTCGGCGATTGCGGCGAAGTCTGCGTCATCCAACGCGAAATCGAAGATCGCCAGATTCTCGGCCATGCGTTCACGCCGGACCGTTTTGGGAATGGTTACGATCCCACGCTGGACCAGCCAGCGCAGCACGATCTGTGCGACCGACTTGCCATGCTTGCGGCCAATCGCGGCCAGCGTCTCGTTCTCGAACAAGCCATTGCGGCCTTCGGCAAACGGTCCCCACGCCTGAGGCTGGATACCGAGATTCTGCATGAGGACCTGCGCATCATGCTGCTGGTGAAAGGGGTGCATCTCGATCTGGTTGACCGCGGACTTGACCTTGGTGTGAAGCGCAAGGTCCATCAGCCTGTCGGGATAGAAGTTGCTCACGCCAATCGCACGAATACGGCCTGCGCGATGCAGCTCTTCCATGGCTTTCCACGCGCCATAGACATCGCCGTAAGGCTGGTGGATCAGGTAGAGATCGAGGTAATCCAGCCGCAGCTTTTCGAGCGAACGCTCAAACGCTACCTTGGCACGGTCATAGCTGGCGTCCTGCACCCAAAGCTTGGTGGTGATGAAGAGCTCTGCACGGTCAATGCCGCTTGCTCGGATGCCTGCGCCCACGGCGGCTTCATTGCCATAGGATGCAGCGGTATCGATCAGGCGGTAGCCGGCCGCGATAGCCTCGGCCACACTGCGCTCGCACTCCGCCGGATCGGGTACCTGGAAGACGCCGAAGCCCAGCACTGGCATGGCTACTCCGTTTTCGAGCGTGACCTCTGGAATGGTGATGGACATCTGGCATGCTCCTTCGATCCTTACCAAAGGATAGGTCCTGCCGATTATCCCCACTAGACGGGGAAAATGGGATGACCCTATGACTGATTGTCATGAAACAGCGCAGCCACACCTTGCGGGAAGATCTTGGCAGCCTCGCACTTTTCGTCGTCGTTGCCGAAGAGCGCAGCTTCACGCGCGCAGCCGCCAGGCTGGGTCTGTCACAATCGGCCCTCAGCCATGCGATGCGTCGGCTCGAAGCAAAGCTCGGCTTGCCGCTTCTCACGCGAACCACACGGAGCGTTGCGCCGACGCAGGCTGGCGAGCGTCTGCTTGAAACCCTGCGCCCGGCGCTTGACGACATCGACGACCGGATCTCGGCCCTGACCGAGCTGCGCGAACGGCCTGCAGGCAACATTCGCATCACGACCTCGGCCCATGCCGCTCGCACGATCCTCTGGCCCGCAATCGATCGCCTTGCTGCCAGCTATCCGGACATATCAGTCGAACTCAATATCGAGGCTGGTTTCACCGATATCGTGGCCGAGCGTTTCGATGCTGGCGTTCGCCTTGGGCAGCGGCTCGAGCAGGACATGATCGCCATGCCCATCGGTCCGCGCTTGCGCATGGCGACCGTCGGTTCTCCTGCTTACTTTGCCAGACATGGCAAGCCGATAGCGCCGCAGGACTTGGCTGATCACACTTGCATCAACCTGCGCATGCCCAACAGCAGCATCTATGCCTGGGAGTACGAGCAGGCTGGCCGCGAGCTCAACATCAAGGTTGGCGGGCAATTACTGTTCAACGACGTCGATCTGATCGTTGAAGCCGCACTTTCCGGTCATGGGCTTGCGCATTTGATCGAGGATCGGGTTGTACCATTTGTCGCTGACGGCACCCTCGTCCGCGTGCTGGAAGACTGGTGCGATCCGTTCGATGGATACTACCTGTACTACCCCAGCCGCCGCCAGCCATCGGCAGCATTCGGCCTGCTGCTTGAAGCTTTGAGGTATCGGGCTTGAGCGAAGTACTATAGGCCCTTGCCCGCATCGCAGCCGGCAGGTTCTGAAGGGAACGCACTTTGCAGGTTACAGATGGGTCAGACGTCTGGTTTCAAGTTCTGACCGCTGTGCGCCGACCGACCCAAGACGCCGCAATTCCGGATGTTCGAGCATCGAATTGCCGTAATCGATTCCTGCCGCCAGCTCATCGCACTTCGGCCACAGCGAAAAGACTTGGTCTGGGACAAACTGGCAATTGCCGGATACTGCCGCGAACGACAGCTTTTCGCGAGAACGAATGCGCCACCATGTACGCCATGGCCGATTGACGGAGGTTGAGCTGCTACCGAATTTTCGCCATTCAAACGCCCAACATGCTATAGCGAGGGGAAGGAGCCTATCCATGGCTATCGCCGACCCTCACGACAACACCCGCCACGAAGATGCAGCATTATTAAGCCAACTTCGCGAGGCCCGGCGTGAACAGAGGCGGCATGCGGTTTCGCAGACAACTTCTTTGCTTACGGCCGGTCAGCGGATCGCGGACTATGTCGCCGCCACAATGGGGTCGTGGCCGTTCATCATCGTCCAAACCACCAGCCTACTCGTGTGGATCGCGCTGAACATAACCGCATATGTGCAGCGCTGGGATCCATATCCGTTCATCCTGCTCAACCTTGTCCTCTCATTCCAGGCTGCCTACGCCGCACCCTTCATCATTATGAGTCAGAATCGGCAGCAGGACGTCGATCGCAAGGACGCCGCGGCCGACTATCAGATCAACGTCAAGGCAGAACTCGAGATCGAGTTACTGCACCAGAAGCTCGACGAGTTACGCGACAAGGAGATGCTCTCCTTAACGGCGGCGGTTGAATCGCTGACCAAGCTGCTGCAGGCGCGCGAAGCGCGGGACGGCCCTGCGGACTGACCAATGCCGGTGTGGGACGCCAGCCTCAGGCCAGGGAACTCTTTCCGGTGGTCCATCCCCATTCCGCCAACATGCCCTGGCATGGTGCTTGAAATGTCGTCCATCATAGGCCGCTTCACCGGCGCTCACGGGCATCCGGGTACCCAGTTCGGCAAAGGAAGCGGCGGTAAATGCCATCGCCAGTGCAGCGATCAGAAACCCAATCGGCGCGTTCATGCCGCTGCGTCCGGCCGCTACACCAACAAGAACGTAGATCCCCGCCCCGATTGTGACGCCAAGGCCATAAAGCACCGAATGGGTCAGCGACAGCGACCGAAGCAGTTTCGGAGGCGCTGTGAACCGCCCCGGGATTGTCGGAGGCCATTCGGGTTAAATTATGCTGCCATGGGCGTGTCGTCCAGCGTGGCGTAGTAGCGCTCTTCGGCTTCGGCAGGCGGGATATTGCCGATCGGCGCGAGTAGGCGCCGGTTGTTGAACCAGTCCACCCATTCGAGCGTGGCGTATTCAACGGCTTCAAATGATCGCCAGGGCCCCCGCCGGTGGATGACCTCGGCCTTGTAAAGACCGTTGATCGTCTCGGCCAAAGCGTTGTCGTAGCTGTCGCCAACGCTCCCGACCGACGGCTCGATCCCGGCCTCGGCAAGGCGCTCGGTATATTTGATCGAGACATATTGGCTACCGCGGTCGCTGTGGTGGATCAGGCCCCCACGATGGACAGGGCACCGATCATGGATCGCCTGTTCGAGGGCATCCAGCACAAAGCTGGCATGCGCCGTCCTGCTCACTCGCCAGCCCACAATATAGCGGGCGTAGACGTCGATCACGAAGGCTACGTATACGAACCCCGCCCAGGTCGCCACGTAGGTGAAGTCCGACACCCACAGCATGTTCGGCGCCGGGGCATGGAACTGGCGGTTGACCTGATCGAGCGGACATGGCGCCGCCTTGTCGCTGATCGTCGTCTTCACCGGCTTGCCCCGGATCACGCCCTGCAGGCCCAGATCACGCATCAGCCGTTCGACCGTGCAGCGGGCAATATCGAAGCCTTCGCGCTGCATCTGGCGCCACACCTTGCGCACGCCATAGACCTTGAAGTTGGCGTCAAACACACGCCGAACCACGGGCCTCATCGCCTCATCGCGCTGAGCACGTGACGACAGGCGCGACGGATCGCGACGCTGTGCCACGCGCTCGTGGTAGGTGGATGGGGCGATCGGCAATACCCGGCAGATCGGCTCGACCCCATACTCACCCCGATGCTCATCAATGAAGCTGGTCATCGCTTGAACGGGCGGTCGAGCTCCGCCTGGGCAAAATATGCAGACGCTTTGCGCAGGATCTCGTTGGCCTGCCGCAGCTCGCGGTTCTCGCGTTCCAGCGCCTTCAAACGGTCTGCCAACTCGGTGGGAACGCCGGCTCGCTTGCCGCTGTTGACCTCGGCCTTCTTCACCCATTCCAGCAGCGTGTGGCCGGAACAACCGATCATGGCGGCAATGGAGGTGATCGCTGCCCAGCGGGATGGATGTTCGCCCTCTTGGTCCAGCACCAGGCGGACCGCTCGCTCACGTACCTCAGGTGCAAACTTGTTCGTCGTCTTGCTCATCGTAGACCCTTCCTCTCAGGAGTTAGGGCCTCCGGCAATCCCGGTGCGGTTCAGATCTGGTCATTGGAATATGGGTTGAAATGCGCAGCAAACAAGGGCCCCGGCGAGGTAGTGGCTGCGCGAAGTGCCATGCTCAGGAGGTTACGGCGCGCGATGCAGCAAGGTGCTTGATCATGACGCTGGTGCCTGGATGTGCAGCCGTCACAATGACCGTAGCTTGCAACTGCTTTGCCAAGGCTTCGACTATGCTGGTCCCGAGTCCGGGCGGGGCGTCCTGTGACTTGCCGACCCCATTGTCTGTCACTTGAAGCAACCAGCCTTTGGCCAAGGAGCGGAAGGTGACGTGGATTTCGCCCCCAGCTTTGTGATCGGGGAAGGCATGCTTGAGCGCATTGATCACCAGTTCGGTCACGATCAGTCCCATGCTGACAGATGCTTCAGCGCTGAAAACTGTATCGTCGACCGCAATCGATAACTTCAGGTGCTCAGGCTCTAGGATCATCGAGGCACCTATGCTTGCACAAAGGGTCGTCAAATATTCTGCCAGGGCCACCCCTTCCGCTGTTGATGTGGTCAGGTGCTTTTGCAAACGCGCAACGGCCATGACCCGTTCATGGGCTTCCTTGAGATGACTACGTGCCTCCTCGGACTGCACCCGGCGCGCACCCAGCATCAGGACGCTCGCTATGATCTGAAGGCTATTGGCGACCCTGTGCTGAAGTTCCTGAAGAAGCACCTGTTTCTGCTTGATGAGATCGTCTTTCTGATCAGTCAGCAGTCGCGACTCTGAAACGTCCGCAATCGCCAGCAAGAGGCCGACTTCGTGGTCCGCCCCATAGGCAAGGCGCTGTGCGTTCAGCACGAGATGATGCAAACGTCCTGGGCGTTGAAGATCAAGTTCGTACGCTTCGATAGCAACGCTTCCCGCTATTGTGGTGGTCAGCAAGGAGCGTAAGCGTGGAAGGTTCCACTCCCCCGCCCCCAAATCCAGTAGCTTGCGCCCGGAAACTTCCTTGGGATCGAGATCGAAGAGGGTGCAGAAAGATCCGCTGGCCGCTCTTACCGTCAGGGAAGGATCCATCAGCACCAACGGCGTGCTTGACGCAAGAACGATCGCAAGCCCTAACCCGTCCGGGGCATGCATCGAAAGTGATTGGGCAGGTGCCATTGACCGGAATCCTCGCAAGGCCGCAAAGGCTGCGCAGAAGCTTGGCTGAGAGATTGCAGCGCAAATGCAGGCCAAGTGGCCACAGAGCGTCGGTCAAGACTGGTCATATCACGAGACGACCTTGGAAAACTAATGCTTTGTTTGGCTTGTGATGTGCGATGGACACGCTGGTACGAGCAGCTGCCTCCATTCTTCGGCCAGTTCAGCCGGATGCCAGGTTGCCAATCAGCCAAGCCAGCAAAACGATCAGGGCCAGAGCTTGGCCCAAGACTACGACCGCTAATATAGCTTCTGCTAAGGAGTATTTTGGAGGGCGAATGATCGTTCCGTTCAGCAGATGATCCTGCGACAGGAAATTGCCCCGGGTTCAACAGCCTCAATGGCGAAAACGCAATGAAGGTCCGTTTTCCTTATATCTGTTGAATTATCCCGCTCAAACGCCGTGTGAATTGGTACGCACGGGGAGTTGTTTATTCATTTGGGTTGAGTCGCTCTCTCTCCTTGTAAACGACCACTCTGATCACCATGTCGGGCATACCGGCGCTGGGCGATGCATGGCCCGGCTGAGAGACCTCCGTGCTCCCGCAAAAACGGAGCACCGCCATGGATCTCAATCAGCTACTTTATCATCATCAGGTGGCCCTGATAGAGGCGCAGACCTCTGTTTCTGCAAACTGCTTTGATCTTGTCGCCCACTATCGCTCCCGGATCGCGAAGATGAGAAAGAGCTTGGACAGTCCCGATGTCCCGCTGTGGGTACAAGCCATGCTCGGAGGCTCAAGTTCTTGCCCCCCCTTTGGCCTATTGGAGAATGCAGATGCGCGCTTTGACAGAATTCTACCTCGAACGCGTGGCACAATGCGCCGATGAGGCGAAAACGAGTGGCCTTGCCAATCAACGGACTAAATTCCTGCACGCCGAGGCCGCCTGGCAAGCTCTGGCCAACCGCAGCGCCCGCAATGAACGGGTGCAAGCGGAACGTGAGCTAGTTTGACTGCGTTCGCTGCACCGTTGCGGCGGAAGACATGGCTTCGCGATCGGAAGCCTTGAGTGCTTGGGTGCGCAGGTGGTCAAAATTCCCGGTGGAGACTTTGTAGGTCACGTCGCAGCTTGTGTACGCAGCTTCCCTGCATTTACGCCAAGGCGGGCGTCTCAAGCCACTCGGCGCTGGTTGCCCTGTTCCTCAATGACTTGATCGATCCAACGTTGATCCAATCGCGGGAGAAGACACCTTGAGGGAACATCACGAGTGCCGCGCCTGACCGGCAAACCTTGGCTGGGAGCTACTAGTTGATCCCGGCTGGCGAATGTCCGCTATCCCGCTTCCACAGGTGCCGCCTTTCCGGTCAGTCCGCAGACCCGGCCCTTGTAGGGGTAGCTTACCCCGTTCCACGGATGACGGGTTTTGGCGTAGCCAGTCCTTCACGCAAGCGACGCTGAAAGGCAGATTTGTCCCAGAACCTTCCGGTGGCTGCCGACCAACATAGGACATTCAGGCACCTTTGCGGGAATGGCCGCTTAAGCCACTTCCGGTCACTTCGTGTGCAAGGTATTCAGGTGCGGCAATACTGCGGTTGCCTCCCGCTTGTGGGTGCTGCCCGTAAAAATGATTTCACCTGCCCCTTTATTCCAGACCAGCCCAGATCGTTAGCGGATTACCGCAACAAGATTGGGATTTGGCAATGTATCTGATTGGTTTATTGCTGCGTCGCACCACGATGGGGAAAGTAAGTGGCAGACGCAAGATCTGACAAGGCGCGCAGGCTTGAGTTAGGCCGGCAACGGCGAGCGAAGACTCGCGCCAGAGTCATCGCCGCAGCCTTCGAACTCTTTGGCGAGGAGGACGGTCTCTACGCGCGGATCGAAGACGTCTCGCAGCGCGCGAGCATCACCCGCGCCACGTTCTACGACCATTTCTCCGGCATGAGCGAACTACGCGAAGCCGTGACCTACGAGGTCACCCACGATTTCCTGACCGCAGTCACCCACACCGTCTCGCTCCTTCCGGATCCTCGCGAGCGCATCTCAGTGGCAATCCGCTTCTATCTGCATCGTGTTCGCGAGGTTCCGGGTTGGGGGAGATCGATGATCAACCTCAGCGCGAACGGTATCATTTTCGGCGCAGAGACGTTCCGTCAAGCCGAACTGACCGTGGTGGACGCGATCGCGGCGGGGCATTTGACGATCGTGGATAGCGCCCTCGGGAGAGATGCGATCCTGGGCACGACCATCGCCGCGATTTCGACCATGCTGCGAGAGGAACGGGACGGCGATTACCCCGAGCAGGTCGTCAACACGATCCTCGTGGGCCTCGGCGTGGCTCCCGCAGATGCACGGAAAATCACCAAACGGCCGTTGCCCGCGCTGATCCAAGCACCTCTCCAAGAATAAACTTGACGATTTGCAAGATTGAAAATATCCCAAGTCAAAGCTGACATAGTGTCGGATTAGGATTAAAAATCCTCGGCCATAGAAGACGATGGCTGGGAGAAGCGAAAATGCCCGTTCTGGCGCGTGCCCTGAGATATGCCGGTCCTATCGTCGCGTCCGTCTTCCCTGCGGTGGTTATTTGCAGCGGGCTTGCCCAAGCCGCACCAGCGCCGCGCTCGCCCGAGGCCGTCTACGCCAAGACCTGCGGCTATTGCCACGGCCAGCACGTTGCCCCGATCATCCGCGGGCGCGGGTTGCCGGTGGAGGTGATCGAGCAATACGTCCGCACCGGCCCGCGCGGCATGGTCGCCTTCCGCCCGACCGAAATCAGCGATGCCGAACTCAAGGCGCTCGCAAAGTGGCTCAATGCCTCGAAGGCCGATCCGAAGGAGAAAGGCGAATGACCGGAATCAGCCGCCGCGACGTGATCCGCACCGGTGCCGTTGGCGCCGCCATGCTGGGATCGAGCGCTTTCGCTTCGCCGCTCGATGGTCCTCGCCAGTTGCCGGTGCACCTCGACAAGAGCGCCTTTGCCGCAGCGGTCAAGGAACTGCGCGCTGTGGTCGGGGCCGAATGGGTCTTTGCCGATCCTGAAAGCACCTTGCCCTATGCCAAGAGCTTTACCCCCGACCCCCGCCACGAACACGTGCCGTCAGGCGCGGTTGCGCCGGCATCGGTCGAGGAAGTGCAGGCGATCCTCAAGATCGCGAACAAATACAAGCTCCCGCTGTGGACCGTCTCAACCGGCAAGAACATGGGCTATGGCTGCGCCACACCTGCCAGCAGCGGCCAAATGATCCTCGATCTCAAGCGGATGAACCGGATCATCAAGATCGACGCGGAACTCGGCACCGCGCTGGTAGAACCGGGCGTCACCTATCAGGACCTGCGCGACTATCTTGATGAGCACAATCTGCCGTTTTGGCTTGACGTGCCGACCGTCGGCCCGATCGTCTCGCCGCTTGGCAATACGCTGGAGCGCGGTGTCGGCTACACGCCCTATGGCGATCACTTCTTCATGCAGTGCGGCATGGAAGTGGTACTGGCCGATGGAACGGTGGTGCGCACCGGCATGGGCAGCGTCAAGAATTCGACCACCTGGCAGGCGTTCAAGTGGGGCTACGGCCCCTACATCGACGGCATCTTCACCCAATCGAACTTTGGCGTCGTGACCAAGCTCGGTTTCTGGCTCATGCCCAAGCCGCCCGCATTCAAGCCGTTCATGGTCCGCCACAACGAGATGGGCGACGTCGCCAAGATCGTCGATGCCATGCGCCCGTTCCGCATGAACAACCTCATTCCCAACGTCGTGCTGATGATGGGCGCTGCCTACCAGATCGCCATGTTCCACCGCCGCGAGGAACTCTGGGACAAGCCGGAAAGCATCCCCGACGACGTCGTACGCGATTTTGCAAAGAAGCACGGCCTCGGCATGTGGAACACCTATTTCGCGCTCTATGGCACCGACGAGATCATTGCTGCGATCGAGCCGATCGTGCGCCGCGCGTTCGAGGCATCGGGCGGCGAGGTGCTGACCGAGAAGGAGATGGGCGGCAATCTGTGGTTCGAACACCACAAGAACCTGATGTCCGGCCAGCTCACGCTCGAGGAAAAGGGCATCATGCGCTGGCGGGGCGGCGGGATGTGCTGCTTCGCACCCGTCGCTCCGGCCAAAGGCGTGGAGACGCAACAGCAGACCGAACTCGCCAAGGAGATCCTCGGCAAATACGGCTTCGACTACTCGGTCGCCTACGCCATCGGCGGGCGCGAACTACATCACCTGATCTTCATCCAGTATGACAAGGAGGATCCGGTCGAAGAGAAGAAGGCGGACGACTGTATCCGCGAGATGGTCACCCGCTTCGGTGAACGTGGCTGGGCCAGTTACCGCACCGGCGTCAACACCATGGACCTGGTGGCCAAGCAATATGGCGAGGCCAATCGCGCCCTCAACGCCCGGCTCAAGCAGGCGCTCGACCCCAACCACATCCTCTCGCCCGGAAAGCAGGGGATCGCCTGACATGTCCCTGCCAGTCAGCACAGTCGACATCTTCTCGGACGCGGTCCTTGAAGACCCGTGGCCCACATACCGTGCATTGAGGGATCAGGGCTCAGCCGTCTGGCTTGAGGCCACGAACGCCTGCTTTGTCGGTCGCTATGCCGACGTGCGCCGCGCGCTCAACGACTGGCAGGTGTTTTCCTCGGCGCAGGGGATCGGCTTCAACTCGATCATCAACGCCGCATGGGACGAAGCACTGATCTGCCAGGACCCGCCGGTCCATACCGCGCGGCGCAAGCTGATGATGGAAGCGCTCGGCCCTGCGGCGTTGAAGCCCATCGCTGATACCATCGAGCAGCGCGCTTCCGCGCTGGCAGACCGCATTGCCGCCATGGGCGCGTTCGATGCGGTGGCCGATTTCGCGCTCGACCTGCCCGTCGGCGTGGTCATGGACCTGATTGGCTGGCCACATGACGTCCGCCCGGCGCTGCTCGATCTTGCTTCGGGGTCGTGGAACGCGGCTGGCCCGGCCAACGCCCGTATGGAACAGGGTCTAGGCGGGCTTCAGGAAATGATGGGCCTGCTGACCAAGCTTTATGACGAAGAGAGCGTCCTTCCCGGCGGCTTTGCTGCAAAGCTTGTCGCCTCATCCCATCGCGGCGAAATCAGCCGCGAGACCGCGATCGGCATGCTGGCGGGCTATGTCGTTGCCGCCTTCGAAACCACGATCAGCGCAATGGCTGCCGGCGTCCAGCTTTTTGCCGACAATCCCGCCGAATGGGACAAGCTGCGCGCCGATCCGCGCCTGGCCATGCACGCCGCGAACGAAATCGTCCGTATGGAAACGCCCCTGCAGAACTTTGCCCGCGTCACCATCCAAGACGCCGAGCTTTCCGATGGCAGCGTGATACCTGCTGGCACTCGCGTCGTCGTTTCCTATGCCAGCGCCAACCGCGACGAGCGCCAGTTCGAACAGCCGGATACCTTCCGAATCGACCGGCGCGAGAAGCAGAACCTCGGCTTCGGCCACGGCCCCCACGGCTGTGCGGGGCAGAACCTTGCCCGCATGGAACTGACCGCGGTGTTTGGAGCGCTGGCCAAGCGCATCACGCGGTTCGAGCGCCAAGGTGATGGTGTGCGCGCCCTCAACAACATTTCCCGCTCGCTCGCCCGCCTACCCACCCTCGCCATCGCAGCCTGAGGAGGACCCGATGTATCCGTTCAAAGAAGGCATCCGGCGCTTCCTCTGGAATGAGATTTCCAACGCAATTGCTGCGGGAGAAAGCGGTGCGGTGCTCAAGCCTGTAATCGTAATGCCGTAGTCGTTAAAGCTTCACAATTACTTACGTAGCTCCAGAAAGTCTGTTGGATGCTTATCGCAACCGAGATAAATTTGTGGCACACTGTGCTCAGATGCAACAACCCGGCCATCAGACAATCCATCGCGTTGTGTCGGACTGCCAATCAGGTTGTGCTTGACCGCGTTTTGGCATGTAGCGCCGTTGCCTTCAGAAATCGTGCCCCCAATCGCATGCGCTACTATCCAATGCCTGTGGCTCCTTAGGATTACGGCAGGTTCTAGCGATAGACCTGCCCTTGAATCGGTCACGCGACAACGACAGCGAAGTCCCAGACTAGGTCTTACCCCGTTTACGTCGGCCTTAGTGCGACTTCGCGGGCCTAAGTTGCCAATCTGATTAACTCCGTGCTCCGCAACACTGCCTTCATGCAAGCACCTTACAAAGCGGCTAACGAGGTGGGAGCAAAGGTGGGAGCAGTTCCTTGTGTAAGGGCCGAAAATCCAGCAAAGTTGGATGCCTTTTGCCACTCCATGGCGGACTCCCGCTCCGCCACCAAGCCTTGCGATGGCAGGCCCCGCCGAAAATGTAGCGCATGGTGGTCTTGGCCTTGGCCCGGCGTCTGCGGGGCGAGATACTGAGGGATCAGGGGATCAGCACCACCTTGATGCACTCTCCGCGCGCCTGTGCCGCCAGCGCCTCGTTGATCTCAGCGAGGGGGAAGGTCGTGATCAGCCGGTCGAACGGGAAGCGCCCGGCGGCGTGATGGGCGATCAGTTCGGGGATGAAGACTTGCGGATCGCTGTCGCCCTCGATGATGCCGATGATGCGATGGCCCGGCGTCATCAGCGCGGCGATGTTGACGTTGATCGAAGCCTCGGACTTCGCAGGCACGCCCACCAGCCCGATGGCGCCGTGACTGCCAAGTGCTGCCAGCCCCGCCTCGATCACCGGCACCACGCCCGATGTGTCGAACGCAAAGTCCAGCCCCATGGGCACGATCGCACGCAAAGCCTCTGCAAGGTTCCCGGCGCTGGCCGGATCGATCACATGGGTCGCGCCAATTTCGAGCGCTATTTCTCGCCGCGCTGCCACAGGCTCGACAAGTATGATCGTGCTGCAGCCACGGATCACCGCGCCCATGACCGCCGCCAGCCCGACCGGTCCGCCCCCGAACACGGCGATGCTCGATCCCGGAGGACAGGCCAGCGAGTTCATGACGCCCCCTGCACCGGTCTGGAAGCCACATCCCAGGGGGCCGAGCAATTCGAGCGGGACATTCGCGGCATCGACCTTCACCACGTTGCTGGCACGGGTAATGGCCAGTGCGCTGAAGGACGATTGGCCGAAGAAATGCGAAGATATGCGTTCTCCGTCCCGGTCATATGCGGTGGACCCGTCCTCCAACCGCATCCCGGCGTAGTTCAGGGGCACGAAGCTCTGGCAGTAGCTCGGCAAATGCTCGGCACAGCGGGGACAGGCGCCGCAGCTTGAAAAGCCGATGACGACCTCATCGCCCACGGCCAACCCTTCGACGCCCTCGCCCACGGCCTCGATCACGCCGGCGCCTTCATGACCCAGGACCCCTGGCAAGGCGAAGGGCGCGAACTGGTCACGGAAGATGAGATCGGTGTGGCACAGGCCCACGCCCGCGATGCGCACCCGGACTTCGCCGGCGCAGGGCTGCTCGACCTCGATCGTTTCGAGCAGGAATGGTCCGCCGGGTTCGCGCACCACGGCTGCATTGGCTTGTGCCATCGTCTTCTCTCCCAAGGGCCGCAATCAATCGAGGCGGCGCCGTTCCTGCTGGCGGAATTCGCTTGGCGCCATGCCGAACCAGCCCCGGAACGCGCGGCTGAAGTGGCTCTGGCTGACAAATCCCACCGCTTCGGACAGCGCCGCGAGGCTCATCTCGGTTTGTACGAGCATCTGTTGCGCCCGGTCGAGCCGGGCTTTCATGACATATTGATGCGGCGTGATGCCGATTGCCTTCTTGAACAGGCGGCAGAAATGGGTTGGCGTGACGCCAGCCACCCCGGCCATCGTCTCGAGAGTGTGCTCCGCCGCCGGGTCGGCGAGGATCGCGTTCATGATCTTGTGCAGGCGATAGGCCGAAAAGTCGGATACCGGGATGTCGACCGGGTTGCCGTGGGCGGGAGGGCCGGACAGGATGTGGGCCTTGAGCGCGTTGACCATCGCCGAGACATAGGCCGTGCGCTCTTCTGCCTGCGGCGCATAGATTTCCGACAGGATCTGACGGGTCAGCGCCACGCCAAGGGGATCGGCAAAGGCGAAGCGCATGCGGTTGAACTGGTCGGCATGAGGCTGGCCCGCCAGCACGTCGGACGAAACCGACAGCGTCACCACGTCAAGCTCACCATCGACAAGCCAGCCGGTCGGCATGCCTGCGGGAACGATGGTGGCGCAGCCGGGGATCGAGCTGGTCTCGGTCCAGCCGCCATTGTCCCATGTCTTGACCTGAGGCTTGCCGGCGAGGTGGACGGTGAAGATCGGCTGGGGCAGCGCAGGCAAGGTGTAGGCGCCGACGAACTGGCGCCAGCGGCACAGCGACCAGCCCTCGCCGATCGAGCCCATCTCGACATCGGGCGCGCGGCCGAGAACATCGCAGATGATCGCCTTGTTGTCCCAGTCCGCGTTTGCCATCACGTCAATAGCCTGATCTCGAGCCGCTTGAAGCCGTTGATGAAGTTCGACCGCACGCGCGATGGCACTCCCACCACCTCGAATGCGCGAACATGCCGCCTCATTTCGGTGAAGGCCAGACGCAACTGCATTTCGGCCAGCCGCGACCCGACGCAGACGTGTGCGCCCGAACCAAAGGCGAGATGTTGGCGTGACGGGCGCGTGATGTCGAAGCCATCCGGGTTGGCGAAAACGGCCGGATCGCGGTTCCCGGCGGGGTAGAAGACCACGACCTTGTCACCCTTGCGGATGGCCTTGCCGCCAAGTTCGGTGTCGCGCATCGCGGTGCGGCGCATGTGGATGACCGGGCTGGCAAAGCGCACGATTTCCTTGACCGCGCCAGGCATCTGCGACGGGTCGTTTCGCAGCATGTCCCACTGATCGTGATTGGCGGCAAAGGCGATGATCGCATGGTTCATCGAATTGCGCGTGGTCTCGTTGCCTCCCACCAGCGCGAGGACCAGATTGGCGATGAAGTCGCGCAAGGGCACAGGTTCACCCCGGATTTCGGCATTGGCCAGCAAGGACGCGATGTCCGGCCCCGGATTGGCGCGGCGATCATCGTAAAGCGCCGTGGCAAAGCCGATGAACTCTTCCAACACCGCCTGCATCGCTTGCGGAGACTGCCGAAAATCGGGATCGTCCTCGCCCACGAAGGCATCGGTCCAGCGGTGCAGATCGGGCCATGCCTCGGTCGCAACACCGAGCAACTCGGCCAGGGTCAGCAAGGGCAAGGGAACAGTAAGCAGCGGCAGGATGTCCACCGCCTCGTCGAGAGGCACTTGCGCGAACAGGCGCCCTACCCGCTCGCTGATCCGCGCCTCAATCCCCTCGATCCGTCCGGGAGACAGCGCCGGCATCACGAACTTGCGATACTGCGTGTGGCTCGGCGGATCGCGCGAGATGAAGGGAATGCCGATGGCGGATTCGCCCGCACCCGTCAGCCCGACTTCGTTTTCGTTGAAGATGCGATGGCCGCCATTTTCGTAGGCCGATGAGAAGAGATCGGGTTGTCGGGAGACCGCCACGATCTCGTCGTACCCGATCACGGCCCAGAAGCCCGCGCCATCGCTTTCGGGGTTCCAGTGGACCGGCCCGCTTTCACGCACTTGCGCAATGGCGGCGTAAGGCACGCCGCCCGCGTAAGTATCGGGGTTCTTCAGGTCCAGCATGGTCAGAAGCTGTAGCGCAGGCTGGCACCATAAGTGCGGGGCGCTGCAGGCACCAGGAAGTTGTAGGGGAAGCCCGCACCGCGCAAGTCGAGGCCGTAGCCATAGGTCTGGCGATCGAACAGGTTAATGGCAAAGGCGCGCAAGGTGATCGCGTCGGTGCTCCAGCTGAGCGAGGCATTGACCTTGGCGTTGGCCCCCTGCTGGAGTTCGCCATTGATCTGCGCTGAACCCGGCGCGTTCTCGGCGTTGAAGGGCGAGAAGTACTGCCGGCTCGAATAAGCCATGTTGGGCGCGAAGGTCAGTGTGCCGCCGCCAACCTCGAGCATGTCCCATTCGATGCCGAGCTGCGCCGTCATACGGGGGGCGAAGGGCAGGTCGTTGCCCGAAAGATTGGCACCCTGCAGCGTGAGCCGCTTGTACCTCGAATGGAGCAGGCCGACCGAAGCATCGAGGCGGAAGCCATCGACCGGGCGCACCGTGGTTTCAAGCTCAAGCCCGTAGACTTCGGACTTGGGCGCGTTGACCAGGAACGAGACCGGACCGGCCCGCGTATCCTGCAACTGCTGGTTGGTGTAATCGTAGTAGAATGCAGACGCGGCATAGGTCAGCAGCCGGCCACCGGCGTGGCCCTTGATGCCCAGTTCGTAGGCGTTGACCCGCTCCGGCTTGATGTAGCCGATCCCGGCCGACGAAGTGTAGCCGCCGCCGTTGACGGCGCCCGCGCGATAACCGCGGTTGTAGCTGGCATAGACGAGCGTGCCGCTGCCGAAAGTATAGCTCAGTGCAACGCGGCCGGTCAGCGCGTCGTTCTTGTCGGACAGGGCAAAACGCGCGGCAGGATCGTAGGCGCAAGTCCCGGCCACGCCTGCACAAGGCACGGTCGTCGCGATCGGCGTCTGCGATGCCCCGATCTCGCCGACGAAAAGGTAGGCATAGGCATCGTCATAGCGCGAAGTGTCGTGGGTGAAGCGCGCACCAATGGTCAGGACGAGCTTGTCGGCAAGGTCGATGTCGGCCTGGCCGAACACCGCATAGCTGTTGCGCACTTGGCGGTAGTGCTGGAAAAAGCCGCCCGCCGGCGGCAGCGGCAGGTTGAAGGTGTTGTCGGTAATGTTGCGGTCCCAGCCGTAGAACAGCCCGCCCACGAAGTTCACCCCGTTGCCATCGTAATTGGCGCGCACCTCTTCGCTGAACTGGCGATAGTCTGACCGCCAGTTAATGTCGAGAATGTCGAGCGGCGAACCGTCGGCCGCTTGCTGCAGGTTCTGGCCGCCGCCATCGTAACTGGTGATCGAAGTGAGGCTCAGCGTATCGCTCAGTTCGAGTGCGATGTTGGCCGAAAAGCCCCAGGCATCGGTGCGGTTGGTGCCGACGCGGTTCTCGTTGATCTCGAAGAAGTCCAGCCCGGTGCGGAAGGCGCCAAGGCCATGGACCGCTGCCTGAGTGCCCCGGTCACGCCCACCATAGGCGCGCAGCGTGATGTCGAGCGCTTCGCTGGGCTTGGCGCGCAGCGAAACGCGGCCCTGCAGCGTGTCGGTGGACATGGCATCGCGCCCGCCGGGGAACACGTTCTTCACTTGGCCATCGCCCCTGGCATAATTGGCCGCGACGCGCAGGCCGAGCTTGTCTTCGGACAGCGTCGTCTCGGCAGCGCCTTGCGCGGTGAATGTGCCGAAGTTGGCGTAACCTGCTTGAAGGTAGCCATTGGCACCCGAAAGGTCCGGCTTCTTTGTGATGAAGTTGATCGCACCACCGGTCGTGTTGCGACCGAACAGCGTACCCTGCGGCCCGCGCAGCACCTCGATGCGGTCGAGGTCGAACAGTCCCATGCCGTGGCTGGTGCGCGGGGCGAGATAGACGTCGTCGAGGTAGACCCCCACAGGCGAGGCCTGGTTGCTGTTGTACTCGTTCGCCACGCCGATCCCGCGCAGGGAGAAGTTGGGCTGCGTATTGCCATAGGGGCTGTTGATCTGGAGATTGGGCACGGCGTCACCAAGCTGGGCCGAATTGGCAATGCCGCGCTGCGCAAGACTGTCGCCACCAAGGGCCGTAACGGCCAATGGCACGTCAAGCAGCGATTGCTCGCGCCGCTGCGCCGTCACGACGATGTCGGCGTTATCCGCGTCTGCCTGCGCATCTTGCGAAACGTCCTGCCGGGCCAGTGCCAGCGGCGAAACGGTGCATGAAAGTGCCAGCGCAATCGCACAGGCCAGTGGCTTCGATGCCATTCTTGTCTCTCCCTCGGTTCAGGCTTCTGGGGCCTGCGAGGGGCAAAGCTAGCTCACCGTGCACAGCGATGCTTTAGATGGACCTGCTTCAGGTTTTGACATTTCTTGCTCTGCCCGAAGGCGGCCTTCGCGTGCTCAACGTGCCCTGAGGACCTTCTCCACCTCGTCACAGATCTGCTGGACGGAGAAGGGCTTGGCGAGAAAGTGCATGTTCGGGATATCGATTTCGCGGCGAAGCTGCTCCTCGGCATAACCCGACATGAAGAGGAACGGCAGGTCCGGACGCAGGGCCCGAATCTCACGGGCCATGGCCGGGCCATCCATTGTCGGCATGACCACGTCGGACACGACCAGATCGAACTGGCCCCGGCCGATCGCCTCGAGCCCCTCCTCGCCATCGGCCGCCGTGGTCACCTCATAGCCCTGACGGACGAGCGCGCGTTCGGCAACGGCACGAACGGTGTCTTCATCTTCGACCAAGAGGATCCGGCCGCCGCCTGACCATTCCCGCTTCGGCTCAGGGCTTGCCAACTGGCGCGCGGGCGCTTCGCTGGCATCGGGTACATGGACCGGGAGATAGATGCTGAAGCGGGTGAACTTGCCCACCTCGCTTTCGGCAAAGATGAAACCGCCCGACTGCTTCACAATGCCGTATACCGTGGATAGGCCAAGGCCGGTGCCCTTGCCTTTCTCCTTGGTGGTGAAGAACGGCTCGAAGATCTTGCCGATCTGCGACGGCTTGATGCCGTGGCCGTTATCTTCGACGACAAGCGCGGTGTAATCCCCCAGCGGCAGGATCTCGCTCTTCATCGCGCGGACGTCGGCCGCCGTCACCCGCCGGGTCATCAACTTGACCACCCCACCGCCCTTGGCGCCCGTGGCGGCAAGCTTGTCGTTGATGGCATCACGCGCATTGACGGCAAGGTTCAGCAGCACCTGTTCAAGCTGCGTGGG
Source organism: Novosphingobium sp. (assembly GCA_041639335.1). Classification (GTDB taxonomy): domain Bacteria; phylum Pseudomonadota; class Alphaproteobacteria; order Sphingomonadales; family Sphingomonadaceae; genus Novosphingobium. The sequence goes on from JBEQCK010000036.1 coordinate 18,495, forward strand.
GTCGGCGCGAACAAACCCAAGGTCCCGATCGTGCACGACTTCGAGCGTGATCTTCTCGCCGATCAACCGCTTGAGGAGAGCGGAAACCTCGGCCACGACGTCGGGCAGCTGCAGCACCTGCGGCCGCAATGTCTGCTGGCGCGAGAACGCAAGAAGCTGGCGCGTGAGCGATGCTGCGCGGTTCGAGTTGGCCTTGATCTGCTGGATGTCGTCGTAGTCGCTGTCGCCTGGCGTGTGGCGCATCAGCATCAGATCGCAGTAGCCGATGATCGCGGTCAGCACGTTGTTGAAATCGTGCGCCACGCCCCCGGCAAGCTGGCCGACGGCCTGCATCTTCGTCGCTTGGGCAATCTCCCGCTTGAGCCGGGTCTCTTCCGAGGAATCCTTGAGGCTGAGCAGCACTGCCCCTTCCCCAAGCCCGCGCACGCCGGCAAGGCTGAGCGAGACCGGCTCGTCCGGTGCGGCGCGCAAGCGCACCGCCACATCGCCTGCGGTTGCCTGCCCTTGCGCATAACGGCGTACGGCATCGACCAGCGCGCCCTTGTCTTCCCTGATCACAAGGTCGGACGGATAGGGCGGCGGGATCGTGTCGTCGTGCCCGGCCGCGCGCAGGAATGCCGCGTTGGCGAAGAGGAAGCGCCCGTCACGGTCAGTCATCGCAAGGCCCAGCGGCAGGCGGGCGAGCAGCGCCTCGATCTGGGGCAGGCCCGCCGTGACATCGCCGATGCCCTGCCCGAAGCCGCCATTGTCGATCAGCAGGAACAGCGAAGTCGTGCGCGATGGATCGGTGTTGGCGACGCCATCGGGATCAGCCACCGGCACGTGGACGAGCTTGACCGGCGTACCCTTGCCGCCCTCGCGGGCGTAGTAGATGCGGTCGCTTTCGTCACTGGCGAGGAACGAGACGAAATCGGCGCCCGCCATCTGGGCGCTGACCGAGCCGGTCGCGCGCTGGGCAAAGGCTGCGTTGGCGGCAAGGATCACGCCCTCGGGCGAGACCACCGCCGCCTGCAGCCCTTCGCGGGCGAGAGCGCGGCCGACCTTGCCGGCAATGTGTCCTGCCATGTCTGCCACGAGATCCGGGGTCACAACGGGGGCGAAGCGCCAGACCAGGTAGTCCTCGCCGCGCCCCACGCGCACAACTTCCGCCGTCCAGGTGCCTTGGCTGGAAGCAACGCCATCGGCCTTTGCCGAGCCATCGCGCCACGCAGCCCGCGTCGCAGCTTCGAGCAACTCGACCGAGCCGCGCTCTACCGGAAGACGTGGCGGTGCGGCGGATATCCCGAACCAAGCGCCCATCAGGCCATTCGCGCAGACCAGCCGCCCGGCTCTGTCAGTTATGGCGATGCCCACGTCGTCGCGCGCGATCGCGGCATTGGTGACCGTCCAGTCCGGGACGGCGAAATCCTGCGTTGCAGCGTCCTGGGTCGGGCGAAGGACAACGCGCAAGGCTGCGCCGATGACAGCGACTCCTCCCACAAACCCGGCGGCGAGCAGGGGTTGCCCGGAGATACCCCAGAGCGCTCCAGCGCTTGCCGCCACTGCACCTGCAAGCGTGAGCCAATCGCGCAAGGGCACGGTCGGCGTGACCACAGCCGCCCCTTCGCTGGCCACGTTTGCCATCAGTCGGGAAAGTCCCGCGCGGCCGCCCGCATGTTGCGCACCTTGCGCTTGTGCGCGGTCCACCAGCGCCAGCCGAATGCTGCGAAGACATAGCCGATCGCGGCCGAGACAATGGAGATCAGGAACAGCCCGATGACCAGCGAGGGCGCGGCATCAGACCCAAGCCAGACAAGCCATTCGCTCAATCCCGCCCCCTTCGTCACCATGGCCTGCACGGTCGAGAAATCGGCATGAAAGCCAAAGCTGTTGCCCACGGCAATCGCGCCGGGAAGGAACACGAACAGCGTCGTCGGCGGGATCGAGATGAAGGTCATCAGCACGGCGAGCGGGATGTTGCCCCGGCACGGCACGCACATCAAGGCCGCACCGATGATCTGGATGCCCGGGATCAGAGCGAAGATGCCGATGAACAGGCCTGCGGCAACGCCACGGGGCACCGAGCGGCGCGTGAAGCGCCACAGTTCATGACGGGCGGCAAGCGGGCGCGCGAAGCGGTTCTGCTCCATCTGCTCGCGCGTCGGCATGTTGGCCCGCGCCCAGTTGACGATCCGCTCGAACATTGCGCGCCTGTTGTACCCGTTTCCTGTCTGCCCCGCCACGGGCCCATTCTTGCGCTCTAGACCGTATTTCCTTGCCGGTCGGTGAAGTGGATCACCCGGATCGACCTATCCGTGGTCCTTCATGATCCGCGCCTTGTCGCGCTTCCAGTCGCGGTCCTTCATGGTGGCGCGCTTGTCCGCCACGTTCTTGCCCTTGCACAGCGCCAGTTCGACTTTTGCGCGGCCACGGCTGTTGAAGTAGATCGACAGCGGGACCAGAGTCATGCCCTTGCGCTCGACCGCGCCGGTGAACTTGGCAATCTGCCGCTCTTTCAGCAGCAGCTTGCGCGGGCGCTTGGGCACGTGGTTGAAGCGGTTACCGTGGCTGAATTCAGGCACGTTGGAATTGACCAGCCAGACTTCTCCACCCTTCACCTCGGCATAGCTTTCGGCAATCGAGCCTTCGCCGAAGCGCAGCGATTTAACCTCGGTCCCGGTCAGGCAGATGCCCGCCTCGTACTTCTCCTCGATGAAGTATTCGAAGCGTGCGCGCCGGTTCTCGGCGACCACTTTGGTTTTGTCGAATTCGGGATGTACGGGGCGTGCCATGATGCTGCTGCATGTAGGTGCTGGCCCGACAAAGCGGAAGGGGAACTTCGCACTTTGTCGGGCAGCGGTTTTCCGGACGCGACGCGTCAGATCAGGCCGGCATGCTCCAGCGCTGCGTCGACCGCCTTGCGCGCCGCTTCGTTGCACGGGACCATCGGCAGGCGCAACTCGTCCGAGATGTCCGGGAAGAGGCGGCTGAGCGCATACTTGACCGGCCCCGGCGAAGCGTCCTCGAACATCGCGTAGTGCAGCGGATAGAGCTTGTCGTTGAGCTCGCGCGCCTTCTCCAGATCATTCGCGGCGCAAGCGGCCTGGAACTCGGCACAAAGCTTGGGCGCGACGTTCGCGGTGACCGAGATGCAGCCGACAGCGCCAGCGGCATTGGCCGGCAGCGCGAGCTCATCGTCGCCCGAAAGCTGGCAGAAGTGCTTGCCGATGCCCATGCGGTGATCGGTAACGCGCGACAGGTCGCCGCTGGCGTCCTTGATGCCGACGATCTTGTCGGGATAGCGCTTGGCCAGTTCGCACACGGTTTCCGGCAGGATGTCGGTCACGGTACGGCCGGGCACGTTGTAGAGCACGATCGGCAGGTCGTTATGTTCGGCAAGGTAGCTGAAGTGGGCGATGATGCCCGCCTGGCTCGGCCGGTTGTAATAAGGCGCGACGCAAAGCGCAGCCTGCGCGCCGCACTTCTTCGAGAAGTTCATGTGCAGCAGGGCGTTCATCGTGTCGTTGCTGCCGCAGCCGGCGATCACCGGCACGCGGCCCGCAGCCTGTTCAACGCAGACTTCGATGACGCGGTGGTGCTCGGCATTGGACAGGGTCGAGGCCTCGCCCGTGGTTCCGCAGGGGACCAGCGCCGACGATCCGTTCTCGATCTGCCAGTCGACGAGGCGACGAAACGCTTTCTCGTCAAACGCTCCATCGCGAAATGGAGTCACTAGGGCCGGAATCGAGCCGGAAAACATGGACAATACCCCTCAATTTACCCCATGATGCCGTTCGGTTCATCGTGATCCGAACCCGCAGGGGGCCTGTTCAGCGCGTGATAAGGAGCCGCTCCATAGTATGTCCGGCATGGACGTGAAAGCCTTGATGTTGTGCTGGGGATTTGCCGGAGTTCTGCTCCAGACGGTCGTCGCCTCGAGCGCAGTGCACGCAAGCGGCGCTGACGGTGCCGATGGATCCGACTGGGACCGCGCCCGCGCCAACCTGACAGCCAGCCAAGGCGGGCCGATGATGGCAGCTGTGGAACGATGGAAGCTGCTCTCAAGCTCGAACCGCTTCAGTTTCTCGGACTATTCCAGCTTCGTCCTGTCGTATCCCGGCTTTCCCGACGAGGAGAAGCTGCGGCGCTATGCCGAGCTTTCGCTCGAACGTGATTTTGCCGATCCTTCGCGGCTGGTGGCATACTTCAGCCAGAAGCCGCCGCTGACCAACCTTGGGCGCGCGCAATATGCGTTGGCATTGACGCAGCTTGGCCGGCCCGAAGCGCGGGAAGCCGCGCGCGCGGCTTGGCGCGGCGGGGCGATGACCGATGCTGCGGAAACCGCGCTGCTGGCGGCATGGGGCACCAGCTTCACGCCCGACGATCACGATGCACGGATGGATGCCCTGCTCTGGTCTGGTGCGACCGATCAGGCAGCGCGGCAATTCGTATGGGTCAGCCCGGCGCGAAAGGGCATCGACGGCGCGCGCCTGGCCGCGATGCAGGGCGGCGATCCCTACGGCATTCTGGCGGGCGTTCCGGCGCAGCAGTTCAACGCCGATCCGGGCTTCATCTTCCAGCGCGTCCGCCAGTTGCGCAAATCCGGCCAGGGCGCAGCGGCGCGCGATCTGCTCGCCAACCGCCCGCTGCTGGCCCGGCAACCGCTCGACCGCGAAAAGTGGGTCGAGGAACTGCTCGTCAATGCGCGTGGCGCGGCAACATCGGGTGATGCTCGCGCGGCCATGCGCATTGCCGCCGGGATCGACGATGCCTTCGCTCCGGGCGAGGACGTCAGCCAGCTCAACTATGGCCTGCGTGACGATTACACCTCGCTGATGTGGCTCGGCGGCACGCAGGGGTACTTCAACACCGGCGACTATGCCGGGGCGGCACCGCTGTTCTGGCGCTATGGCGCGGCAGCGCGGACGCCGGGGACGCGCTCGAAGGGTTTCTACTGGGCCGGAAAGGCGGCGGCGCGGGCCGGGCAACAGGCCGAAGCGCGGCGCTATTTCGAGATGGCGGCGCAGTATGGCGACCAGTTCTATGGCTTGCTCGCGCTGGAACGGCTGGGCCGTCCGGTGCCGCAGTTCGCCAAGGATTCGGACGTGCAGGTCTCGGCAGACCAGCGCAGCCGGTTCTACAGCCAGCCGCTGACGCTCGCCGTGCGCGAAGTTGCCCGCAATGGTGACTGGAAGACGACGGTGCGCTTCTTCAAGGAAGTGGCGGAGCAGCAGCAGACCGAAGCGCAGCACATGATGGTGGCAAACCTCGCGCGCGAGCTGGGGCGGCGCGATCTGGGCGTGATCGTGGGGCAAGCGGCGGCGGCGCGCGGTTACCTCGATTTCCAGCACATCGCCTTCCCGCTCATCCC
>JBEQCK010000037.1:0-22693 GCA_041639335.1 Novosphingobium sp.
CCTGTCCAAGGAAGAAATCGACCTGCTGATCTTCGCCCCCGGCTTCTCCACCGCCCAGCAGGTCTCGAACATTTCGGGCCGAGGGGTGGGGATGGACGTGGTCCGCCAGAATGTGAAGGATCTGGGCGGACGCATCACGATCGATTCCGAACCGGGCAAGGGCACGACATTTACCCTGACCCTGCCGCTCACCCTCGCCATCTCGGACGGCATGGTCGTCAATGTAGGCGACCAGACGCTGGTCGTGCCGCTCGCCAACGTGGTCGAGAGCCTGCGCCCCGAACCGCACGAAGTGCAGGGCCTTGGCGCCAGCCGCAGCATGATCAACGTGCGCGGCAGGTTCATTCCCGTCATCTCGCTGGCCCATTCGGTTGGTGCGGCACAAGCTGTCAGCGACCCGCGCGAGGCCGTTCTGATCGTCGTGGAGACCGAAGGGGCAGGCCGTGCCGCGCTGATGGTCGATGCCATCTGCGATCAGCGCCAGGTCGTGATCAAGAGCCTCGACACGCATTACCGGTCTGTCGAGGGGGTCGCCGGCGCTACCATCCTCGGCGATGGGCGGGTCGCGCTGATCATCGATGTCGACGGGCTGGTCTCGCGCAGCCTTTCGTCAGCCTCCTCCGCTGCCATGGCGGAAGCCGCATGAGCCTGATGGATGCCTTGGACGCGAGCATGCCCGGGGTCAGCCCCGGGGTGTTCGACGAAGCCGATTTCCGCGCGATCTCGGAGATTGCCCACGCGGAAGCCGGCATCGTGCTGCCGTCGGGCAAGGCCATGCTGGTCTATTCCCGCCTGGCGCCGCTGGTGCGCGATTCGGGATGCGTCACGTTCGGGGCCTATGTCCTGCGCATCCGCGAGGACCTTGCCGAACGGCAGAAGGCCATCTGCGCGCTGACCACGAACCACACCTTCTTCTATCGCGAGGCGCATCACTTCGAGCATTTCGCCAGCGATGTCCGGCCCGAATATATCGATCGCCTGCAGCGTGGCGGCAAGGTCCGCCTGTGGTCTGCAGGCTGTTCAAGCGGAGAGGAAACCTGGTCGCTGCTGATGACCCTGCTGGGCGATGACGCCGGGGCTGGCCATGCCATTGCCCGGCGGGATCTGCGGCTGCTCGCCAGCGACATCGCCAGCCACGCGCTCGCCAAGGCCCGTGCCGCGACCTACCGCGCCGAAGATCTCAAGCCCGTTCCCGAAGGCCTCCGCCGCGCCTGGACCCGCACGGCGGGCGATGAATGCACGATCGATCCGGCGGTGCAGCAGATCGCGCGCTTCCGGTCACTGAACCTGCTGGGTGACTGGCCGATGCAGGGGCAGTTCGACACCATCTTCTGCCGCAACGTGATGATCTACTTTGACGGGCCGACCAAGGAACGCCTGGTCGCCCGTTTCGCCGAGAAGCTCGCGCCCGGCGGATGGCTTTACATCGGCCATTCCGAGCGGGTCACCGGCCCGGCTCTCGAACAACTTTCCACCATGGGACCAACCATCTACCGCAAGAGGGCTGCATGACCATTCGCGTCGTCATCGTCGAGGATTCGCCCACCATGCGCGCGATCCTGATGAACCGGCTTGGCAAGGAGCCTGATATCGAAGTCGTCGCGGCCGCCGCAAATGCCGCCGAGGGCCGCCAGATGATCCGCGAACTGGACCCGGACGTGGTCACGCTGGACATCGAGATGCCCGGCATGAACGGCCTCGATTTCCTCGCCAAGATCATGGAGCTGCGCCCGACCCCGGTGATCATCGTGTCCGGCTCGACCCAGGAAGGCAACGAGATGACCGCGCGTGCGCTCGCGCTCGGCGCCGTCGATTGCTATGCCAAGTCGGGTGGCGGGCACGGGCTGGACGATGCCGGCCGGCTTGCCGGCATGATCCGTGAAGCCGCGAAAGTGCAATTCACCGCGCGCGTCCCGCAAACGCGCCGCGTCGCCAGCGAAGCGCGCGGATTGCTGGCAGATCGCCCCGCCCTGATCGCCATCGGTTCGTCCACCGGCGGAGTCGAAGCGCTGCAGACCGTGCTTTCGGGCTTCCCGGCAGACTGCCCGCCCACGCTGATCGTGCAGCACATCAACGCGCGCTTTGCCCCCGCCGTCGCGCGCACGCTTGACCAGTCCTGCCCGCCGCGCATTGTCGTGGCCGAACCCGATACGCCACTCAAGGATGGCCACGTCTATCTCGCCCCCGGCGATGATCGCCACCTCACGCTGGGCGGCACCTCCACCTTGCATTGCAAGCTGCGTGCCGGGGCTCCGGTCTCCGGCCACCTGCCAAGTGTCGACGTATTGTTCGAATCCGTGGCCAAGACTGTCGGCTCCCGGGCGGTGGGCATCCTGTTGACCGGCATGGGTGCCGACGGAGCGCAGGGCCTGCTTGCCATGGCCCAGAGCGGCGCTCGCACCATTGCCCAGGACGAGGCAACCTGCACCGTGTTCGGCATGCCGCGCGCTGCCATCCATCTCGGCGCTGCCCGCATTGTCGCCCCGCTCGGCGCAATCGCGCGCCACGCTTTCAGCAAGGCCGCCTGAGATGAGCGTCGAAACCCCAATCCCCGGCGCGCCGCCGCTTGAACGGGTCACCGTGATGCAGGGCCAGGCGCTGGCAAGCGGCAGCCCGTCGATCGAGTATTCGACCGTGCTGGGCTCGTGCGTCGCCACCTGTCTTTATGATCCCGAGGCGCGGATCGGCGGCATGAACCACTTCCTGCTTTCGGAGCCACCCGCCAACGCTACCGGCACCAAGGTCGACGAACACTACGGCGTCTACCTGATGGAGCTTCTGGTGAACGAGATGCTCGCCCGTGGCGCACGCAAGGGCAACCTCAAGGCGCACCTCTATGGTGGCGCCAACGTCAATCGCAACATGATGCGCATCGGCTCGATGAACGCCGATTTCGCACGCGAATTCCTCCGCCGTGAAGGCATTGCGCTCATGCGCGAAGACCTTGGCGGCACCCAGGCGCGTCGCGTCGATTTCCGCCCGGCTTCGGGCCAGGTCCGCCACCGCACGGTGGAAGACCGGTTCGCGCCACCTGTCCAGCCCACCCCGCGCCCGGCACTTGCTCGTGGCGATGTCGAACTGTTCTGATCTTCGAGAAGCGAGTCCCATCCATGAGCAACACCACCCGGATCCTTACCGTAGACGACAGCCCCTCAATGCGGGCGCTCCTCAACCATGCCCTGTCGGGGCACGGTTTCGACGTATCGCAGGCCGAGGACGGCATGGCCGCCCTCGACTGGCTGGCCATGAACGAAGTCGACGTCGTCATTACCGACATCAACATGCCGCGTCTTGACGGCTTCGGCCTTATCGAGCGCCTGCGCGAGGGCAGCCGCCACCGCGATCGTCCGATCCTCGTGCTGACCACCGAAAGCTCGGACGAGAAGAAGGCACGCGCCCGCGCGGCCGGTGCGACTGGCTGGATCGTCAAGCCGTTCGACCCGGAAAAGCTCGTCGCCGCTGTCCGCCGCGTCTCCCACTGAACCCTGCTGGAAGGAACCAGACATGTTGCGTGAACTGATCACCTTCGAGGTTGAAGGCCAGGTTTTCGGCCTCGACATCATGGCCATCCGCGAAATCCGCGCCTGGTCGCCCACCACGCGCCTGCCGCGCGTGCCGCACTATGTCGCAGGCGTCGTGAACCTGCGCGGCACGGTCCTCCCGGTCGTCGATCTCGCCGCCCGCCTCGGCTGGCGCGCCACCGAAGCGACGCCCCGGCACGCGATCATCGTCACCCAGCAGGGTGCGCAGATCTCCGGCTGGATCGTCGATTCGGTCAGCGACATCGTCACCATCGACAGCGAAGCGCTCCAGCCACCGCCGCCGACATCGGCGGGCGATACCGTCGTGCCCTTCCTCGAAGGTCTTGCCGCGATCGAAGACCGCATGGTCATGGTCCTGAATCTCGCCGCCCTTTCCGATGGCGCCCAGATCGCCGAAGCAGCCTGACCCAAGGGAGGGCAAGGCCCATGGCACAAGCCACCCATCGCCAGATTGCGGTCGTCCTTGATGAGCTGGCCGAAGAAGTCGAAGCGCTTGGCTCCGCCCTGTGCGACGACATGAGCGTGGCCATCAACCACATGGACAAGCTCCAGGCGATCGACCTTATCGCGCAGAAGCAACGCACGCTGGCTCGGCTCCTGCTCGCTGACCGCCCCGCCGATGCGATAGAACGCATCGCGATCGACGTGCTGCGTGACCGGATGCGCCTTTCGGGCTGATTTTAATCGACAAACGGCTTTGGTCGGCCCGCGCATGTCGTTGGTCGAGCCTGTCGCGTCAGCCCTGCCGAGTTGCGCCATCGGCAGGGCATGAAGTTTCCACAGAAACAAGTTTCGCTGTTGTGCGGTAGTGCCGTGCTTGCCTTTGCGATGCCGGTGCGCGCAGCAGAGGAAGCCCCCGAAACCGCACCCGCAGAGACTGCACTGGCCGCCGCCCAGACGACCGGCAACCGCAGCACCTTTACGCCCAAGGACTTCGAACGCTTCGCCCCGCGCAACGCGCTCGACATGCTGCGCCAGGTCCCCGGCTTCACCATCCGCGAAGGCGAGGAAGCGCGAGGCCTCGGCCAGGCCAGCGGCAACGTGCTGGTCAATTCAAAGCGCCTGTCGTCGAAGTCTGACGATATCTGGACCCAGCTTTCGCGCATCCCGGCCTCCACCGTCGAACGCATCGAACTGGTCGATGGCGCCAAGCTCGACATCCCCGGCCTTACCGGGCAAGTCGCCAATGTCGTCGCCCGCTCCTCCAGCTTTTCCGGCCAGTTCCGCTACAGCCCGGAATACCGCGTGCACTATGCGGACCCGCGCTACACCAATGGCGAAGTGTCGGTATCGGGCCGCCAGGGGCCGGTCGAATACACTGTCAGCCTGACCAACAACGCCAATCGCGGCGCAGCCGGTGGGCCGACGATCATCACCGACCGCAACGGCGCGGTGATCCAGACCCGCGAGGACGTGATCAAGGCCAACCGCGACGATCCCAAACTCGCCGTGCGCCTCACCATCGACGGTCCCGGCTCGTCCATCGCCAACCTCAACGGCTCGTTCCAGCGCGTGCCCCGCCATTTCACCGAGCATTCCGTGCGCACCAACGTCGATGGCAGCGTGATCGTGCGCGACTTGCTCGACAAGTCCTCGGCGCGGAACTGGGAGATGGGCGGCGACTACGAGTTCGCGCTTGGCCCGGGCCGCCTCAAGCTGATCGGCCTCAACCGCGAGGAGCACGAGCCCTACAGCCAGCAGGTCGTGACCATGTTCGACGATGGCTCACCCGCCATAGGCGACCGTTTCGCCCAGACCGGCGACAGCTCAGAGCGCATCGTCCGCGGTGAATATTCGTGGAAGATGTTCGGCGGCGACTGGCAACTGGCCGGAGAAGGCGCGTTCAATTCGCTCCGCAACGTGGCCACCCTCGCCGAGCTCAACGGCGCCGGGGAGTTCGTGGAGATTCCCTTCCCCGAAGGCACCGGCGGCGTGAAGGAAGACCGCTACGACGCCAGCCTCTCGTTCAGCCGCCCGCTTTCCAGCACCCTGACCCTGCAACTGATCGCGGGCGCCGAGAAATCGACCCTGATGCAGACCGGCGCGACTGGCGCCGAAGGCAACCTCAGCCGCTCGTTCTTCCGCCCCAAGGGCTCGCTCTCGCTGGGCTGGAAAGCGGCCAAGAGCCTTGATGTGTCGTTCAAGATCAAACGCTCGGTCGGGCAGCTCTCGTTCTACGACTTCCTCGCCCGCCGCTTCCTCGATGATGGCAATGCCAACAGCGGCAATGCCGATCTCGTGCCGCAGCAGGACTGGTCGGCCGAACTCGAACTCAACCGCACTTTCGGCAAACTGGGCTCGACCAAGCTGCGGCTCGTCGGCCGCCAGGTGCAGGATTACGTGACCGTGATCCCGATCGGCACGAACGGGGAATCCATCGGCAACGTCGGCTCGGCGCAAGAGCGGCAAATCGTCAGCAACACCACGCTGCAGTTCGATCCGCTCGGCTGGAAGGGCGCACGGCTTGATTTCAATGTCGAACTGACCTTCACGAAGCTGCGAGATCCGTTCGACCCGGCCAACCACATCCCCTACGGCGGCATCACCGACCGCTATTGGGAACTGAACTTCCGCCAGGACTTCCAGGGCACGGATTGGGCCGCCGGCGCCTCCTACGAATACAACCACCAGTCGCTTTACCACCGCCGTTTCGAACGTGGCCGTGCCTATGAAGGGCCGGTGTTTGCTGGGGTTTACATCGAGCACAAGAACGTGTTCGGCCTGACCGTGAAGGCCAGCGCCAACAACCTCCTCAACGGCCGCCAGCGCTGGGACCGCGAAGTCTTCGCCGGCCCCCGCCCCGACGCCCCCATCGCCTTCGTCGAAACCCGCGACCGCCTGATCGGCCCGATCTTCACCCTGACGGTCAAAGGAAGTATTTGACCCATCTGGGCAGCTGGCGTCCTTGACCCTGCGTCTCTCCCCGCGCAAAGCTTCGGCGCATGTGGCAGCTTCATCAATTTCCCCTGTGTCCGTTCTCTCGCAAGGTCCGCCTCCTGCTCAGCGAGAAGGGCGTGGCCTATGATCTCGTGCGGGAGAACCCGTGGGAGCGGACCGAGGCGTTCGGGAAGCTGAGCCCTGCCTATCGGACTCCTGCGATCCAGAACCCCGAGCGCGGCGTGATTCTGGCCGACAGCCGGGCGATCTGCGAGTATTTCGAGGAGACCGTCGACAAGACGCCGATGATCAACGGCACGGCGGTGAACCGCGCGGAAATCCGCCGTCTTGTCGCGCTGTTCGATGAAAATTTCTATGCCGACGTGACGCTGCCGCTGCTGGAAGAGCGGATGAAGAAGCGCCTCGTCTATCGCAGCCCGCCTGACAGCAAGCGCCTGCGCGATTCGATGCGGCTGGCCGACGAGCACTTGTATTATATCGATTATCTGATCGATAACCGGCCGTGGCTGGCGGGCTCGACGATGAGCCTGGCCGACCTTGCCGCCGCCGCGCAGATCTCGGTCGCGGACTATCTTGGCGGCATCGACTGGTCGGGGCACGAGCAGGCGCGCGGGTGGTATTCGGTATTCAAGAGTCGCCCGAGTTTCCGCCCGCTGCTGGCCGAGCGCATGGACGTGATCCAGCCGCCAAGCCACTATGCGGACGTGAACGCGTGACGAATCCGGGGTTTCCAACTCACCCCTAACTCTACCCCAACTCTACCCCAACTCTACCCCAACTCCCCCCTAACTCCCCCGCAACTCTCCCTCAACTCGGGGGCGCGGACGCAGAGCTAAATCACAACCCGTGGTAGTCCTTGTACCACGCCACGAAGTTCGGCACCCCGACCTCGATGCTCGTCGTCGGACGATAGCCGAGGTCGCCCGAGATCGCGTCGATGTCGGCGAAGGACTGGCGGACGTCGCCAGGTTGCATCGGCATGAGATTCATCTCGGCCTTGCGCCCGAGTTGCTCCTCCAGGATCGCGATGACCTTCATCAGGTGCTCGGACTTGTGGTTGCCGATGTTGTAGAGGCGGTGCGGTTTCTCGCTGCCCCCGGCCTTGACCGAGCCGTCGTCTGGCGGCGGGTTGTCGAGGCAGGCGATGACGCCGCTGACGATGTCGTCGACGTAGGTGAAATCGCGGTACATGTCGCCGTGGTTGAACACGTTGATCGGCTCACCGGCCAGAATTGCTTTGGTAAACAACCACATCATCATGTCCGGACGGCCCCATGGACCATAGACGGTGAAGAAGCGCAGGCCCGTCAGCGGCAGGCGATAGAGGTGGGCGTAAGTCTCGCTCATCAGCTCGTCCGCCTTCTTTGTGGCGGCGTAGAGCGAGAGCGGGTGGTCGACGCGGTCGTCTACCGAGAAGGGAAGCTTTGTATTTCCACCATAAACCGATGACGAGCTGGCATAGACCATGTGCTCCGCGCCGCGATGGCGGGCGACTTCGAGCAGGTTGAGGTGGCCGACGAGGTTGGACTGCACATAGGCGTGCGGATTCTCGATCGAATAGCGCACCCCGGCCTGCGCACCCAGGTGGACGATGCGTTCGAACTGCTTGTCTGCCAGCGCAGCGGTGAGGCCCGCATAATCAGCGAAGTCGTTGCGACAGAACGAAAATCGCGATCCACCCTGCTCCACCAGCCGGGCCAGCCGCGCTTCCTTGAGTGTGACGTCGTAGTAGTCGTTGACCACATCGACGCCGACGACCTCGTCCCCGCGCGCGAGCAGGCGGGTGATGAGCGAATAGCCGATGAAGCCGGCGGCTCCGGTAACGAGGACTTTCACGTTGGCTTCACTTTCAAATCAAGCGGTTGCTCCCCCGCAAAGGCGGGGGCCTCAGTCGGTTTACTGTGGCGTTCCGTAACAACACCGAGGTCCCCGCCTTCGCGGGGACGCAGCCTAGGTGGTGGCGGTCAGAGTTTCCAGTCGGCGCGATCACCCAGCACGCCCTTTAGGTCTGCCAGCGTGCCGCCCGGCGCAAGCAGCGCGGCGATGCGATCTGCTCCGGCGGCGAGGTAGTACTTGTGCGGCACGGCGAGGAAGACGAGGTCGAAGGTCTGTTCGAAGGCATCGCCCGCAAGCTGGATGCCGTATTCGAGCATCGCTTCGGCATTGTCGGCATGGGGATCGTGGACGGCGACCTTGTGGCCGAGCTTTTCCAGTTCGGCGACGACATCGGCGACCTTGGAATTGCGCAAGTCAGGCACGTTTTCCTTGAAGGTGAGGCCGAGGACGAGGACCGACCCGGGCTTGCCGCCGCGCTGGGCATGGAGTTCGCGCGCGACCCATTGCGCCATGCCATCGTTCACGCCGCGCCCGGCCAGAATGACCTGCGGATCATGGCCCAAGGCTTCGGCGCGGGCCGAGAGGTAGTAGGGATCGACGCCGATGCAGTGCCCGCCGACAAGGCCGGGGGTGAAGGGCAGGAAGTTCCACTTGGTGCCCGCAGCGGCGAGCACGTCCCACACCGAGAGGTCCATCTTCGAGAAGATCTGGGTGATTTCGTTCATGAAGGCGATGTTGATATCGCGCTGGGCGTTCTCGATGACCTTGGCGGCTTCGGCGGCCTTGATCGAGGCGGCGCGGAACACGCCGCCCGAGGTGATCGCGCCGTAGAGATCGGCAACGCGATCAAGTACTTCCGGGGTTTGCCCCGAGACGACCTTGGTGATGCGTTCGATGGTGTGTTCGCGGTCACCGGGATTGATGCGTTCGGGGCTGTAACCAAGGAAGAAGTCCTGCCCGCACTTGAGGCCGGACACTTCCTCGAGAATCGGGCCGCAGATGTCTTCGGTGACGCCGGGGTAGACAGTGCTTTCGAACACGACGACGGGTGCGCGGCCTTCCTTGACCGCTGCGGGCAGCATTCTGCCGACGGTGCGCGAGGCGGATTCGACGAGACGTAGATCGGGGCGGTTCTGCGCATCGATGGGCGTCGGCACGGTGACAATGTAGAAATCGCTCGGCGGGCAGACGCCGGCATCGCAAGTGAGGCCAAGGCTCGACATCGAAAGCAGCGCCGGTTCGATCTCGCGCGTGCGGTCATGCCCTTCGGAAAGTTCCGAAATGCGCTGCACGTCGATGTCGAAGCCGGTGACGAAGAACTTCTTGGCGAGCGCCACGGCCAGCGGCAGGCCGACGTAGCCGAGGCCGAGAACGGTGACGCGGGTGGTCGAAGATACCAGCGGGTCAAGACCGCGAACAGGAGCAGGAGCAAGCGTCGGGAACTGGACTGTCACGGGACAGGCGGCCTTTCATGGTTGACGCCTCAAGCGCCGGATTGCCGCCTTGCTTAAATCGAGGCTCTTATTTCACGGTTAACACTCAGCCGATATTGGAAGCGCCATGACGGAAAAGACCATCCTTGTGGTGTTTGGCACCCGCCCCGAAGCGATCAAGATGTTTCCCCTGGTCCATTCGCTTGAGGCCGATCCGCGCACGCGCGTGGTGACCTGCGTATCGGCACAGCATCGCGGGATGCTGGATCAGGTGCTGGAGATTGCCGGGATCGTTCCGGACTTCGACCTTGACCTGATGAAGCCTGACCAGACGCTCGACGGCCTGACCGCAGCGTTGCTGACCGGGCTTGGCAAGGTGATGGACCAGGTACAGCCCGACTGGGTGGTGGTTCAGGGCGATACCGCCACAGCCATGTCAGGCGCGCTCGCAGCCTATTACCGCAAGCTGCCGGTGGCGCATGTCGAGGCGGGCCTGCGCAGCCACAACATCTATCACCCCTGGCCCGAGGAGGTGAACCGCAAGATCATCGGAACGATTGCCAAGCTGCACTTTGCGCCGACCGATGTTTCGGCAGCGGCGCTGCTGGCCGAGAATGTCGATGCCGCAGGCGTTCACGTGACCGGCAATACCGTGATCGATGCGCTGCATTGGGTAACGGCAAAGATCGCGGCGGAACCTGCGCTGGCGGGCGGGCTGGCCGAGATCGAGGCGCGGTTTGCGCAACGGCGCGTGATCGGCGTGACCAGCCATCGCCGCGAGAACTTTGGCGGGGGGCTGGAGAACATTGCCGAGGCGATTCGGCGGATTGCCGCACGCGAGGACGTCGCGGTGGTGTTTCCGGTCCACCCCAACCCCAACGTGCGCAAGGTGATGGATGCCGCGCTTGCGGGCCTGCCCAACGTGGCGATGATCGAACCGCTGGATTACCCGCACTTCGCGCGCCTCCTGTCCATTGCCGAGATCATGCTGACCGATTCGGGCGGCGTGCAGGAAGAGGCCCCTGCCCTGGGCAAGCCGGTGCTGGTGATGCGCGAGACGACCGAGCGGCCCGAGGGCGTGACGGCGGGCACCGCGAAACTGGTCGGCACCGATGTAGACACCATCGTTACCGAAATCTTCACCCTGCTCGACGATAAGGCTGCCTATTCGGCCATGGCGCGCGCGCACAACCCGTTCGGGGATGGGCAATCCGCGCGCCGTATCGTGGAGTTGCTGGCGAATGATGGGTGATGTGAAGCCGGACGTCTGTGTTGTCGGCCTCGGCTATATCGGACTTCCAACCGCTGCCATCATAGCGCGCGCAGGATGCAAGGTGCTCGGCCTCGATGTGTCGCAGCACGTGGTCGACACGATCAATCGCGGCGAAATCCATATCGAGGAAGTGGACCTCGACGGGCTGGTGCACGGCGTGGTGCAACGCGGATTGCTGCGCGCATCGACGCAGATTGCGCCGTCCGACGTTTTCGTGATTGCGGTGCCGACGCCCTTTGCCAAGGACGGGCACCATACGCCTGACATTTCCTCTGTGCTGGCGGCGGCGACGCAGGTGGCTGCGGTGCTGAAGGCCGGCGACACGGTGATCCTCGAATCGACCTCGCCTGTCGGCACGACCGAGCAGATGCGCGACCTGATGGCGGGCCTCAGGCCCGACCTGAAGTTCCCCGGAAAGACCAAGGAGACGCCCGACGTTTCCATCGCCTATTGCCCGGAGCGCGTGCTGCCGGGGCGAATTCTGGAAGAGCTGACCAACAACAACCGCTCGATCGGCGGCATCACGCCGCGTTGCGCGCGCAAGGCGCTGGCGTTCTACAAGCGCTTCGTGCGCGGAACCTGCGTGACGACTGACGCGCGCTCAGCCGAAATGACCAAGCTGGTCGAGAACGCCTATCGCGACGTGAACATCGCCTTTGCCAACGAACTGTCGATGGTGGCGGACCGAATGGGGCTGGACGTTTGGGAAGTGATCCGGCTCGCCAACCGCCATCCGCGCGTGAACATCCTGCAGCCGGGCCCCGGCGTTGGCGGGCATTGCATCGCGGTGGACCCGTGGTTCATCGTGGCAGGGGCCCCTGACGAAACGCCGCTGATCCGCACCGCACGCAACGTGAACGACGGCAAGATGCACCACGTCGTGGCCAAGGCCTCGGAGCTGGTCGAGGCGCATCCGGGCGTGAAGGTTGCGTGTCTGGGCCTGGCGTTCAAAGCCAACATCGACGATTTCCGCGAGAGCCCGGCGCGCTATGTCGCGGCGAGCCTTGCGCGCAAGTTCGGTTCGCGGATCAATGTGGTGGAGCCCTATGCTGGCGTCTTGCCGCGCGAGTTCGAGGGGACGGGCACAGTGCAGATCGATCTCGACACCGCGCTGGAAGAGTGCGGCGTGCTGATCGTGCTGGTGGACCACGACGTGTTCAAGGTGGTGCCGCTGGCCGAGCGTTCGGGCAAGGTGGTCTACGACACGCGCGGGATCTGGCCGGATCAGCCGGGGGTTGAGGTGGTTGGTGCGGGGTTGCGGTTGGCGAGTTGATTTCCTGATCCTCCCCGTTTTTGCGGAGCACAAACGGGGAGGTGGCATTCGCGCAAGCGGATGACGGAGGGGTTCTTGTTCTTGCCCCTCCACCACCGCTTCGCGGCGGTCCCCCTCCCCGTTTGTCCTTCGGAAAAACAGGGAGGATTTGGCGTTAGCCGACCGCCTTCGGCATCTGCTGGCTGGCGCAGTGGAAGCCGCCGCCGCCTGCGAGTACCGCATCGCCCATAAGGCCTATCGTCGCGCGGGTCGGGAAGAGTTCGGCGATGGCCGCGACGCCTTCTTCATCATGGGGTGAACCGAAGATCGGCACGACCACGAGGTTCGTGGTGATGACGAAGTTCATG
The DNA here is from genome assembly GCA_041639335.1 of Novosphingobium sp. Taxonomy (GTDB): domain Bacteria; phylum Pseudomonadota; class Alphaproteobacteria; order Sphingomonadales; family Sphingomonadaceae; genus Novosphingobium. The sequence goes on from JBEQCK010000037.1 coordinate 12,603, forward strand.
TAGCTGGCGGGTTGGATCAGGTCGCCCCATTCGACGCGGCCCGGCGACGGGACGTCGACCACGTCCACGCCCGCTGCCTGTGCGCGGGCCTTGGCATCGGCGTAGATGGCGGCGTTGGGATCGTCGGGGCCAGTGGCGCGGGGGAGCGCGAGGCAGTTGGGGCCGACGAAGCGGGCGAGATTGTCGACGTGGCCGTCGGTGTGGTCGTTGATCAACCCGTCGCCCAGCCAGAGGACGCGGGTGTAGCCGAGGTCTCGGGCAAGGCGATGTTCAAGGTCTTCTCGCGTGAGGTGCGGGTTGCGGTTAGGGTTCAACAGGCACTGTTCGGTCGTGGCGACGAGGCCGGTGCCGTCGCCATCGAGCGCACCGCCTTCGAGAATCCAGTCAGCCTTTGAGGATTGGAGGCCTGCGGAGGCGGCGAGGTCGGCGCCGATTTCCTGATCGCCCGGCATCAGGTACTTCTCGCCCCAGCCGTTGAAGCCGAACAGGCGGGCTTTGCGGTTGCCAGCTTCATCGAGCACGAAGAGCGGGCCGGTATCGCGCAGCCAGACGTCGCCATAAGTGCGGCGTTCGAGCTTTACGGCGGCGGAGACAAGCGACTGCGCGCGCATTTCGTTCGCGGCATCGCGCACGACGAGGCGGACTTCCTGCCCGCTATCGGCGACGGCGCTGGCGAAGGCGGCAATCTGCTCCTGCGCCTTGTCGATCACGCCCGACCATTCCTCGGCCAGATGCGGGAAGCCGATCCACAGCCAGTCCTGGGGGTGCCATTCGGGGGGCATGAGAAAACTGTTTGACACTAATAAACTATCCTGTAATTAATTAATCACTAAACAGGAGGTGCTCATGGGCATTTATGATCCGCTGACCCGCTACCTCAAGGACCTTGGCGAAGATAGCTGGAATGCGAACTTTGCCGAGATCGAGCGTATCATCCGCCGCTCTCTGCCGAACAGCGCATATGAACACCGACCATGGTGGGGCAACCAGCGCAGCGGCAATCACAGCCAGTCCAAAGCATGGCAGGAAGCCGGATGGGAAACGCGCGAAGTGGACCTCGCCCATCGCACCGTGCGCTTCGAACGGACGGGCAAGATTGCTGGCGAGACCCCTGTCAAGACGAGCGAAAAAGGCGGAATGGACGCCCTTTTGCGCCGCGCGAGTGAGATCACCGGAGAGAGCGACCGCGAGCGGTTGCTGGAAATGGCGCTCAACGCCCTGATCCAGCGCGAGGCAGCGCGCCAGCTTGCGCGGCTCGGCGGGACGATGCCCGATCTAGCCGTGCCGCAGCGGGACCGGCCTGCGGCGTGATTCTGGTCGACACATCGATCTGGATCGATTCATTCCGTGTGGCCGATCCTGACCTTGCGCTACTGCTGGCCGAAAGTGCCGTCGTGCAGCACCCCTTTGTCACAGGCGAATTGGCCATGGGCAACTTGCGGCAGTGGCGCCGGACGGTGGACTTGCTGTCGTTCCTTCCGCCCGCCCCGCAGGCGGAATCCGGCGCCCTGCTTGATTTCATCGAAGATCAGGGCCTCGCCGGGACCGGCATCGGCTTTGTCGACGCCCATCTTCTTGCCAGCGCCATGATGAGCGAAGCGCGCTTGTGGACGCGAGACCAGCGGTTGGCAGGCCACGCGCAAAGACTTGGCTGCGCATGGGAACCTTGATCGTGCAGGCTGGTGCGGGCATTCGGGTGGGACGATGACCGATTTTGCAAGCGCCCTTGCCCGTGCCCGCGCGCACTCCCCGTTCCTGTCGATGGCGCTTGGGCGGTTGCCGGAGCTGGAGGCGCTGCTGGCGGCAGGCGATGTCGAGGGGGCGTTGGCGCGGGCTAAGGCGGCGGGCGCCGGGGTTGAGGACGCTGCGGTGGCGTTGCGGCGGGAGCGGATGGCGCTGGCGCTGGTGGTGGCGATCGGCGACTTGGCGGGGGCGTTTCCGCTGGGGCGCGTGGTGGCGGAGCTTTCGGACTTTGCGGACCGGTCGCTCGACACGGCCATCGCGGCGGCGATCCGGCGCCGGGTGCCGGATGCCGAGAGCCAGGGGTTCTGCGCGATTGCGCTGGGCAAGCATGGCGCGCAGGAGCTGAATTACTCGTCGGACATCGATCCGATCCTGCTTTACGATCCCGATGTCCTGCCCCGGCGCGAGCGGGATGATCCGGCCGAAGCGGCACAGCGTGTGGCGCGGTCGCTAATGGAGATCATGTCTTCGGTGACGGCCGACGGATATGTGTTCCGCGTTGACCTGCGCTTGCGTCCGGCTTCGGAAGTCAGCCCCCTCGCTCTGCCGTTCGAGGCGGCGATCACGCATTATGAATCGAGCGCGCTGGCGTGGGAGCGGGCGGCCTATATCCGGGCGCGGGCGGCTTCGGGCGATGTCGGTGCGGGGCAGGCTTTCCTCGATACGATCCGGCCCTTCGTATGGCGGCGGAGCCTCGATTTCGGGGCGATTGCCGAGATCGGGCGGCTGACCACGCGCATCCGCGATCACTATTCGGCGGGGCAGGCGATCGGGCCGGGCTATGACCTCAAGCGCGGGCGCGGCGGCATTCGCGAGGTGGAGTTCTTCGCGCAGACGCACCAGTTGATCCACGGCGGGCGCAACCCTGCACTGCGGCTGCGCGGCACGCGGGCGAGCCTCGATGCGCTGGCCGAGGCGGGGATCATCGGGGCCGAAGATGCGCTGGTCATGGGCGACAGCTATGACCGGCTGCGGACGCTGGAGCATCGGTTGCAGATGGTGGCGGACCAGCAGACGCATTCGCTGCCCACCGATCCAGCGGCACTGGATGGCGTGGCGCGGCTGGATGGGCTGGCCGATGGCGCGGCTTTGGTGGCCGAACTGGCGGCGATTTCGGACACGGTCGGGCGGCGGTTCGATGCACTGATCGAGACCTATGCGCCGACGGGGGCCGTGCAGGCGGTGGCCATTCCAGACCAGTCGGACCCGGTGGTCGATGCCTTCGCGCAGCGGGTCGAAGCGTGGGAGGGCGGGCAGTACCGCTGCCTGCGCTCGGCCGAGGCGCGTGAGGCCTTTGCGCGGATTCGGCCGCAACTGCTGCGCGCCTTGTGCGAGGCGCCGGACCCGGAACGGGCGCTGCTGCGGTGGGAGCGGCTGCTTGAGGGATTGCCGAGCGCGATCAACGTGTTCCGCCTTCTGGAAGCGCGGCCGGGACTGCTCGCCGTGGTCATGCGCGTGCTGGCCCATGCGCCGACTTTAGCGGATGAGCTGGCGCGGCGGTCGGACCTGCTCGACATCCTGATCGACCGGTCTGCCTTCGACTTGCCGGGGAGCGTGGACGAGATTGCGGCGGAGCTTTCGCGCGGGGAAGCGGGGGACGATTACCAGCGCCTGCTCGATGCGGTGCGGCTGCGCGTGGGCGAGATGCGCTTTGCGCTGGGGGTGCAGCTGGTTGAAGGGCAGCGCGATCCGCTGGAAGTGGCAGCGGCGCTTTCGCGGGTGGCGGAGGCTTCGATCGAGGTGCTGGGGCGCGCGGCGATCGAGGAGTTTCGCGTCAATCACGGCGTTGTGCCGGAGAGCGATCTGGCGATTCTCGGGCTCGGGCGGCTGGGTGGCGCGGCGCTGACCCACGCATCGGACCTCGATCTGGTGTTCCTGTTCAGCGGGGATCATGCGAGCGAGTCCGACGGGCGCAGGCCGCTTGGGGCGACGCTTTACTACAACCGGCTGGCGCAGCGGGTGATTGCCGCGCTTTCGGTGCCGACGGCGGCGGGTGCGCTTTACGAGGTGGACACGCGATTGCGGCCTTCGGGGGCGCAGGGGCCGATCTCGGTGAGCCTCGACAGCTTCGAGAAGTATCAGTGCGAAGATGCCTGGACCTGGGAGCACATGGCGCTGTGCCGGGCGCGGACGATGTTCGGGACGCAAGCTGATCGGGCGGCGCTGGCGACGATCATCGCGCGGGTGCTGGATCGCCCGCGGGACCCGGAAAAGCTGCGCGCCGACGTGCTGGAGATGCGCGGGACCATGGCCGAGCACAAGCCGGCAAAGGGTCCGCTCGACGTGAAACTGGCGCGCGGCGGGCTGGTGGACATCGAGTTCATGGTCCACTTCCTGCAATTGCGCGACCGTGTGGCGCAGACGCCGGACCTTGGCGCGGCGGTTGAGGCGCTGGAGGGCCTGGGGCTGCTGCCGCAGGGCGTGCGCCGGGCCCATGACCTGCTGGCACGGTTGCTGGTGGTGGTGCGGCTGGTTGCCCCTGATGGCATGTTCCCGCCTGAAGCCAGCCGGGGCATTGTCGCGCGCTCGTGCGGGCTGGACAGCTGGGAGGCTCTGCTGGACGCGGTGCTGGACGCACGGCATTGCGTTGCGCGCGGCTGGGCGCAGGTGTTCGATATTCAACTGGAGATTGCATGATGAGCGAGCGGATTGGAGCGGGCGAGGCATTCCCCGACATCGCGATGACCACGCCCGATGGTGGCAGCGTGAAAGCTTCGGATTTCGCCGGGCGCAAGCTGGTCGTGTTCTTCTATCCCAAGGACGATACGCCGGGTTGCACCACCGAGAACAAGGACTTCTCCGCGCTTTACGGTGAGTTCGAGGCGGCGGGCATTGCCGTGCTGGGCGTGAGCAAGGACCCGCCGAAGAAGCACATGAAGTTTGCCGAGAAGCACGCGCTTGTCGCGCCGCTCGCCAGCGATGCCGAGGAAGGCGGGGTTTCCGATGCGCTGGGCATCTGGACCGAGAAATCAATGTATGGGCGCACCTATATGGGCATGGAGCGCACGACCTATCTTGTTGGCGCAGATGGCAAAATTGCGCAGGTTTGGAACAAGGTGAAGGTCAAGGGCCACGCCGAGGAAGTGCTGGCTGCGGCCAAGGCGCTCTGACCGGCGATAACAGGAATGAACGCACCTACCCTCGCCCGCGCGATCCGCGCGGTGATGCTGACGCCTGAACCGCGTGACAAGGTCATGGCGGCGCGCGACGTGGTGCGCCGCTGGCGTGCGGGCGAGCTGGCGATGGTGTTCGACGTGGCGATGCCGGACTATCCCGCCAGGCCGGACAGGCCGGAACTGCTGCCGCCCAATGCCATGCCCAAGCGCGGGCGCGGATCGGCGCATGGGCGGTTGGCCCTGCTCCATGCGCTGGCGCACATCGAGTTCGTGGCGATCGACCTGGCGCTGGATGCGGCGGGACGCTTCGGCGCGCAGATGGGGCGGCAGTTCGTCGACGACTGGCTGTCTGTCGCAGCGGACGAGGCCATGCATTTTGCACTGATTTCGCGCCGCTTGCGCACGCTGGGCAGCTTCTACGGGGCGATGCCGGCGCATGACGGGTTGTGGGATGCCGCGCGCGAGACGGCGCATGATGTGGCGGCGCGGCTGGCCGTGGTGCCGATGGTGCTGGAAGCACGGGCGCTGGATGTCACGCCCGCGACTGTCGAGCGGTTTCTGGCGGGAGGCGACGAGCGCTCAGCCCGCATCCTGCAAAGAATCGTTGACGATGAAATTCGCCATGTGCGGTTCGGCACAACACATTTCGGCGCAGTCTGCCAAATGAGGGGCGAATCCCCCGTCGACCTATGGAAAACCTTGGTTCAGCAGCACTTCCGCGGCGCCGTTAAGCCACCGTTCAACGACTCGGCGCGTCGATCAGCCGGTTTGTCGCGCGAAATGATGGCAGGGGTTGCCTGCCTGTAACCTGCCCCGCATACCCCAATTCACGAGATGGCGGGGGGTTCCGACCAACTCTGAAAAATCCCGGGCGACAGGCCGCACGTCTGTCTGTTGCCGCAAATCGGGTTCGCTCTGGGGGTTTCAGGGCTTGCTGCTTCACGGCGAAAATGCCGGAAGCGGAGAGCCGAGAAAAAGGTCGTACGGGTCGTAATGTTGTTCAACACCAACACCTTCAAGACTGTATTCAGCGCCCTTACGGCGGTTGTTGCATTCTCTTCCGCGCCGGCATTCGCAAACAGCGCCGCTTCCGCAGACATCGCCGCCCCGCTTCGCGCTGCCGAAGCTGCCAAGGCAGGCGTCTCGGCCGATCGGGGCGATGAAGAATTCCGCCGCCTCTTCGCCAGCTGGCAGCAGCTCGACAATGGCATCCTGCCTTCGTCGAAGCCCACCACCATCCGCAAGGCTTCGGTTTCGATCCCGTCGCTGGCTCCGGTGGCAATGACCCGCCTTTCGAGCGGTTACGGCATGCGTGAGCACCCGGTGCTCGGCGGCCGCCGCGCCCACAAGGGCATCGATCTTTCCGCACCGACCGGCACCCCGATCCGCGCCAGCGCCGATGGCGTCGTGGAAAAGGCTGAATGGTTCGGCGGCTATGGCCTGTTCGTCGGTCTTGACCACGGCGGTGGCATGGAAACCCGTTACGGCCACATGTCGCGCGTGGCGGTTGCCGAAGGGCAGCAGGTCCGCAAGGGCGACATCATCGGTTACGTCGGTTCGACCGGCCGTTCGACCGGTCCCCACCTCCACTATGAAGTCCGCGTTTCGGGCGAAGCAGTGAACCCGCTGCCCTACATGCAGGGCAAGGGCGACGCGCTTTACGCCTCGAATGACAAGGCCGAAGGCCGCGGCGGTCCGGAAGAATAAGGAACAGGGTCGCAAAGACCCGTTCATCACGGAGCATCTTGGAGAGGATGCGGAAAAGGGCGCCGGTGACGGCGCCCTTTTCTGTTTCCGGGGCTTGCGCTGTTTAGGATAGCCACTTCGCCTGTCGGCGAATGCCCACCCCTGCCCCTCCCGCCTGCGGGAGGGGAGTGAAACGGCCTTCAATCGGGCAGCAGCGTCGCCAGTGCACGCGCGATGTTGCCGATCGTATAGGGTTTCTGCACGACCGGACGGGCGCGATGGATGTCCGGGAACTTGGCCTGTTCGCCATAACCGGTGGCGAACATGAAGGGCACTTCGCGTTCGTGCAGGGCATCGGCGATCGGAAAGCTGGTGCCGATGCCCAGGTTGATGTCGAGCAGGGCGATTGTCGGGCTCGACGTTTCGATCAGATCGAGCGCGGCATCGACCGACCCCGCCGTCACGACGGAATCCGCGCCGAGGCGGAAGAGGATGTCCTCGGCGTCGAGCGCGATGATCAGGCTGTCCTCCACCAGCAGGACGCGCTGACCGGCGAGCAGGTTCTGCGGCGGCTCTTCGACATGGCCGGGGCCAGACTTGGGGAAATGGATCACGCGCGCCGCACCCGAGGCTTCGGCGACGTGGCGCTTGGGGATGGTGAGGTCAGCCTCGAACCCGCTTTCGAGAAAGCGCACTGCGGCCTCGCCGCCCAGGTCATAGGGCACCGAGCGCTGGATGATCGTGGTGCCGAAGCCCTGCCGCTGCGGTTGGCGCACGGGCGGGCCGCCAAATTCGCGCCACTCGACAAGGAGGTCACCCCGTGGCGAGAATTTCCAGCCGATGGTGACATGGCCGTCGGGGACCGACAGGCTGCCGTACTTGCTGGAATTGGTGACGAGCTCGTGGAGGACCAGCGCCATCGTCGAATAGGCAAGCGGGTTGAGCATGACCGGCTCGCCCGAGCTGCGGATGCGCTTGCTGTCGACCATGAAGGTCGCCGCCTCGGCGTCGATGAGGGATTGCAGTGGCGCCGGGCCCCAGTGGTCCTCGGTGATCTGGTTGTGGGCGCGGGCCAATGCGTGGATGCGGCCGTCGATCAGCTTGACGAAGCTCGCCAGCGCCGGGTCGCTGGCCTGCGACTGGCGGATGAGCCCGCGGATCAGGCCGAGGATGTTGCGCACGCGGTGGTTCAGCTCGGCGATCAGCAGTTCCTGCCGGTCGCTCGCCTGCTGGCGTTCGGCGGAGGCCTCGTCGGACAGGCGCAGCACGACCTCGATCAGCGTGGCACGCAGCGTTTCGGCGACGCGCAGTTCGGATGAGGTGAACGGTTCGGACTTGCCGCGGACCAGCTCTTTCCACTCGGCAAAGCTTTCGCGGGGCGATAGGCGCGGTCCATTGGGGCCGTACTCCACCGGCTTGTGCGGATCGCCCGCCCAGCGGACCGAACGCACCATTTCCGAACGGAACAGAACGACATAATCGCGCGGCGATCGGGAGATGGGAATGGCAAGCAGGCCGGCGACCTTGTCGGAAAAGCGGTCGGCATCGGGGATCAGTGAGCTGATGTGGTCGGTGGCGTAGACCTTGCCGGCGGCGGTGGTGTTGAGCGCGCGGATGATGCGGCGGAAGTCCTCGGTGGGCGGGCACTGGCCGGAGAAGGCGTAACCGCCCGAAAGCCAGACCCCGACCCCGTCCGCCGCAATGGCATGGGTGAGGATGTCGGCCAGCCAGTCGGGATCGCGCAGCAGGCTTTCATCCGAGGCGACGGCGCCCAGAAGTTGGTCGGAAATGTCGCGGGCGCGGCGCTCGAACTCCATGGTCGCCTGCCGTTCGCGGCTTTCGAGGCGCATGCAGAACATCTGGGCGAAAAGCTCGGCCACCGCGCGGCGTTCGAAGTTGGGATTGTTGGGCGAATAGTGGTGGCAGGCGAACAGGCCCCACAGCTTGCCGTCGACGATGATCGAGATCGAAAGCGAGGCGTCGACGCCCATGTTCTTGAGATATTCGATGTGGATCGGCGAGACCGAGCGCAGCAGCGAGAGCGACATGTCGAGCGGGGCGCCGGTTTCGTCCAGTGCGGGAAGCACCGGGACGGGCGTGGCGTGCACGTCGCCGATCACGCGCAGCATGTTGCGCAAGTAGAGCTGGCGGGCCTGGGCCGGAATGTCGCTGGCGGGGTAGTGCAGGCCGAGGAACTGCCCGATGCCGGGGCGGCAGGCTTCGGCGACGACTTCGCCCGATCCGTCGGCGGCAAAGCGATAGACCATGACGCGATCGAACTGGATCAGCGCGCGGATCTGGCGCGCGCCTTCGCGGTAGAATGCGGTCATGTTCTTGCACTGGTCGAGCCGCGCGAACATCGAGCGGACCATGCCGGTGACATCGCCGAGACTCCCGCGTGAGGGTTCCGCTTCGATGACGATCTGGCTGCCGCTGTAGTGGACGGCGACGTCGAAATTGCCCCTGCCCGCAACGAGCGGGACATCGAACATGCGTTCGACCGCGTCGTCGTTGCGGAGCATGGTGGTGCGGTTGCGCAGGTCATGCACGGCCTGCGGCAGGAACACCTCGTCAAGCGAGCGTCCGTAGACATCGGCAAGCTCGCAGCCGATGAATTCGTGAACATTCGCCGAGGCGCGGGCGATCATCCAGTCGGCGGTCAACGCTATCAGGAAGCCGCTGGGCTGGATGGTGCCGATGATGTGGATCGGTTCGCGATCGCAATTGGTCAGGTCGACCGCGTTTTCAGTGCTCAAGGGCGCGAACTCCGGCCTGGGCATGAGCGGCAGCTGCAAAAAGCGCGAACGCCGAACGGGCGGCGGCAAGGGCTTCCGCCTGGCTTGCGGGCGAAACAAGTTCGTGGTCGATCAGCGCGACGAGAGAGCGCCAGCGTGACGAATCTGCGTCTGACAGGAACCGGCGGGGGAGATGCGCGGGCACGCGCCGGGCGAGCATCGCTCCGCCAAGGCGCGAGCCTTCGACGACATAGAGCGCGCCGAGCATTTCCGCCGTTGAAGCAAGCTGCGGTGCTTCGAGTGGCCTGGGGGTGCGGAGGCCGAGGTCTGCGAGGTCGGCAAGGATGCGGCTTGCGCGTTGGCGGTGCGACCAGTCGCAGACGATGTCCTCGACGCCGGCAGCGGTCAGCGCGGCTTCGAGCGGGAGCAAGGCGGAGGCCTGGGCCAGCAGGAATTCGCGGTAATCGGCGGGATCGCCAAGGTCGAACCGGGCGAAGGCGACGTCGACGCGATCGTGGTCCGTGCGGGTGCGTTCGCGAAGGAGCATGCGGGCCGACTGGCCTGAGGTATCAGAATTCGACAACGGCCACCGACCAGACATAACGTGCGTTAACGTTTGCCAACGCGCTACCGCGCTGATGGGTTCCTGCCGGAGAAGGGTTTTTCGCCGGAAGGCATCGAATTCCCGCCCTGCCGATGGGACAAGACGATGAAATCCCGCCACAAAGGGCATACGTCATTCGACGCGTATACCTCTGCCACTGACGCTCCATAGTGCTGACCTGAAGCGGGGTCTTTTCCCGCCGCATGG
>JBEQCK010000038.1:0-22645 GCA_041639335.1 Novosphingobium sp.
AATGTCCGGCGCTGTTCGTGGCGGGATGCGTGCGGGATCGCGCAGGCAAGCCCGTCAGCAATGCCCTTGTCGAGGTGTGGCAGACGGCCCCGAACGGGCTTTACGACGTGCAGGATGCGGAACAGCCACAGGGCCATCTGCGCGCCTCGTTCCGCACGGACAAGCACGGGTGCTACAGCTTCGAAACGATCTTGCCGGTCAGTTATTCCATCCCCACCGATGGGCCAGTCGGCGCGCTGCCGGGGGCATTGACGCGCTCGCCCTGGCGCCCCGCGCACGTCCACTTCCGGGTGTCCGCAGCAGGCTGCCGCACGCTGGTGACGCATCTGTTCATTGCCGGCGACAGCCACCTTGAAAGCGATGCCGTGTTTGGCGTGAAGCCGAGCCTGATCGTGACGCCGGAAGCTGACCAAACAGGCCGCCTCGCCATCGCGGCCAACTTTGCGCTGGCCTGATCCTTGTCCAGCGCCTGGCAGGTACGCCCCAATGCGCCGCAACGTGGCACATTGCTGACCACCTTGGCTGCGCTCGACGCGGTGGATGATGGCGCCGCGATCGAGCTACGGTTTGGACAAGGCCGGATGGCCTTTTCGATGATCGTCATAAATTGCGCGGTTGGTCCCCGTGCTTACGTCAACCTGTGCCCGCATTATTCGATGCCGCTTGATGCGGGAACTGGCAGGTTCGTCAACGGGAATGGGCTAGTGGAATGCCTGCAGCACTTTGCACTGTTCCGGCCCGAGGATGGCGCCTGCGTGGCCGGGGCCTGCGAAGGCGCAAGCCTTGATCCCGTTCCACTTCGATGCGATGCGGAGGGCCGGCTGTTCATCGGCGGATGACTTTGTTCACACCGACAGGATCTCCACCTCACGGGTGAACAGGAAGTAGCTGTAGTCGCGGTGAAAAAGGCCACTGCTCAGCACCGCTCGTTCATAAGTGCGGAATCCCGCCAGTTCGGACTCCGGCACCCAGATGCTCACGATCAACGCCAGCGGGGGCTGATCTCCGCCGCCGAAATGGGCAGACATGGCGCCATCGCCATCTGCACCTTGCGTTTCCGACTTCACCAGGCCGGTTATTGCCGACGCGAACTGCGGTGCTGCATTGACTGCTCGGTCATGCGCAGCCTGCCATCCCTCCTGCGCGTCGCTGGCAGAGAGATCGGCAGCGCAAACGAGAAACATCATGATCTTCACACCGCTTGGCTTCGGCGGAATCAAGGCGGTTTCCACAGTCAGCGCGGTCTGGTTTGTCGGCAGCTCGGCAAAATGCTTCCCATCGGGAGCAATGACAGTCTGGTTGTACTCTGCGGCAAATGTCTCTGCCATTGCCTCGGGACTTTCGAAGTACAATTCTGTCACGCTGTCGCGGTGGAAGACGCCGACGTGGTCAGGGCGGTCGCCCGAGCCGTACGCGCCATCGAAGGCATGGTTCTGCACATAACGTGACAACTTCAGCGGGTTATCGGTGGCTAGCTTGCCGTGAACATTGACGATGTAATCAAGATATTCGGAATGCGTCATGCCGGGTTTGCGGCGAACTGCTGCGACAATCTTTAGCATCTGACCTCTTCCCCCGGCGCGCTGGCTGCAATCCGCCAGCACTTTATCGCCGGTCAGGGCAAGCTTGGATTTGTCGGCGCTTTGAGTAAAGCTGTTTGTAGCAATGGCATGCATCAATGCCATCAATATTACAGAATGACCCGACCCATCGATCTCATCAATACGACGCCATGTGATTCATTCGTTTTTCCGGGGCGAGCGCTGTCGCTATTTCCTCCGACATCAAAGGGCACAAAGCCCGGCCATGCGGGAGGGAAAGATGCTGATACCCAGGCGATGCTGGTATGTTGCGTGCTTTGCCGATGAAGTAGTAATCGATCGCCCCCTGGCCAGGGTTCTCTGCGGCGTCCCCATGCTGATTTATCGTGATGGCGAAGGAAGCCTGTCGGCCATTGCCGATTCCTGCCCTCATCGTTCTGCGCCCCTGTCTGTCGGGATATTCAAGGACGGAACGGTTACCTGCCGGTATCACGGACTTGCCTTCGGCAAGAATGGCGCATGTGTCGGCAATCCGCATGGTCCGGTGGTATCAGCCCTGAACCCGCGATCCTGGCCAGTTGCAGAGCGGCATGGCGTCATCTGGGTATGGCCGGGTGAGCAGGAACGGGCCGACCCGGCGCTCATCCCTGATCTTTCGATCATCGACCGGGTTCCCGAAACGGCCAAGTTCCGCGGCTATCTTCCAACAGCTGCAAACTATCAGCTTTGCACCGACAATATTCTCGACTTGTCCCACACCGATTACTTGCATCCGGACACTTTGGGGGGTGGAGGGCTCACGCGGGCAAGGCCACAAGTCATTGTCGATGGTGACAGGCTCACCGTCCGCTGGGAGAACCCCGGGGAACCGGCGCCACCGGCGTTGGATCGGGAGTTGCAGATCCCGGGCGGGCTTTCGGACACCGTGACCGAGGTGGTCTGGCATGCGCCCGCGGTGATGGAACTTTCCATAGTTATCCAGTCGCTAAGCCCGCAGGGCGGCAGGATCAGCCAGACCACAATGCACATAATGACCCCGGAGTCGGACATGTCGACGCACTACTTCGTGCTCGCCACCCGTGATTTCCGGCCAGATGACGCCGCGTACAACGCGGAACTCTGCAAGTTCGTGAACGGCATCTTTGCCAACGAAGACAAGCCGATGCTCGAAGCGCAGCAGCAGCGGATGGGGACGTCGGACTTGTGGGCGACCAATCCCGTCATTCTTCCGATCGATCGAGCCTCGGTTCAGTGCCGCCGCATCGTTGAGCGGTTGATCGCTGCGGATGAGCAGGCGGTTTGAAGCACTGCTTCGCACACCGCCAAATCCCATAATACAGGGAGGGGAAAACCATGAAGCATAAGGTTTTTTGCAGCGTCTCCGCGCTTGCAATCGTGATGGTGCCACAAGTTGCGCTTGCCCAGGCCGAGGGCAATACGTCCGACGCGATTGGGCTCGACGAAATCGTCGTAACCGCGCAGCGCAAGGAAGAGACAGCGCAGAAGGCGGCGATTGCGATCAGCGTAGTCTCAACCGATGCCCTGGCCAAAGCAGGCGTGAGCAGCGCGGCCAACCTCAACGCCGTGGCGCCGTCGCTCTCGGTCACCCAAGGCGGCGGCGCGACGACAAGCTTTTTCGTGCGCGGCGTCGGCAATTTCACCAACAATGCCTACAGCGATCCGGCTGTCGCCTTCAATTATGACGGCATCTACGTCGGCCGCCCGACGTCGACCGGCAGCGCGTTCTTCGACCTTGAGCGGATCGAGGTCCTGAAGGGTCCGCAGGGCACGCTCTATGGCCGGAACGCCACCGGCGGCGCGGTCAACGTGCTTCCGGCCAAGCCGATGCTCGGCCAGACGATGGGGGCGGTCACCCTTGGCTATGGCAATTACAACGCCTTCGAAGGGGAGGCCATGGTCAACCTACCGCTGGGCAACAGCACGGCCGTCCGGTTTGCCGGCAAGGTTGTGGACAGCAAGGGCTATTTCTCCGACGGGACCAACAATACCAAGTCGCAGGCCCTGCGCGGACAGATTCTCGTGAAGCCCACCGATACCCTCTCGCTCCGCCTCGCGGGCGATTGGGCCCATAACGGCGGTTTTGGCCCCGGCGCAACCTATGACGGCGTATTGAGGTTCGCGCCCGGCGCACCGGCTTCAGCAAGCGCGCCAGCCAATTACATATTTGTCCCGTCGAACCTTGATGCGCGTTCGGGCCTGCTTTCGCCACAGGGCCGGGCGCTACACGCCAACCTTGTCATCGGCGGTGCATTCATCCGTCCCGCCCCGCTGGACACGCCATTCATTGACGACACCAACTGGGGTGTCTCGGGCGAGGCCAATCTTGAGACTGGGATTGGCGACCTGACTGCTGTGGTCGGCTACCGCAAATCCACGCTGAACGACCTGTTTAACGGCGCCCCCGCATTCCGGGCGGCCAGGACCAAGGAGGGTAGCGACCAGTTCAGCGCCGAATTGCGTCTGGCCGGCAAGGCGATTGGCCCGGTCGAATGGCTGATCGGCGGGTTCTACTATGACGAGGGCATCGAAGGCCGCAGCACCTACAACCAGTACCTGCTCAGTTCCATCCAGGCCTATGACATCGGGACAAAATCCTATGCCGGCTTCGGGCGGCTGACGTTCAACGCGACCGATCAGCTGCGCCTGGTTATGGGCGGACGCTATACCCACGATGAAAAGCGTATCAACGGCGTGGCCAATACCTTGCTCTCCGTGTGCGCCATCCAACCGCCGCCGCCCGCCGGGCCGGGCTGCTTCGGCGGTCCTTCGATGCCGACCGGCCTCACCCTGGCTGAGATAGCGGCGCAGATCCCCGCTTCGGATCTGCCGTTCGGCTTCCCTCAGGCACCGGGCGGGCTCACACCGACCGGCCCGGTCGGCGATGTCCGTCCTTACGGCAGCTTCGGCAACGTCCTGTTCTATTCGCCAACCGTGGTGAACAAGCAGCTGAACAACAACCGCTTCACCTATCGCCTGGCCGTGGAATACGATGTGGGGCCGAGCTCGCTCGCCTACGCCAGCTTTGAAACGGGCTATCGTTCGGGCGGCTTTGCCCTGGCCGCCGGACGCGAGACCTATGCACCGGAATTCATCGATGCCTATACCGCGGGCATCAAGAACCGGTTCATGGACAACCGCATCCAGCTCAACATCGAGGTCTTCTTGTGGAAGTACCGGAACCAACAGGTTTCGCACTTCGGCTTCGACGGTAATGGCCAGACGTCCTATTTCACTGACAACGTCGGCAAGTCGACGATCAAGGGCGTCGATATCGACCTCCAGTTGAAGGCAACGCCGACCACGCTGCTTTCGGGCAACGTGCAGTACGTTGACAACACGCTGGACCAATTCACCTACAATGTGCCGCGCGGCGGGACTTCACTGCCGCCCGCGGTGGGCTGCCCCTATAGCAACGGGACCGAAGCCGGCCGTACTGTCTATGCGATCGACTGCAGCGGCAAGCCAGGCCTCAACGCGCCGCGCTGGTCCATCAATGCCGGAATCCGCCAGGACATCCCGGTAGGTGACTACAACGTGCAGCTGTCGCTTGACGGACGCTACCGTTCCAACCGGGTGATCGGCTTCGAATACCTGGCGCAGCACAGTACCGGCTCGGACTTCCTGGCAGACGCATCCGCCAGCTTCGGCCCGCAGGGCGAACAGTGGCAGGTGACGGCATGGGTCCGCAACCTGACGAACCGCGATATGCGGGTGCTGGCCCAGTACAACGGTACTGTCGGCGGGGTGATCGCCAGCGCCTATGCGCCGCCGCGTACCTATGGCCTGCGCGGCTCGGTGAAGTTCTGAAACTGACTGTCCGGGGAAGGGCGGTCCTTCCCCTGATGACTTTGCGAGTAATCACACATGGCAATTCTGGGCATCGAGTCGGTCATCTTCGGGGTCGAGGATATTGAGACCTGCACCCGCTTCTGGGACGATTTCGGCCTTTCCCCGGTCCGTCGTGATGCGCGGGAGAGCGTGTTCGAGGTGGCGACCGGTTCGCGCGTCGTCGTGCGCCTGCGCGGCGATACCGGGGTTGACGACTGGTACGACTGGAACGGCGTCAAGGAAGTGATCTGGGGCGTCGACACCGCAGAAAGCCTTGAAGCGCTGGTGGCCGACCTTTCGCGGGACCGCGAAGTGCGCCGCGATGCCGATGGCACGGCCCACACCAAAAGCGACGATGGCATGCCGTTGGGCCTGCGCGTATGGGCCAAGCGCCCGGTCGTCTCGCAGCCCGACCCGGTCAATGCGCCGGGCGCGATCAACCGGCTGAACCTGCACCGCAAATGGCGCCGCCGCGCCCTGCCCAAGACGATCAACCACGTCGTGTTCTTTGCCGACGACTATGTGAAGAGCTTCGAATTCTATCGCGATCGGCTGGGCTTCCGCCTGACCGACCATTCGATGGGCCTTGGCGCCTTTGCCCGCGCCAACGGCACGAACGAGCATCATTCGATCTTCTGGGTCAACAACGACCTGCCGGTTGCGCCCGATGCGCAGGGCTTCATGCACTTGGCCTTCGGCGTCGAGGATATCGACGAGCTGATGCTGGGCGCCAACATCATGGAAGCGCGCGGCTGGACCAACCAGAGCATGAACACCCAAGGGATGCTGTCCCGCCACCGGGTGTCCTCGGCGCTGTACTATTACATCGACAATCCCAACGGCGGCGAGGCCGAGTATCACGCCGATACGGATTACCTGGATGACAACTGGGTGCCGCGCGCCTGGGACTGGAAGTTCGGTTCGCTCCTCTGGGCCAGCCGCACGCCAAGCTTCTTCGTGCCCGATACCGAGGACTGGGCGGTGACATTCGATCCCGATGGCAAATCGCTCGACGCCTATCGCAAGACTCCGGCCTGATCGGCCCTACCCCAAGGACACCGTCATGCCCAAGGACCTGAAGACCCTTGTCGTCGGCGGCGGCGTCGGCGGCATGGCAACGGCCATTGCCTTTGCCCGGCGCGGGGTTGTCGTCGACCTTGTCGATATCGATCAGCACTGGAAGGTGCTGGGGGAGGGGATCACCATCACAGGGCCAACCCTGCGCGCGTTCAAGGCGCTGGATCTGCTGGACGAGGTGAGCGCGGTCGCCGCCTTTTCGAAGAAGATCGGTCTCTATACGCAAGCCGGGGACCTGATCGCGGAACACGCGATGCCGCCGCTTGCCGCCGACCTTCCGGCAGCTGGCGGGATCCTGCGCCCAGCGCTGCACAAGATCATGTCGAGCCGCACCACCGCGCTCGGCACCAATGTGCGGCTGGGGGTTACGGTCAAGTCCTTTACCCAGGATGCCGACGGCGTGGACGTGACCTTCACCGACGGGAGCGAAGGGCGCTATGACCTGGTGGTCGGCGCGGACGGGGCATTTTCCGCCATTCGCGCGATGCTGTTCCGCGATGCGCCACGCCCCCAGTTCACCGGCCAGGGATGCTGGCGCGTTCTGGCCGACCGGCCGGAATGGCTGGACAGCGGGCGCATGTACTATGGCCCTGATCGCAAGGCGGGGGTTACCCCCTGTTCGGCGGACAAGATGTACATGTTCTGCAATTCGACCATGCCCGGAAACCCGCGCATCGACGATGCCGAAGGGATCGAGATGCTGCGCGAGCTCCTGGCCGATTTCGGCGGGGTGATCGCCACCTTGCGGGACGAACTGGGTCCGGACAGCGCGTTCAACTATCGCCCGCTCGAGGCCATGCTGCTGCCGCGTCCCTGGGCCTTGAACCGGGTCGGTTTGATCGGCGATGCTGCCCATGCGACCACGCCGCACCTTGCCTCCGGCGCTGGCCTGGCGGTCGAGGACGGGCTGGTGCTGGCGCAGGAAATGCTGGCCGCTGACAGCGTGGCCGCAGGCTGGCAGGCGTTCGAGGAGCGCCGCTGGGAGCGGGGACGGCTGGTGGTGGAAACCAGCGTCCAACTGGGCCAGATGGAGATTGACCGCGCCCCTTCGGAGGATCAGACCCGCGTGTTCGGGGCAGCGGTTGCCGCGCTGGCCGAACCGATCTGAGCGTATTGAACGGCCTTTGAGGGAGATGGCATGAAGGTTCTCGTCACCGGGGCAGGCGGGTTTGTAGGGCGCGAGCTGGTTGGCCAGCTGCTGGATTCCGGCGCCTCTGTCATCGGGATGGACACCGTGGCGGGCGGGATTCCGGCAGGCGCGGAGGTGTTTGCGGGCGATCTGGCCGATCCGGACCTGCGCGCGGCGGCCCTTGCGGGGCGGCCCGATGCGTTGATCCACCTTGCCACGGTGCCGGGCGGGGCGGCCGAGGCGAACCCCGCGGCATCGCGGCGGATCAACATCGATGCGATGTACGACTTGCTGCTGGAAGCAGGCGCGATGGGCAATCGCCCGCGCTTTGTCTTTGCCAGTTCCATCGCGGTCTATGGCGATCCCCTGCCGGATCATGTCGACGATGCGACACCGCTGGTGCCCAAGATGATCTATGGCGGGCACAAGGCGATGATGGAGCATGCCGTCGCCATGTTCAGCGAGCGCGGCCTGATCGATGGGGTCTCGGTCCGCTTGCCGGGCATCCTCGCGCGGCCGGCGGGCGACATCACGATGAAGTCTGCCTTCATGAGCAACTTGTTCCATGCGCTGAAGGCGGGGCAGGAATTCGTCTGCCCGGTTTCTGCTGGGGCGACCATGTGGGTTCAGTCGGTCACTTGCTGCGCCAGCAATTTCATGCAGGCGCTGGCGCTGAATGCTGCAGTCCTGCCGCCAACACGTGCAGTACTTTTGCCCGCGCTTCGGGTCACGATGGCTGAACTAGTCGCCGGCATCGCGCGGAATTACGGCGTGTCGGCGGAACTGGTCCGCTATGAGCCGGACGCAGGGCTGGAACAGGCGTTCGGACGCCAGCCCCCCCTGTCCACTCCGGCAGCGGACCGGGCCGGGTTCTTGCATGACGGGAGCCTGAACAACCTTGTCAGCAGGGCGGTTGCCAAGCTCTGAATAGTTCAACAAGCTTGGCCGGGGTGTTGGGAGAGGGATAATGCGGTTCGAGCGGCTTGACCTGAACCTGTTGGTGGCACTCGACGTATTGCTGACCGAGCGGAGCGTGACCCTGGCAGCGGAACGCCTTTGCCTTTCGCAGTCTGCGGCATCGAGCGCACTGGCGCGCCTGAGGGATTACTTCGGCGACGAACTGATGGTGGTCCGCGGCCGCCAGATGACCCTGACCATCCGAGGCGAAGAGCTGCGTGAGCCAGTTCGGGCCGTGCTGGAGCAAATCCGCAATACGATCACTGTCTCGCCGAAGTTCGATCCTCTCACATCAGACCGGCAGATCAGGATCATCGCATCCGACTATGTCACACAGGTCCTGCTGAGCGACGTCATGCGTGATCTCGAAACGTCTGCTCCCAACATGCGAGTAGACATTCTGCCGCTCCATGACGCGCCGCATGAGAGCATCGAACGGCAGCAAGCCGATCTGCTTATTTCGCCAGACTATGCACTGAGCCCGGATCACCCCAGTTGCGTCCTGTTCGAGGACGACCATGTGCTGATTGGCTGGGACCAGAACCCGTTCATGCATGGTGAGATCAACCGCCAATCCTATTTCGAAGTCGGACACGTGGTCGCCCGTTTCGGCCGAATGCGCGTGCCAGCATTCGAGGACCGCTTCATGTCGCGAATGAAGCAGGCCCGCCGCGTGGAAATGGTAGCGCCCAGCTTCCTCTTGCTCCCGGGTCTGGTGGTTGGCACGCAACGCGTGGCCACAATGCTGCGCCGTCTCGCCGACCAGATGGCGAGAAGCGAACCAATCACGATACGCGAGCTTCCCTTTGCGATGCCACCAATCAGGGAAATGGTGCAGTGGAATGTCGCAAACAGCAATGACTCGGCTTTGAACTGGTTGCTGGAACAGATCCGGCTGATGGCCTCGCGCGAGCCGGAAGCAGGCGGCAACGTCCTGCCGTTCGGGACGGCGAGCGCCGAACTTCGCCGCCAACGCTGATCTTTCCGCGTCATTTAATCACGCTGGGATTTGCGTTGCGCGCAATCCAACGACTGCCGCTGCGTGCATAATCAATATGTATATTGACACGCCTCAAACGTAGAAATAATGCGCCTTGCATGGACTGGCGGTAAGCGGCTGGTCTCGACTCGCAGGAGTGTGGCGTGTGAGCCAGAAGACCTTGATCCTTTCCGACTCCGACGTGCGCACGGCCTTTGACTGGTCGTCTGCTATCGTCGCCCTCCGCGAAGCCTATGCGGCGGAGGTAAGCGACGCCCAGTTTCCACCGCGCTCCATGGCGCGGGGCGAGGGGGTCTGGCTGCGTACCCTGTCGGGGGTGATGCCGGGGCAGACGTACCTTGGCGCCAAGATGATCGCCGCATCGCCGCGCAACACCTGCGCGTCCTATCTTGTGCCGCTGTTCCACGGGGCCACCATGGCACTGGACGCGCTGATGGATGCGGCTTCGATCACCGGCCTCAGGACCGCGGCGACGTCGGCACTGGCAGCGCGGCAGCTGCTGCTGGAGGCAGAGCCGCGCGTGGCCGTTATCGGTTCGGGGTTCGAGGCGCGGACCCATCTTGAGGCGCTGGCCCAGTCCGGCCCGATCGGCGCGGTGAAGGTGTTCAGCCCGCGCGAGACAAGCCGCGCCGCATTCTGCGCTGCAATGGCGGACAAGGGCATTGCCGTGACCCCGGCGAAAAGCGCCGAGGCAGCCGTGGCCAATGCCGACCTTGCTATCTGCGCCGCCCGTTCGCGCGATGAAAGCCCGACCCTGCGCGGAGCTTGGCTTCGCCCCGGGATGACGGTGGTTTCGATTGGATCGACTTTGCCCGAGCAGCGCGAGCTTGATCCCGAGGCGATTGCCCGGGCCGATCTGATCGTGGCCGACATGGTCGAGGAAGTGGCCCATGATACTGGCGACATGATCGCGGCGGCTGCGGCGGGCGTTCCTTTCGATGACAAGCTTGCCAGCCTGTCCGCCGTGGTTTCGGGGGCCCATCCGGGCCGCACCTCGGCAGACCAGATCATGCTCTACAAGTCGGTCGGTGCCGCGATCCAGGATCTCACCGTTGCCGCCATGTGCGTGGAACGGGCGCGGGAGCTTGGCATCGGCACGGAAATCCCGACTCCCATCCAACCCGTTGACAAGGGGAAGTAAGCCAATGCCCAGCTATACCAAGAGCGAAGCCCGCGCCTGGGCGCGCGAGAAGATGCTTGGCGTTGCCAATGTCATCGTGCCGACGATGACCAACGACTTTGCCGCCCTTAACGAAAAGGCGGCGCGACACGACATCGGCACCACCATCGAACATGGTTTCGTCGGCACGCTGGCCTGTTCGGAAGTGGCCATGACCATGGCCGAATACCAGCACTTTGTCGAAGTGATGGTGGAAGAGGCGGCGGGGCGGATCTTCGTGGTCCATCATGCCGTGTTCAACACGCTGGAAGAGAACATCGCGGCGGCCAAGCTGGCCGAGGCGGCAGGGGCAGAGCTGGTCCTGCTGGGCTATCCGCCCTATTTCTTCCCCAAGTCGCTGGAAGAGATCTACGCCTATACCAAGGCGTTCTGCGATGCGACGAACCTTGCGGTCATGCTGTTCCCGATCCCGACCTGGGGCTTCTCCCGCCTCAACCCGACCGACATGCCGATCGAATTGCTGCGCCGTCTGGTCGACGATTGCCCCAACGTGGTCTCGATCAAGGCTGAAGGCGGAGCGCCGTTCATCATGGGAGCGATCGAGACGCACCGCGAATTTGCCGATGAAGTGGTGATCTCCTACCCGCTGGAACACGAATTCGTGCCGCTGGCCCAGCTTATCGACGTGCCGTTCTGCGGGACCAATTTCTCGGCCTATTTCGGGCCGTGGCTACCCAAGGTGTTCAATCTGATCCGCGAAAAGCGCTTTGCCGAGGCGACGGCCGAGTTCCACCGGGTAGACCCGGCGCGCCGCGCCTTTGCGAGCGTGCCGCAGGCGGGCAACGGCCTGATCAACCGGATGATGTGGAAGTACGAAGCCTGGCTTCAGGGCTACAACGGCGGCCCGCTGCGTCATCCGACGGCGCGGGTCTACCAGCGTGACATGACTGCGCTTCGCCGCGGGCAGGAAATGGCCGGGCTCAACCCGACGAGCGATGCCGACGAATTGTTCTTCATTGGCCGAAACCCTTGCTGAAAGCCGACGCCATGGAACAAATCACCACGCTCTCGCTCAAGGACCCGTCGCTGCTTCGGCAGGCGATGCTGATTGATGGACAATGGGTTGGTGCTGATGATGGCGCCACCTTTGAGGTGCGCAACCCGGCAACGGGCGCGCTGATCGCCCGCGTGCCCAAGGGCGGGGCGGCCGAAACCCGCCGCGCCATCGCCGCTGCCGCTGCTGCCCTGCCTGCGTGGAAGAGCCTGCTGGCCAAGGAGCGCAGCTTGATCCTGCGCCGGTTCTATGAGCTGATGATAGAGAACATCGACGATCTGGCCCTGCTCATCACCGCGGAACAAGGCAAGCCTCTGGCCGAGGGCAGGGGCGAAGTGCTTTATGCCGCGAGCTTTATCGAGTGGTTCGCAGAAGAAGCAAAGCGCACCAATGGCTCGATCATTCCGCAGAACATGCACCGCCGCCGCATCCTGGTGCAGAAGGCGCCGGTAGGCGTATTCGCCGCGATCACGCCATGGAACTTCCCCGCTGCCATGCTGACCCGCAAGGCCGGGCCGGGCTGGGCCGCAGGCTGCACCGGGGTGATCAAGCCCGCCAGCCAGACCCCGCTGACCACGCTGGCTCTGGCCGTGCTGGCCGAACGCGCCGACCTGCCAAAGGGCGTGTGCAACGTGGTTACGGGTTCGGCCGGGGCCATCGGGGGTGAGATCACCTCCAACCCCACCGTCCGCAAGCTGTCCTTTACCGGATCGACCGAGATCGGCGCTTTGCTTCTGGAGCAGTGCGCGGCCACGATCAAGCGGACCAGCATGGAACTGGGCGGCAACGCGCCGTTCATCGTGTTTGATGACGCCGATCTGGACGTGGCAGTTAAGGCGGCGCTCGTTGCCAAGTACCGCAACAGCGGACAGTCCTGCGTGGGCGCGAACCGGTTCCTGGTCCAGTCCGGCGTGCATGATGAATTCGCCCGGCGGTTGGCCGAGGAAACGGCGAGGCTCAAGGTGGCCGAAGGTACCCAGCCCGATGCCGTGATCGGCCCGCTGATCGATGCGGCGGCAGTGGCCAAGGTTGAGGAACACATTGCCGATGCGGTTGCCCGCGGGGCCAGCGTGTTGGCGGGCGGAAAGCGGCATCTACTGGGCGGCAATTTCTTCGAGCCCACGGTCCTCACCAACGTGCCGCATGACGCGCAAATATTTGGCGAGGAAACCTTTGGCCCAGTCGCCCCAGTGTTCAAGTTCGAGACCGAGGAAGAGGCCATACGCCTTGCCAACGACACCCCGTTCGGCCTTGCCGCCTATGTTTGTGCGCGCGATGCGGCACGCATCTTCCGGGTGGTCGACGGGCTGGAATTCGGCATGGTGGGAGTCAACGAGGGCCTGATCTCCACGGAGGTCGCGCCGTTTGGCGGAGTCAAGGCATCGGGCCTTGGCCGCGAAGGCGCCCAAGTCGGGATCGAGGAATACCTCGAGGCCAAGTACGTGGCGTTGGGCGGTATCTGATCCACAGGGTCGCTGCCTTCCTCTCGCCAGTCCCGTTGATTGGCTGCCCTATTGATTGGGCAGCAGGCATGTCGCATTGGTCAGGCGTGGAAGCGAGGGAATTTCTCGGTGATCGAAGAGGATTTGGGGCGACTGAAGGTCTTGCTCGACCAGACG
The DNA here is from genome assembly GCA_041639335.1 of Novosphingobium sp. Lineage (GTDB taxonomy): Bacteria > Pseudomonadota > Alphaproteobacteria > Sphingomonadales > Sphingomonadaceae > Novosphingobium. The sequence goes on from JBEQCK010000038.1 coordinate 13,347, forward strand.
GTTGAGCGGGGCGAGGATCGCTTGCCGCCCGAGCCGAAGCTGAGCGAGGAGCTTGGCGTCTCGCGCGGGCGTCTGCGAACCTTGCTGAAGCGGCTCGAAGGCGAGGGCGCGATCTGGCGTCATGTCGGCAAGGGCACCTTCGTCGGCCCGCGCAAGCTGGTAGACAGCAATCCTGTCGCCGCCTCGTTCAGCGTCGACGATATCTTGCAAGCCCGTACAGCTCTCGAACCCCAGCTTGCGGCACTTGCAGCCATCCACTGCACGCCGGATGACTTGGCGGAGATGGACGCCTGCCTCGCGGAGATGAAGCTTGCGCCCTCGATGCTTCACTGGAAGCGACTGGACGAACGGTTGCACCGGGCGATCGCCCAGGCCACCCACAACAACCTGCTGCTGACGCTGTACGATACGCTGCGCAGCCAGATGAAGGTGACGCTCGACAGCCGCATCGATCAGGTCTTCGGATCAGAGCCCGGGCCCAAGGAAGACACAGATGGCGAACATGCCGAGGTGGTCGAGGCCATTCGTCGCCACGACCCGGGGGCAGCCGAGCGCATGATGCGCGAACACCTTTTCAAACTGCGCGGCAAGCTGTTCGGCCTGCGCTGAGTGCGCGATCAAACACGGCAACAGCCTTCAGAGATGAATGCCTGACTTTCCCGGAGCAATAATGCCATTGGGGTCGAGCGCGCGTTTCAGCTGGCGGTTGACCTTCGTGCGGACCGGTCCCTGCAGAGCCGCCGCCTCGTCCATGAAGGCGATATTGGTGCGGTAGATGCCATAGCCGCGCTTGCCGAACTCGCTCATCAGCCGGGCAAAACAGGTGTGGGCGCGTTTGCGTTCCCCCGGGTTTGACCGATCGAACAGGAGGTCCATCACCGCGATCATGTTGCGCTGCTGAACCATGAAGCCGCCGAGATAATCGAAACCGAACTCGGTCAGGATCTGCTTGCCCAGCGTGATGATGGCCGTGGCATCGGCACCGGTGGCGCGGGCGACTGGCGCGAACCATGCCGACCCGCCGCCACCGCGCCAGTTGTAGAGGGCAAATTCATCGAGATCGAGTTCGCCCGCCATCAGTCGCTTGACGTGCTGCCAGCCCGGATCTTCGCCCAGCTCGCGATCTGTCAGAAGCGTCGCGCCTGACCCGGCATAGGCCTGTTCCACCAGCGCCCAGTCCGCCGCGACCTGTGCCTCCGATCCATAGAGCGCGGCCTGCATCAGCCAGACGCCAAGGCGATTGGCCCGCGTGAATTCCGTGATCCATTCGTCCGTGACCGAACCTTCGCCATGGAACAGGTTGGCGCGGCGGGCCTTCATCGCGATCATGTAAAGGACGTGGCCGACCACGGGCGTATTGCGGATCACCCCGCGCAGCGCCAAGTCGCGTGCGATTTCAACCGCGCGGGGCAGGTCGCCGTGGTTCTGGAATGATACGAGGAAGGGCTTGTAGACATCGGGCCGGGGCATCAGTCCGAGGCCCATCTTGGTGACGACGCCGTAGTTCGACTGGGTGAATATCCCGTCGAGAAAGGGCCCATAGCCATAGCGGTTGGTCTGCCACGACTTTGCGCCCTCGATCGAGCCCATGCCGGTGCGCAGGACATCGCCATTGGCAAGGACCACTTCCATCCCGCAGGCATGGGCGAAATGATCGCCATAGGGGGTATAGCCGACGCCCCGTTCAAGGATCTGGCCGACCGGGCCGACGATGGGGCCGGGGGCCGGGACGTCGATCCAGTAGGGCAGGTCGTGGGCCTTGAGATGGTCAAGCAGGGCGCGATAGGTGACGCCCGGTTCCACCAGCGCCGTGCCCAGTTCGCCATCGACCTCGATGATCCGGTTCATCCGGCGCAGATCGAGCACGACCGTGCCGCGCATGGCGGGGGCTGCGGTGCCATAGCCGAAGTTCTTGCCGGTGGAGATCGGCCAGACCGGGATCTTCCGCGCGTTGCAGATGGCAAGGATCGCCTGGATTTCGCCGACAGAGGCAGGGGCTATGGCCGCAGAAGGCGCATAGTCGTCATCCTCGGCCGGGATCATGATCTTGGTATAGGGGGCCAGCCGTTCTTCATCGACGAAGACGTTGCCCGCACCGATGGCGGCCCGGAATTCGGCGATTCCGGCCATGAAGCTGCGGCGATCGTGCCTGGGGGGCAGGACGGGGACGGCGGAATTGACAGTCATCGCGGGCACTCCAGTACGCCTGCAAGGAGAGCGCGTCCGGCAAGCGCTGCGGGGGCGGGGGAAGCGAGCTCGAGCGGCAGGCCGGTGGCCCGGTGCAGGCGGCGCACGGGGGAGGGGCCGCAGAGGAGATCGCCGGCGCGGTCAAGGTCCAGATACTGGTGGGCACCCGCATCGCGCAAGGCGATCTGGGCAAGGAGGTGCGCTGGGCTGGTCAACAGGGTGAGGACGCGCGCGCCCGGCGCGGTGAGGTGCGCGGCCACCCGCGCCATGGCGTCCGCCGGGCCATGGGCCAGTGCAAAGGCGGCGGGATGGCTGCCCTCAGCGCCGATGGTGCGAAGCCAGCACAGCGCGGCGGCATCGTCCGCCAGCAAGAGCAGGCTGCCCCCGCGCGCGGCTGGCGCGGCAAGGGCGGCGCTGGCGGTCAAGGCAGCCGATGCGGCGATGAAGCTGCGGCGGGTGAGGCGCATGGTCACTTGCTTGTCGCCAGCATCTTGCCGACGGCATCAAGCTCGGCCTCGCTGATCTCGGTCTGGCGGAAGGCGGGCATGGCAAAGGCGCCATGGCGGACCATAAAGCGCACGGCGGCAGGATCGAGTTCGCGCCCCTTTATTGCGGGGCCGACGCCATGATCGTGGCAATAGGCACAGGTGCGGGCATAGACCTGCATGCCCGCACTGTCTCCGGCGCGGATCGGGGTGGAGAGGACCGGAACGGGCAAAACCGGTCGGGTCTGGCTGCCGACAGAGGAAGTCACCCCTTCCAGTGCCAGCAGGGCGAACAGCGCCATGGTGTGGCCTGTGCCTATCATCCCTCGTCTCCCGCTCGGTTCTGCTTGTTGTAGGGGGATGCTACTCCGGCGCGGCTGGCGCGGTCGAATGGGTTTGATGGAGACTTGCTATCGACGGCGTCTATGCCTCCGGTTCAGCCCTGACCATTCCCTTGATCAAGCGGCGGCCCCGGCTCGCGGCCCGATCGGCGGCGACGCTGAATTCCGTCGCCTTCGCGTCGAAGTTACGGCGGGTTCCTTCGTCTCGCTGCCATGGTTGGTCATCGGTACTTCGCGTGTCGCTGTCATCCAGCAGAGACTGGCCGAGCTCATCGCCATGACCGGGCCGATCGCGATTTCTCAGCTACCCTTTTCACTGCCCTTGCAGGTCATAAAGATGCAGTGCCAGCCGGCGCGATCAGCCGACAAGGGCTTGATGTGGTTGATGAAGCTGATCGCGGATATGGCCGGAACAACGCCAACTTGCGCTAAAACGGCTGGTTGAGGCGTTGCAGGGCACCTTCCAGCATTTCGGCGTGGATCTTGGGATCGCCGTTCGAGAGCTGCAGCTTGCCGACCGCAACGCTGGTCTCGATCACATCGCGGCAACGGTCGAAGCGGCGTTCCTGGTAGGCCCCAAGTGCAGCAGAGATGTCATCGGTCCGGGCCAGTTCTTCGGCCAGAACTATGCCGCTTTCCACCGCCATGCCTGCGCCTGAGGCCAAATGGGGTGTGGTTGCGTGTACGGCGTCACCGAGCAGGACTATGCGGCCATTGAACCAGTCCTGCGGTTGCAGGATAGCCGCAAGCGGGCGGTAGTTGATCCAGTCTTCCCGCGTCATGTTGTCGCGAATCCAGCCGGCGCTTCCTCCAAAATCGCGCAACAGTTCCTTGAGCGTATCGAAGAGCTCGATCTCGTCCATGTGCCGTTCCCGTTCCACGTGAGGCGTCAGCATCCACATGTAGACGTTATCCGGACCGCAAGCGGTGATCCCGGCGGGATTGGCATGTCCGAGGAAGAATTCTCCGGCATCGAGGCCCGGAGGCTTGCGGATCGAGATGCGCCAGCAGGCTTGCCCGGTCGGGACCGCCGGTCCCATATGCGGAAAGGCCAGCTCGCGCACCGTGGAGAACACGCTGTCAGCCCCTACCACCAGATCGTAGTGGTTGGTGGCGCCGTCCGAGAAGCATACGTTGACCCCGCGTTCGCTGTTCTCGAGCGCCGTGACCGTCAGGCCAAGGCGTACCGGGATGCCGAGTTCGCGCACTCGCTCCTGCATGATACGATGCAGCACCGGTCGCATGATGCCACCCGTGGCGGGAAGGCCCTCTTCGATGATGGGCTCGTCCAGATCGAGCATATGCGTGCCGTCGAAGCGGAACAGCCGGGTCTTGCTGGTGATCGCGCCGTGCTGCTTGATCTTTTCAAGCAGGCCCAGCCGACGGTATGCGCGCAAGGTCGGGCCGGTAATGGTGATTCCTGCACCGTAAACGCGCCATTCCGGATCGAGGTCGATCAGGTCGACCTTCACGCCCCTTTCGGCAAGGCTTATTGCGCTTGCCATGCCGCCAATTCCCCCGCCCACGACAAGTGCCGTGGTGATGCTGCTTATCGTTTGTTCAGTCATCGAAGTCGGCATGCGCCAGTTACCCTTGATTTAAGAAATTCGAAAAATGGAATAGCGACCATCACGCTTGGCTCTCGGTCAGCTCTGCAAAAGTCTGCGCGCACCAGTCTGCGATGTAGTCGCGCATTCCGGTGCCGTTGTCGGCCCCGCAGTGCTCGACCTCGAAATCGGCCTTTGTGAAGATCCGCAAGGTCCGCTTTGGGCTGTTCACCGCCTGGTCGTAGCTCCTCTGTGCGTTGAAGGCGGGGATCTGGCGATCGTTCTCGCCGTGGGTAATCAGGAAGGGTACCCGGATCTTCTCGACTTGCCCGTCGAGGGTGATCTGGTCTGCATAGTCGAGAAAAGCCTGCTGGCTGTCGATCCCGAAGACCCACATGACGTGGTCCCAATAGTGCGGGACCGGGTTCTCGCCCTCATTGGCAACCCGCTCGCGCTGGCGCTGGCCCCAGACATGGTTGGCGCCCATCACCGCGCACAGGGCAAAGCGCGGATCGTTGGCGGCGATGCGCGGTGCGTGATAGCCACCAAACGACAGGCCAAAGATGCCGATCTGCGAATGGATCACGTCGCTGCGCGTCAGCAGGTAGTCGAAAGCCGGGCTGCCCCAGCGCTCCGCATCGAACACTGCCGGCAGGTTGCGCTTGCGGATCGCCTCGCCGGTGCCGGGCTGGTCGAGCAACAGGGTGTTCATCCCCCGCTCGAGATTCACTGCGCCATGCCCCGCCATGGCAACTTGTTCCTTCATGGAATCGAGCCCGTTGACCGAGACCAGCGTGGGGCGCGGGGTCCCGCTGCCATCGTGGATGAAAATCGCGGGGTAGCTTGATCCCTCATAGGTGATTTCGACCCGGTCGACGTGGAGCCCCCGCAGGGCGCAGCCCTTGTGATAGAGTTCGAGACCCCGGTCATAGGCAACCCAGCGCGGCGCATAATCCCGGCTCTGCAAGCGTTCGGCGCCGAGGTAGTAACCCGAGGCGCGCAGGTACTTTGTCCCGGCGGAAAGCAGGAAGCCCTCGTCCTCATCGGCCTTCGCATTGCGGGCAACCTGATCCGCCACGGCGATCCAGCTGTCGAACAACTGCGCCGACCCGGCATCCGCACCGGCCTTGGCAGCTTCGCGCACCGGGCGGCAGACCTCGTCAAGTTCACCGTGGTTGCCGCCCGCTATCAGCGCGAGATTTATGCCGAGGTTCCACACGTAGTTTCTGGGAAAGGGTTCGAACATGGCAGCATTATCTTTCAGGCAGGGATCAGTTCGATCGGAAGTTCGCCGATCGCGTGGAGAGTGTTGTTAAGGCGGCGGCGGACTGGTCCTGTCGGTCGGATTTCGCTGACGCTCGCAAGAAGAGCGTTGGTGACCGCTTCGGCCTCCATCCGCGCAACCATCTGGCCAAGGCACTGGTGGATGCCGAAGCCGAAGCCGACATGGCCACTGGCAACGCGGGTTATGTCGAACTTGTCGGCATCCTCCCACTTGCGGGGGTCGCGGTTGGCTGCGGCAAGGAAGAGCAGGACTTTCTGACCTTCCGGAATGGCGTGCCCCCCGATCGAGACGTCTCGTGAGGTTGTTCGGAAGAAGGTTTGTACCGTTCCGCCCCAGCGCAGCGATTCCTCGACAGCCTTCTTCACCAGCTTCGGCTCTGCCCGCAGTTTCGCCCACTGGCCGGGAAATTCAGCGAAGGCGTGGAGCATTGGCAATGCCGTTGACGGTGGTATCTACCCCGGCGGTAAGGAAAGATCGCACCAGGCGCTCGGCTTCGTCGTGGCTGCACTCGCCCCGATCCGCGGCCTCGTACACCTGCATTCCCCATCCGCCCCGCCTGAGCAGCTCGCGCTTGCAGCTTTGCGCAACCCACTCGGTCGCATCGCGCGCCGCAGCCATCGTCTCGGCAAGCAGGGCATTACGGGGCCCGAATGCATTGAATGCCACGGTGGCATAAGGAATGAGGTTCTCGCGCCCCTCTTCACGCAAGCCGATGAGGTCGGGAAAAACGGACAGGGGGAAGGCCTCGGCCAGCGCGGGGATGGCGTCAAAGGAGCCAGCCCCTACCAGCTGACCGACCAACGCGTCAGCCTTGGCCTGCCATTGCGGCATGACTTCGCGGAGCGCACCCAGCGACGCCACGCGGTTCATTAGCCCACGCGTGCGATCATGCAGCGGAGGATCAGCCTCGAGCAGCAGCGAGGGCGGTCGCCACGGCGTTTCCTTGAGAAAGTCCGCCTGACCCACGCCCCTGCCGGAAATGAAAGTCTCCCAGTCCTTCAGTGCGGCCTGTACTTCGGCATGACGAGCCATGGCGTAACAGCCGATTCTGGGCAGGAAAACGACTGGCCCTGCATCGCGCAGCACGGGGTGGGCGCTGAAGGGATCGGCAAGAAACGCCGGGTCAAACGGGTCAAGTTCAAGGATTGGCACGTTTGCCGAAGCAATGGTCGTCATCGGCGTTCTACTCCGCAGTCCAGCCGCCGTCGACGACGATGCTGGAGCCGGTCATGAGAGACGAGCCATCGCCGGCGAGGAACAATATCACGCCCATCAGGTCTTCGGGCGTTCCGATACGGCCAAGCTTGATCTTTTGCAGAACGCTGGCCTTGAACGCCGCGTCTTCGAACATCGGCCTGGTCAGAGGCGTCTCGATGAAGGTCGGTGCAATGGTGTTCGAGCGTATGCCGTACGGGGCAAGATCGAGCGCGAAAGCCTTGTTCATGCCTTCCAGTGCCCATTTACTGGCGCAATAGAGGCTACGGTTGGGGCCACCGACGTGGCCCATCTGGCTGCCCATGTGGATCAACGAGCCTTGTGTGCCGGTCTCGATCATCCGTCGCGCACATGCCTGCGCCACGAAGAATGCAGCTTTTAGATTGAGATCCAGAACGGCATCGTAATCGGCTTGGGTTACTTCCCACATCGGCTTGGGGCGATTTGTCCCGGCATTGTTGACCAGGACATGGAACGGCTCGCGTTCGGCAAAGAAGGCTGACACTGCAGTCGTGTCGGAAACATCAAGCTTGGCAGCTTGCGCGCCATTGCCAATGGCCGCCGCCGCCTGCTCGATCTCGGCAGAGGAGCGTGCAACAAGCACGACTGCAGCACCAGCGTCCGCAAGCGCGGCCGCAGCGGCGAGGCCGATGCCACGCCCGGCACCGGTCACGATGGCGCGCTTGCCATCGAGCCGGAAGGACGGCGTGCGCGGCAGGCTCATCAAGCCCGCGTCAGTTCGCTGGGTTCGGCCTGCCCGGCATAGGGCACATTGCGGCCACCGAACCGGCGCAGCCGGACGTTGGCCTGCTCGCCGTGACCGGCAAAGCCTTCCAATGCGCAAAGACGGCTGCAATATTCGCCAACCAGCGTTGAGGCCTCGTCGGTCAGGACCTTCTGGTAGGTGCAGGTCTTGAGGAACTTGCCGACCCACAGTCCACCGGTATAACGCGCCGCTTTTTTCGTTGGCAGCGTATGGTTGGTGCCGATTGTCTTGTCGCCATAGGCCACGTTAGTCCGGCTCCCGAGGAACAAGGCTCCGTAATTGGTCATGTTCTGGAGAAAATAATCGGGATCGGCGGTCATCACCTGCACGTGCTCGCTGGCAATTTCGTCAGCGATGCGCACCATTTCCCCGTAGCTCTCGGCCACGATCACTTCGCCATAGTTCTCCCACGCGTTGCGGGCATGATCGGCGGTAGGCAGCACTTTCAGCAACCGCTCGATCTCGGCCATTGTCTCGCGCGCCAGTTTCTCCGAATTTGTCAGTAGCACGCCGGGGCTGTCCGGACCGTGCTCGACTTGTCCCAGAATGTCCGTGGCGGCCAGTTCCGGATCGCAGCCCACTTCGTCAGCAATGATCAGGGTTTCGGTAGGGCCAGCGAAAAGGTCGATCCCCACCCGGCCGAACAACTGACGCTTGGCCTCTGCCACGAACGCGTTGCCGGGGCCAACAAGGATGTCGACCGGCTGGATGCTCTGCGTGCCGATGGCCATCGCGCCAATCGCCTGGATGCCGCCCAGCGCGTAGATCGCGTCGGCCCCGGCCATGGCCTGCGCTGCCACGATGGCCCGCGCGGGCTTGCCCTGGAACGGCGGAGCGCAAGTGATAACGCGCGGCACGCCCGCAACTTTAGCCGTAATCACGCTCATGTGCGCAGAGGCCAGCAGCGGATACTTCCCGCCAGGCACGTAGCAGCCCGCTGCCTGTACCGGCACGTTCTTGTGGCCAAGGATGACACCCGGCAGCGTCTCGACTTCGACGTCCTGCATGCTGGCACGCTGAATCTGCGCGAAGTTGCGGACCTGTGCCTGCGCGAATTCGATGTCCTTGCGCTCCTGCGCGGTCAGGCTGTCGACCGCCGCGTCGATTTCGGCCTGCGACAGGCGATAGTCTTCGCGCTCCCAGCCATCGAACTTGATGGACATCTCGCGCACGGCGTCGTCCCCGCGCTGTTCGATGTCGGCAAGGGCCGCCTCGACAATGTCCCGGATCTTGCGATCGCTTTGCGCTTTTACGTCAGCAGCAGCGCCGCGCTTGAGCCAGATGGCCATGGTTCTCCCCACAGATTTATTGGCAATTTTTTTGCCATTGCCGCAGCGGATCGCGGGCGACCAACGCTTTGTATCGATGCCAAGGTATCGACCGAATGCCTTTGTCGGGCATGGTGAGGCCGTCTATCTGCTGGCTGAAACAGCTATCGGGAGACACGACTTATGGGCACGCGGGCGCTCCCTT
>JBEQCK010000039.1:0-22588 GCA_041639335.1 Novosphingobium sp.
CTGGCAAAGGGGCCGCTGGATGGCGGGTCCACGAACTGGGCGCAGGGCGGCATCGCTGCGGTTCTCGATGAAGGCGATACCTTCGAGGATCACATTCGCGACACGATGATTGCAGGGGCTGGTCTCTACCGTCGTCAGACGGTCGAATTTGTGGTGGAGAATGCGCCTGCTGCGATCCGGCGCCTTGTCGAACTCGGCGTGCCTTTCAACGCGGCACAAGGCGCCTTGCACCTGACACGCGAGGGCGGCCATTCCCACCGTCGCATCGTCCATGTCGATGACGCGACTGGCGCCGCTGTGCAGAAGGCCTTGCTCGATGCCGCGCGGGCGCATGCAAACATTACGCTGCTGCCCGGGCGGACCTGCATCGACCTGATAACCGGGCGGCACGAAGCGGCCCGTTACTCAGGCTCTGGCAGGGTTTGGGGCGTTTATGCGCTCGATGAAGCCAGCGGGAAGGTCGAGGCGCATACGGCCAGTGCAACGATCCTGGCAACCGGTGGCGCGGGCCGCGTCTACCAGTTCAGCACGGCTCCCCGCGGTGCGACCGGCGATGGCATCGCCATGGCATGGCGCGCGGGAGCTCGCGTTTCCAACATGGAAATGATGCAGTTCCATCCGACCTGCCTCTACAACCTCGAGGTCAAGAACTTCCTCATCACCGAAGCGGTGCGTGGCGAAGGCGGCCGCCTGGTAAATCCGCGGACGGGCAAGCGCTTCATGGAATTCTATGACGCCGAACGGCTCGAGCTTGCGCCCCGCGATGTCGTGGCCCGCGCGATCGATGCCGAGATCAAGAAGTTCGGCCTCGATTATGTCCACCTCGATATCAGCCACATGCCGGCCGATTTCGTCCGCGAACACTTTCCCAACATCTACGACAAGTTGATGGGACTGGGCATCGACATGACCACCAGTCCCATCCCGGTCGTGCCGGCGCAGCACTACACTTGCGGCGGCATTCTCATCGACCTTGACGGACGGACGGATCTCCCCGGCCTCTACGCTGCGGGCGAGTGTACGGAAAGCGGCCTGCACGGCGCAAATCGCCTCGCGTCCAATTCGCTGCTCGAATGCTTCGTGTTCGGCGATGCCGCTGCGCGCGATATCCTGCGCCAGCGGGACAGCTTCGCCGCGCCTCCCGAAGTGCGCGCATGGGATGAAAGCCGGGTCACCGACTCCGACGAGGAAGTCGTGATCAAGCAGAATTGGACCGAGATCCGCCGGTTCATGTGGAACTATGTCGGCATCGTGCGGACCAACAAGCGGCTCGAGCGCGCAGCCCATCGCATCCAGATGTTGAGCGGTGAGGTCAACGATTACTACGGCCACTTCCGCGTGACGACTGACCTGATCGAGTTGCGCAACCTGTTGCAAAGCGCGGAACTCATCGTCCGCTCGGCCCGGGCAAGGCATGAAAGCCGGGGACTGCACTACACCCTGGATTATCCCCAGACAGACGCTGTTGCGCGCGATACCGTGCTGGTGCCCTAGTCCAAGCTTCAGGCGGCTTCGGCTTCGACGAATTCCGGATAGAATACCGGTTCGCGCAGCGACCACCCGTGCGCCGTTGCGGCGGCTTCGCTGATCGATTGCAGCAGCGCGCGACGGCGGTCCGGCCGAATGACCGGCAAGGCTGCCGCGCCGCAAAACGCTCCCGGCAGCCAGGGACGGGCGGCCGCGCCGAGCAGTCGCTCGTAGAGGAAGCGATAGGCCGAGAAGCCGGTGATCCTTTCTTGTGCCAAGTCGAAGGCCGTCAACCGCACCAGCGGGCCCATGAACGGTTCGAGCGCATCGATCCCGTCAACATGAGGGAGCATCTGGTGCAGCAGCGGCAATTCGCGATAGAGATCCACCTGCTCCTGGATCGAGGAGGCCTCGTCAGCGGTGCGGCCCCAGCGGCGAACGGTTTCCTGACGGCCGCGCGCGGCGTCGAGACTGCGGCGGATATAGCGCTGTTCGGCAGCAGTGAAGCTGGCGAACTCTCTCATCTCGGCAATGGTTATGCCACTTGCGCCCAAGTTCGCCATAAAGACCTGCCCTCCAGTCACGGAGTCGCACTCGACCCGCCCGAGTCTTATGGCACATCATGGTTAATGCGCAGTGATCTCCAGGCAGGGGCGGGCCCTCACATCAATTATGAAAGCCCGCAGCGCCTCAGGAAAAGGCCTTGTACGCGCCATAGAGGCTGGTGAGGGTGAGGACGGTGCCGACCATGATCAGCATCGTCTTGGCCGGAATGTGCTTCGCCGCCCAAGCGCCGAACGGCGCCGCTGCAAGCCCTCCGATGAGGAAGCCAAGTGTTGCACCGGCAACATCGGCCACGCCGAGGTGCCAGATGAAGGCCGCAGACACGGTCAGCGTCAGGAAGAATTCGACGGTATTGACCGTACCGATCACCTTGCGCGGATCGGCACCCTGGATCAGCAGGTTGGACGTTACGACGGGACCCCATCCCCCACCGCCCGCAGCATCGAGGAAGCCACCGACGAGCCCAAGCGGCGCAACCCACCCGGCTTCCTTGATCTTGGGCGGATAGAGAATGCCCCGCACCAGCAGGTAGATGCCGATCGCCGAAAGGTAGAGGAGCACCCACGGCTTTACCAGCGATGCGTCGATCGATGACAGGACATAGGCCCCGAGTATGCCACCGGCCATCCCGGGCAGAAGCAGGCGGAAGAACAGCTTCTTGTCCACGTTCCCGTGCAGGAGGTGGCTGATGCCCGAGGTGGCAGTGGTGAAGCATTCGACAATGTGCACGCGCTGCGATGCCAAGGCGGGGGGAATGCCAAGCACGCCGACCATCAGCGTGTTCGAAATCACGCCGAATGCCATGCCGAGCGCGCCGTCGACCATCTGGGCGGCGAAGCCAACGGCGATGAATGGCAGCAACGCGGCAAAGTCGATGCCTGCGAGAAAGTCCATGCGATTCGGTCCCCCTGTCCTGCCGTGGTCGGCCGGGAGGAACCGCTAGCTCGGATCAATCTCTACCAAAACAGAAGAATTTATACTCTACCTTAAAGGGAGAGTTTTTTGCGACGAAGCGTTAGCTGTGTTTACGGTAGCGGAAATACCACACCTCATGGCCATACACCGTCCGTGCCTTGTGCTCGTAACGGGTTTCTGGCCAGCCGCCGGGACGGACCTGAAAGTCCTTCGCCTCGCGCGCCAGCCACTCGAACTGGTGCTTGTGACGGCGCATCACCATCAGGGCATGGCGCAGGTAGACCGCATGGTCCGTGCCGAAGCGGAATTCGCCGCCAACCTTGAGCTTTGCCGCGAACATGTCGACCGGGCCATCATTCATCATCCGGCGCTTGGCGTGGCGCGCCTTCGGCCAGGGATCGGGATGGAGCAGGTAGAGGAACGACAGCGATCCATCCGGAATGCGACGCAGCACTTCGAGCGCGTCGCCATGATGAATGCGGACGTTGGGGATGGGTGGATGCGCGCCATTGTCGCCCGAAACATGGGTAAGGGCCTGGGCCACGCCGTTCAGGAAGGGCTCTGCCCCGATGAAGCCGTGATCGGGCAGCATGTCGGCGCGGAACGCCATGTGCTCGCCCCCGCCGAAGCCGATCTCGAAGTGGAGCGGGCGCGGTTCGCCGAACAAAGCTTCGGCGGTGATCGGCCCTTCTTCAGGCACTGCGATCTGCGGCAGCAGTTCGTCGACCAGCGCCTGCTGGCCCTGCCGCAAGGGTTTGCCCTTGGCGCGGCCATAAAGGCGGTTGATCGTCGTCGGATCGCCGGGTTTGTAGGCTGTCATGGCGGCGGCGTTTGGCAGGGCGGCCCGCAGGGGTCAATATCATCGGCTTCCTGCGTCCAAGTACAAGAAAATTGGATGGACGCTGCGCGCCCGCTGTGGTGAGCAAAGGGCCATGTCTGCCACCGATCATGGCTGCCCTGCGATCGCCGAACTGACCGAGAAGGAGTTGGAAGTCCTTCGCCTGCTCACCGCAGGGCACACAATAAAGTCGATCGCGACGGCACTTGACCGCAGCGAGGCCTCGATCAACGAGCGCTTGCGCGATGCCCGGCGCAAGACCGGGATCGGCAGCAGTCGCGAACTGGCGCGGCTGGTGGCGGGACAGGAAAATTGGCCCAGAAAAACTGATCTATCCCCGCCACGCGTCTCGGAAGACGGAGATGAACAGCCCGCAGATGCGGTGCGTCATTGGCCGAAAGGAAAGATCGCCATGCTCACTCTGATACCCATTGCCGCCGGTCTCATGCTGGCTTCCACCGGTTCGCAACATTCGGCACAGCCACCGGTTGTGCACTCGTCCACTGCCGTTGCCTCGCCGCTGGTCGGCAAGTGGTCGCTCGACACCGCGCGCATCCCCGCCGAAGAGCGGCCCCGCAGCGTCACGATCGCGTTCGATGTCTCGCCCGATCAGCAGTGGACCACGCAGGTCGAGATCGTCTCGCCCGATGGCGGCCAGATGACTGCAAGCTCAACCGCGAAACTCGATGGTGTGGCTGTGCCGATCTCTGGCAACATCCCGATCTACGATGCCGCGTCGCTGCGTCAACCGGCGCCGAACACGCTGGTCATGACGCTGGGCAAGGATGGCAGACAGGTCGCAACCCGGGTCTACACCATTGCCAGGGATGGCAAGTCGATGACCGAGACGATTGTCTGGGCTGACAAGACCATGCCCAAGATGGAAACGACGTACTTCAACCGCGTCGGCTGAAGGTTCGCGCTCGCTAAGTGAGTTTTTCGGCAGGAAGAATTGGAATATTATCTGAGTATTGCTCAATGAAATCGAGAGGGTACCAAAGAAGATCCGTACGCGGAAAAAGCGAGAGCTCGATTTTGCTGAAAATTTCCGAAATTTCTGGAACTTCCTTTAAAATCGCGATCCTGCGGTTTTTTGTGAGACTCATCAGTTCGAGGGAAGACATTTCTACGATTTTTCGCATCTCGATAGGCGGCGAATACTCATCTCCAAACTGATATATGGGATCACTTTGCCCTTCTCGAGGTAATGATGTCATCGGTGTGTACCAGTCGCTGCCTGGTAACGCGCAAATAGGAAAGAAAGCATTGAGAAGAGTAATTTTGAAGTTTGTAAATTCAAACGTGAAGGGTGAGAATCCGATATTTATAAATTCTTCAAAATTTCTATCTTGATTGTGTACAATTATATGTTGGACAAGGCACAAATCTGGAAAATTGGCATTCGATATGGGAATGTATTCGTCTCTGGCTTTTTCTTTGAGATTGTAACGTTTCGTGGTCTGTGATGGAAATGTACGGCCTGCGACGTAGCCTGAACCGAACTCGCTGCCATTTCGAACAATTTGAGCTTGATCTCTCATGGATCCATCAGCAAATGTCATTGTGTGCTTTATCAAATATCCGCCAGACATCGCATTTCTGCTCAAATGAACCGATATGCGATGCTGTGTTATAGCTTTGTCTCCTGATTTATGTTCGAAGTTTAAGGCGTGCTGAGGGAATAATATTAGATCGCCGTTGCTTCTTTCAGAAACCGAAATTATTTCCCGAGAATGACCCATTACCTTTATGGTGAATCGGGTCTTCTTTAAGTTAGGCATCGCCAGATTACACCGCTGTCCAAAGCTCTAATATAATAGAACATTCCTTCGAAAGGAAAGGTCTGCCATAAAAAGGCAGCGTTCACCGAATGCCAAAACGGCCCGCCGTTTCCGGCGGGCCGTCTCAGGGATGGCTGTAGCTGGCGCGCGGTCAGGCCGCTTCGATGGCGCTCATGTCGTCAGGATCGCGCAGCACATAGCCACGGCCCCAGACGGTTTCGATGTAGTTCTCGCCACCGCAGGCATGGGCCAGCTTCTTGCGCAGCTTGCAGATGAACACGTCGATGATCTTGAGTTCGGGTTCGTCCATCCCGCCATAAAGGTGGTTGAGGAACATTTCCTTGGTCAGCGTGGTGCCCTTGCGCAGCGAAAGCAGCTCGAGCATCGCGTATTCCTTGCCGGTCAGGTGCACGCGGGCACCATCGACCTCGACCGTCTTGGCATCGAGGTTGACCGAAAGCTTGCCGGTGCGGATGACCGACTGCGAATGACCCTTGGAGCGACGCACCACCGCATGGATGCGGGCGATCAGCTCTTCGCGGTGGAAGGGCTTGGTCACATAGTCGTCGGCGCCGAAGCCGAACGAGCGGACCTTGCTGTCCATCTCCGAAATGCCCGAAAGGATCAGCACCGGCGTCTGCACCTTGGCGACGCGGAGCTTCTTGAGCACGTCGTAGCCGTGCATGTCAGGCAGGTTGAGGTCCAGCAGGATGATGTCGTAATCATACAGCTTGCCGAGATCGAGACCTTCTTCCCCGAGATCGGTTGAGTAGACGTTGAAGCCCTCGGTCGTGAGCATGAGCTCGATCGCCTTGGCTGTTGTAGGTTCGTCCTCGATCAGCAGTACGCGCATTGAACCGCCCCTCTATTGCCATGTCCCTGTGGCAATTAACCCGCCTTCAATTCGGGTTGCCCGCCATTAACCATAGGAGGAATGAACATGAAAGGTTAATTTGTTGTAAAGCGATGAAGCGGTTTCGCGCGGGTTAACCGCCAAGTCTCGGAAAAGTGATTCAATTCGGCGCAGGACTGACTCGTTCTGGCACGCAAGTGCCCGGATTTCCTGGTGTCCCGGAATGAATCACCGGTCTGGGAAGTGATGCTGCAAGGTTAATGCTGCTGGCTTGCTCGAACCGAATCGAACCGTTTGCGGGTGCGAATCAGGCGCCAGCTACACCAAGGCTTGACGCTGCTTCGCGCAATTTTCGAGAGCTGGCACTGTCGTTGCGGAAGGCGGCAAGCCCCTTCTGCAATGCCTCTGCCGCCTTGCGGGGTTCGCCCAGCTGCATGCGGCTGCGCAGCAGCATGATCCAGCGGTCGACGTCGCCCGGGTTGGCCTGCAGTTTCGCCTCCAGCCCATCGACCATGCCGCGAATCATTGCTTCCTGCTGACCCTTGGGCATGCCCTCGGCGGCTTTCATCTGCTCGCTGGTGGGGCCGGGAATGCCCGCTGCGGCCTTGTGCGGACCATCGGTAATCACGCCATTGGCGGGGGCTGCAAACTTTGCCTCGGCCAGGCGCTTTTCGACGTCGATCTTGTGCTTCTCGCCGACATTGCGGATCACCTCGCGGATATCTTCGGCATAAGGAGCGTCGGCAGGCGTATCCTCAAGCAGGTCAAACCAGGCGTTGATGGCCTGCCGGTGCCGACCGGACAGATCCATTGCAACTGCCTGGAAATAGCGTGCACGGGCATCCTTGGGATCAAGCTTGATGGCCTTGTCGAACGCTGCCTTGGCGTCACGGGGCATCCGGCCCTCTTCCTTGCTGGCAAGCACGAGGGCCTCGCCAAGGAACGACCATGTTTCGGCATGATCAGGATCGAGCTTTGTCGCCTTCTTCAGCGCGGTGGCAGCTTCGGCATAGCGCTCAGTCTGGAAATAGGACCAGCCCAGCATCCGCCAGCCTTCGGCATCGTCGGGTTTCTCCGCCAGCTTTTCCTCTAGCTTGGCGATCACGTCATCGACAGAAGGCTGCTGGCTGGGCTCGGCCGGCGGCGGTACCGCCGGAGGCGGCGGCGTGTCCGGGCCGCGGAGCATGGCAACGCCGCCAGCGCCCAGCGCGATCAGTCCTGCAGCGATCAGGGCATAGCGGCCCATGCGCGACGTCCCTTGCGCCGGATCACGCGGTGCAGGCTCGCGCGGGTCACTGACGGGCTGGGGGTCGGTCATCGCTCACTCCTGTCGGGCACCATCCTTGGCGTCCGTGTCATGAGGCGCATATCGTGCCGGGAGGGTTGCTTGCAAGCGTCACCGGCGCACAAGCCGCCTCCCGTGCCGGATGCGCAAATTGCGGGTGGCAATGCGCGGCGCATCGGCTAATGTCATGCCACAGGGGTCGCAAATCGGTTTTTTGAACAGGCAGGTGCGGGAACAGCGCCGTCCGTTCGCGATGCGGGGGACGCATACCGGTGGGCGAGGTTTTCAAGGTTGCGATCATCGGCTCGGGCCCGGCGGGCATGAGTGCTGCCGGCCGTGCGGCGCAGCTCGGCATGAGCCACGTGCTGCTTGAAAAGACCGATCACCTTTCGGACACGATCTACAAGTACCAGAAGGGCAAGCACGTGATGGCCACGCCGTCGCAGCTGATCCTGCGGTCGGATCAGGAGTTCGATGCGGGCAAGAAGGAAGACATCCTCGACAAGTGGAACCGCCGCACCGCCGAACTCGGTGTGAACGTGAAGTACAATGCCGAGGTGAAGTCCATCAAGGGAACCGGCGCGCCGATTCCCGGCTCGGTACAAAAGATCGTGACCAGAGCGCGAGACGGGTCGACCACCACGACCGAACTCCAGCGCTTCGCGCCGCCCTATGCCATCGAGCTGACCAATGGCGAGACGGTCATGGCCGAGACCGTGGTCCTCGCCATCGGCACGCAGGGCAACCCGAACCTGATGCGCTGCCCGGGCGGCGATCTGCCGCATGTGACCTACCAGCTCGACGATCCCTACGCCGTGCTCGACCAGCACATCGTCGTGGTCGGCACCGGCGACGCCGGGATCGAGAACGCACGCGGTCTGGTCGAGGACCCGGCGCAGGGCAACGTCGTCACGGTTCTCAACCGCAGTCCGAAATCCACCAACGTCCGCGAGAGCTTTGCCACCGCCAAGGAGCCTAATGCCAAGGCGCTGGTCGAGGATGACGCGGCCGGCAAGCTGACGATCCGCTACGAGACCGAGACGAAGTCGATCGAGCCCGGCTGGATCACCTTGTCAACCCGCGATGGCGAGGAGCGCATCCGCTGCGACCGCATCATCGCCCGCATCGGCTCGGCCCCGCCGCGCGCCTTCGTCGAAGGTTGCGGCATCGAGTTCGCCAGTGCCGACCGCCTTGCCTTCCCCACGCTGTCGCCGCAGTTCGAATCGACTGCGCCCGGCATTTTCGTGATCGGCGCGCTGGCCGGCTACCCCTTGATCAAGCACTGCATGAATCAGGGCTACGATGTCGTCGAATTCATCAACGGCAACATCGAGCTCAAGCCCGCCGACGAGCCCTTGCTCGAGGCCAAGTTCGCAGGCCTGCCGGGCAACCGCTCGGTCAACGAGTGGCTCGAGTTCCTGCGCACCAACGTCACCATCCTCGAAGGCATGACCACGCTGCAGCTGCGCGAATTCATGCTCGATTCGTCTGCGCGCGCTTACGCCAAGGGCGATACGATCTTCGAGAAGAACGACCCCGGGTCCTCGCTTTTCGCCATCGCCTCGGGCTCGGTCCATGTCCGGTTGGATGCCAACGACCCGTCGAAGGTCGTAGCGATCCCGGCAGGCACGATCTTCGGCGAAGTGGGCCTGATTTCCGGTCGCAAGCGTGGCGCCACGATCGTGGCGGCGGAAGACACTATCTGTGTCGAGATCAGTCGTAACGCGGCGCTCAAGCTGCAAAGCCAGGTGCCGACCGCCAAGCGCGCGATCGAGCGCATCTCGACCGAGCGCCAGATCCTCCAGATGTTCGGTTCGGGACTGACCAGCGCCGATATCGCCGAAGTCGTCGAAACTTCGAAGATCATGGCCGTCCGCGCGGGCGATGCGATCATCAAGGAAGGCGAGGAAGACAAGGACATCTATGTCATCCGCGTCGGCTCGATGGTGGTGGAGAAGGAGGTTGGCGGCAAGCCGGTGTTCCTCTCATACCTGCCAGCCGGGTCCTACGTCGGTGAAATGGCGCTGATCGATGGTGGACGGCGCACGGCCACTGTCCGCGCCGCGATCAAGAGTGAAGTCATCAGAATCGATGGCGAGGCATTTGGCCGTGTCCTTGCCGCCAAGCCCGCCCTGCTTGATCGTGCGCGCAAGGACATGGAGGTCCGCCGCAAGACCAATGCCTTCATCGAATCGAAGAAGGACAGCTTCTCGGGCGTGGTCGATCTCTATTCGGAGCAGGCCAAGTTCCTCGTGTCTCAGGGCCTGGGCGAGGCGACCGACGTCCTGCTGATCGACGAACGCCTCTGCGTCGGCTGCGACAACTGCGAGAAGGCCTGCGCAGACAGCCATGACGGTCTTTCCCGCCTCGATCGCGAGGCAGGCAAGAGCTTTGCCCATCTCCACGTGCCGACATCGTGCCGCCACTGCGAACATCCGCATTGCATGGCCGATTGCCCGCCGAACGCAATTCATCGCGGCCCGGACGGCGAGGTGTTCATCAACGATACCTGCATCGGTTGTGGCAACTGCCAGCGCAACTGCCCCTATGGCGTGATCCGCATGGACAAGGTGCCGCCGAAAAAGCCGTCGCTGCTGTCATGGCTGTTCTTCGGCTCTGGCCCCGGACCGGGCGAGCCGCCCTACAAGTGGTCGAAGAAGAATACCAGGTACACCGGCGACCCGGCGGTCGACGAACTGCTCGACCGCAAGAAGGCGATCAAGTGCGACATGTGCGCCGGGATCGAAGGCGGGCCAAGCTGCGTCCGCGCCTGCCCGACCGGCGCCGCAATCCGCGTGTCGCCCGACGAATTCCTGACCGTGTCGCGGCTCGAGAACGAGGGGGTCTGAGCCGATGGCATCCGTTGCACCGCGCAAGCGTACCGGCGCTACCCGCCAGCGCACCTCTACGCATGAAGGCTTCCTGACGCACCGGAACCTGTTCTGGGGCAAGCTCTCGGCCGTGCTGGCGATTGCGCTGATCGCGCTTTACATCTTCGTGCCGCTGCCGGGCACGCACTTCGGTTCGAGCTGGCTCGGCTATACGCTCGGCACGATCGGCGCGCTGCTGATCCTGTGGCTGACCATGCTCGGCATGAGGAAGCGTGCGATCACGCCGGGGCGCTGGAGCCTCAAGGGCTGGACCTCTGCCCACGTCTATCTCGGCCTGTGCCTCACCGTTATTGGCACGCTGCATTCGGGCTTCCACCTCGGCTGGAACGTGCACACGCTGGCCTGGGCGCTCATGCTGATCGTGATAGGTTCGGGGATCTTCGGCATCTGGGTCTATGCCACGATGCCGCAGGCGCTGTCTGCGAACCGCTACGACGAAGAAGGTGCGATCACCGAAAAGCAGATGATCGAAGCGCTGCGTTCGCTTGATCGCCAGATCCACGATGCTGCGCAGCCGCTCGACCCTGAAACGGCGACGCTGGTGGGCAAGAGCCTCGATGAAGATCCGTTCGCTGGCAGCTTCTGGAACCGCATCACCGGCAAATACCCCCGATGCGCGACGCGGAGCACGGCAGCGGAACTGCGCCGGCTGCGGGCCTATCGTCCGCGCATTGCCAACGATCCGCTCGACAAGGTCGATGCCCTGCTCACGCGCAAGGAGGCGATGCTCGGGCGAATGCGACGACACCTGAAGCTCAAATCCTGGCTGCAAGCGTGGCTCTATGTTCACGTGCCCGTGACATTTGCGCTGATCGCGGCGCTTTCCGCCCATATCGTCAGCGTCTTTTTCTACTGGTGAGCGCAAGATGAGCTTTCTAGTCCGCCAGATCGCGCTCAAGTCCAGTGGCGAGGAAATCGTCCGGCCATCCGTGGTCGAAGGCGATGTCCTGACCATCGGCCGCGATGCCGCATGCGATATCCACCTGCCCGACCTCGCCGTCGACCCGCGCCATGCGCAAGTCACGCGCGCTACGGACGGCAGTCTTGTCATCGCCTCGATTGGCGCGCAGCCGTTCGAGGTCAATGGCCGCAGCACCACGCAAAGCCCGCTTGACCCGGTGGCAGGTGCGGAACTGACCTTCGGCGGTCACCGCATAACCGTTTCGGTCGACGCCGAGACTGATGCGGCAACCTTCACCGTTCGCAGGGTCGAGGCCGTATCGGATTCGGCCGAGGACAAGGACATCACCACCGTCTATACGCTCAAGGGCCTGCTGCCCGGCAAGCGCATGTCGGCGTGGACCTTTGCCATACTGGTGCTGGTCTCGTTCCTCGCCTTCCCGATCTACAGCTACATGACCTACAAGCCGCTGGCGATGCAGGAGAAGGCGCGCCGGCCTGATGGCTTCCATGCCGACCAGACCTGGTCCTCGGGGCCGTTGAGCCTTGCCCACAAGAACCTGGGTGGCGATTGCCAGGCCTGCCACACGCAGGCTTTCGTCGCCGTGACCGACAACGCCTGCCTGACGTGCCACACCAAGGACGCGCATGATCACATCGCGGACAAGGGGCGGCTGCTGAAGGCGAGGGGCGAGCCGAGCGGCATGGCCGCACTTCAGCGCGCGGTGGCCAGTGCCTTCAATCGGCCGGCGGGCAGGTGTGTCGATTGTCACACCGAGCATGAAGGGGCGGGTGCTATGCCAGCCACCCAGCAGAAGTTCTGCGCGGACTGCCACAACGGTATGAAGGGTCGCTTGCCAGACACGAAGATCGCCGATGCCGCCGATTTCGGAACGGCCCATCCTCAGTTCAAGCCAATGATCATCAGCGGCATGAACGGCACGAAGCCCCTGTTCCAGCGCGCCAATTGGACGCCGGGGTTGACCGAGAACAACGGCCTCAAGTTCACCCACGGCCAGCATCTGTCCAAGACCAACGGCATCGCCCAGATGGTCCGCCGCATGCCCGGGCGCTTTGCCGCAGGCGATGCCCTGCAGTGCAAGGATTGCCACAAAGCCGATGCCACCGGCACCCGCTTCAAGCCGGTAGTGATGGAAGATTCCTGCCAGTCCTGCCATTCGCTGAGCTTCGACCAGGTCGGAGGCACTTTCCGCACCTTGCGCCATGGCGAGCCTGAACTGGTGGTCGCCGATCTGCGCGCTTTCTATCGTGGCGGCGCTCCGGCGCGTCCGGCCAACCTGTCGGGCCTCGCTCGCCGCGTGCCGGGTGACGCCGCGCTGCGTTCCACTGCGGCCGACTATGCCCGCGCCGTGAGGTTCTATCCGACGCGTGCCGAACAGGCGGTGGCGCAAGTCTTCTCAAATGGCGGAATGTGCTACGATTGCCATACCGTGGGCCGCGGCGGATCGATGGCCAGCGCTGGATTCACCGTGCAGCCGGTCGCACAGAACGATCGCTATTACCACAAGGGCTGGTTCGATCATAAGCCCCACAACAAGAGCGATTGCGCCGATTGCCACGTCAATGCCGCCACTTCGAACAAGGCGAGCGACCTGCTCGTGCCCGGCATTGACGGCAAGGGCGGCTGCCGTTCGTGCCATGTCGGCGGCGAGGGGGCGAAGCTTGCATCCGTATCCGTGAAAGACCCGGTCGATTCCTCCTGCGCCATGTGCCACTCCTACCACATGGATGCGGGCGCTCCCTGGGCGCCCAAGAAGGACCGCAAGAAGGACGTGGCGCAAACCGTGGCCGTGGCTGAAAGGCCACGTTTCCCGGTGAAGCTGCGCTAGCGCGCCGGAACGGGGGGAAGATGCTGATCGCACAGGTCACCGATATTCACCTGGGGTTCGAGCCTGACTCGCCCGGTGAATTCAACCGGCAGCGGCTTGACCGCGTGCTGGGGGAACTGGCCGCAATGCAGCCGCGCCCGGATTTGCTGCTGGCGACCGGTGACCTGATCGACCGCGGCGACAAGGCCAGCTACGAGCGCTTGCGCGAAGCCTTCTCAGACCTGCCATTCCCGGTCCACTATGCGCTCGGCAACCATGACGAGCGTGCCACTTTCCGCGAGGTTTTCCCCGAGATCGCCTTCGACGGGGGCTTTCTGCAGTATGTCGTCGAAACCGGCCCGCTGCGCCTGATCGTGCTCGATACGCTCGAGGAAGGTCGCCACGGCGGCGCCTTCTGCGAGGCTCGGGCCGATTGGCTTAGGGCGCGGCTCGACGAGGCGCCGGATGTGCGCACGTTGATCGTTCAGCACCATCCTCCGGTAGAGGTCGGCATTCCGTGGATGAACACCGATCCGGCCGAACCATGGGTCGAACGGCTGGCTGCATGCCTGCGCGGCAGAAGCAACATCGTCGGCGTCGTCTGTGGACATATCCATCGCGCCATCAGCACGGCGTGGGAAGGCACGATTGTCGCCACCTGCCCGTCGACGGCACCGCAAGTCGCGCTGGACCTGCGGCCGATCGACCCGGACTGCCCTGACGAGCGTAACCTTATCATTGCCGACCCGCCGGGTTATGCGCTGCACTGGTTCAACGGCCGTGAACTCGTGACGCACTGGGACACGGCAGAGGATCACCAGGTTCTCGCACGGTACGATGCCAACCTGCAGGGCATGATCCAGCACATGCTGGCCGAGCGCCCCGGCGCTTGAGCGCCTAGCGGACCGCCGCCAGCGCTTTCTGGCGCCGCCGCTGCACCGAACTGCCGAGCCCGATTGCCTCGCGGTACTTCGCCACCGTGCGCCGGGCGAGGTCGAAGCCCTTGGCTTTCAACAGATCGACAAGGGCATCGTCCGAAAGGATCGCCTTGGGATCTTCTGCATCGATCAGTTGCCGGATCGCGGCCTTGACCGCTTCGGCCGAAGCGCCCTCGCCGTCCGACGAGCCCACGCCGGATGTAAAGAAATACTTCAGCTCGAACGTGCCCCGCTCGCAATGCAGGTACTTGTTCGAGGTAACCCGGCTGACGGTCGATTCATGCATCGAGATCGCTTCGGCCACGGTCTTGAGCGTGAGCGGGCGCAAGTGTGCCACGCCGTGCCGGAAGAAGCCGTCCTGCTGCTTCACCAGTTCCGATGCCACCTTGAGGATTGTCTTCTGCCGCTGGTCGAGCGCCTTCAGCAGCCAGTTGGCATCGGCCAGCTTGTCGCCCAGCCAGGCCTTGGCATCCTTGCTGATGCAGGCCCCGCGCATTTCGACATAGTAGCTGCGATTGACGACCAGGCGCGGCAAAGTCGCCTGGTTGAGCGCGATGTTCCACCCGTCCCTCGTGGCGCGTACCAGGATGTCGGGCACGACAGTTTCTGCAGCGCCGCCGCCAAAGCGCAGGCCGGGACGGGGATCGTAGCTGCGCAACTCGGCCAGCATGTCGGCGAAATCTTCGTCATCGACCTGGCACAACCGCTTGAGCCGCGCGATCTCGCCGCGCGCGACGAGGTCCAGATTGTCTATCAGCCGGGCCATGCAGGGATCGTAGCGATCGGCCTCCCTGGCCTGGAGCGCGATGCACTCGGCAAGGTTGCGCGCGCCGACGCCCGTGGGGTCGAGCGTCTGGACCAGCGCCAATGCGCGTTCGACGACGACAAGCGAAAGCCCGAGCGCGTCGGCAATCTCGCCGAGCGGAATGCCGAGATAGCCTGCCTCGTCCAGCTGATCGATCAGCCAGCGGGCGACGAACAGCATCTGCGGGTCCGAAGTGCTTGCGCCGATCTGGGCGTGGAGATGCTCGGCCAGCGTCTGCTCGAAGCGGCCATGCTCGTCGATATCCGGGCTTTCGCCGCCTGCAGCAAAGTCGCGCGAGGAGGAAAGTTCGAATGCGCCCGCATCGCCGGTGTCGCGGTCGCGGTCCAGCGCGGAGACGTCGATGTCGAGCGGTCGATCTTCCTCCACCCGACCTTCCGAGACCAGCTGGTCGACCGGCGATGATTCCAGATGCGTCCGCCGCAACTCTTCGGGCAGGACTTCCATTGGCTCAGGCTGAGAAGCTTCGCCGATCTCCAGCAGAGGATTGGCTTCGAGCGCCTCGCCGATGAAGGTTTCCACCTCGAGGTTCGACAACGCCAGCAGCTTGATCGCCTGCTGGAGTTGCGGCGTCATCACCAGCGACTGGGTCTGCCGGATGTCCAGCCGAGGCCCGAGCGCCATTCCTCAGACTCCCCCCGAGTCCAGCATCAGTTGCCGCTCTGCCTCACAAGGTGAAGCCTTCGCCAAGATAGAGCCTGCGGACGTTGGCATCGGCAACCAGCGCTTCGGGGCTGCCGGCAAACAGCACCTGGCCGCCGTAGATGATGCAGGCGCGATCGACGATATCGAGTGTTTCGCGTACGTTGTGGTCGGTGATCAGCACGCCGATGCCGCGCCCCTTGAGGTCCTTCACCAGATGGCGGATGTCGCTGATCGAAAGCGGGTCGATCCCGGCAAAGGGCTCGTCGAGCAGGATGATCGACGGCCGCGCCGCCAGGGCGCGGGCAATCTCGCAACGCCTGCGTTCGCCGCCCGAAAGCGCCATGGCCGGGCTGGAGCGCAGTCGCGTCAGGCCGAATTCGTCGAGCAGGCGTTCAAGCTCGGACTCGCGCGTAGCCTTGTCCGGCTCGATCAGTTCGAGCACGGTCGAGATGTTCTGCTCGACCGTCATGCCGCGGAAGATCGAGGTTTCCTGCGGCAGATACCCGAGGCCGAGAATCGAGCGCCGGTACATCGGCAGCTTGGTGATATCGACCCCGTCCAGCAGGATGCGGCCCGAATCGGGACGTACCAGGCCCATGATCGAATAGAAGCATGTCGTCTTACCCGCGCCGTTCGGGCCCAGCAGGCCCAACACCTCGCCCTTGCCGACGGAGAGGGAGATGTCGGTGAGAACCGCACGCTTGTCATAGGATTTGGCGATCGACACGACTTCGAGCCCGCCCTGCGGGATCGGCGGGGCAGCATTCGCAGGGGCGGCAGTCTTTTCGATCACGGTCATCGCTTCAGCTCTGCAGTTTCAGGCGCTTGGCCCTTCCAATAACGCCACATCGCGACGCGGCAAACCCCGCGCCGCGGATTTGGCAGGATTTATGCATGGCCCTGCTTTGCCAAACG
This sequence comes from Novosphingobium sp., assembly GCA_041639335.1. Taxonomy (GTDB): domain Bacteria; phylum Pseudomonadota; class Alphaproteobacteria; order Sphingomonadales; family Sphingomonadaceae; genus Novosphingobium. The sequence continues at coordinate 16,645 of JBEQCK010000039.1, forward strand.
TGAATGAGTGACTTGTCCTTGGGCGAAACACTCCGGATTGGAATTGATCTTGCAGGTTTGCGTGCCGCATGATCTACTGCTTTCGGAGCAGGGTAGCACAAGGAACGGAGCCATGAACAAGGCCCTCCATTCGCAGGCAGCAAAGTCCGCAGCGATCGACTGGCGCAAGAAGATGAGCAACAATGTCGCCTACGGGCTGCTGGTCTACACGGCGTTGCAGATCTTCGTGACCATGCACGAGCTGCAGGACCAGAGCGCCTCGATCCTCCCGGTCTTCGTGCTGGTGGTGCTGGTTGCGGCCATCATTCCGCTCTTCCGCCATTTCGAGCGTCGCTGGGAGCATCTGAGCGACGACCAAGCACATGACATGGCGTTTGCCGCCGCTTTCAAGCGGGACCAGATCAAGGTCTGGGCACTTGCGGCGCTGTTGCCGTTTCTGATTACCGGCCTTTTCAAGGCGCTCGCCGCATTCTTCTGAACCGAAGCCGGCTTCCTGACCTATCGATTGCCCCCGCCCGTTGAGGGCGCTAGACCCCGCAGCCTTCCTGCTTGCGAAAAGGTCTGTTCATGCTGTCACCCGCCGAAGCCCAGGAGCGCTGCGAAGCGCTGATCGCGCGCGCGCGCCGTGCCGGGGCCGATGCGGGCGATGCGGTCTATCTTGGCAACTCATCGGAATCGGTCTCGGTCCGGCTTGGCGCGCTCGAGGACGTCGAGCGGTCCGAATCCGAGAACATCGGCCTGCGCGTCTTTGTCGGCGGGGCGTCCGCCTCTATCGGCTCGACCGATCTGGGCGACACTGCGCTCGATGAGCTGGCCAGCCGCGCCGTTGCCATGGCCCGTCTCGCCCCGGCCGACAAGTTTGCAGGGCTTGCCGCGCAAGAGCTGCTGCTGCAGGGCCTTGCGCCCGACCTCGACCTTGATGACGGGACCGAACGCAGCCCGGCAGAGCTTCGCCGCCTCGCCGAGGAAGCCGAGGAAGCCGCACGCGCCATCCCCGGTGTGACCAACAGCGAGGGCGGCGGGGCCAGTGCTGGCCGAGGGTTGTTTGCGCTCGCCACCAGCCACGGCTTCTCCGGCGCCTACGCTGCATCCAGCCACAGTATCTCGGCAAGTGTCGTCGCGGGAGAGGGCGGCAACATGCAACGCGATTACTCCTGGCGCAGCACCCGCCATGCTGCTGACCTCAAAGGCCCTGCGGAGATCGGCCGCGAAGCGGGCGAGCGGGCCGTACGCCGCCTCAACCCGGGGCGGGTCAAGTCCGGCTCGATGCCCGTCGTGTTCGACCCGCGCGTCGCCAATACCTTGGTCGGCCACTTGCTGGGAGCAATGAGCGGAGCCTCGATTGCCCGTCGCGCCAGCTTCCTGCTCGATCGCGATGGCCAGAAGCTGTTCGACAGTGCGATCACCATCTCCGACAATCCGCTGGCGCTGCGCGGCATGCGCTCTCGCCCGTTTGACGGAGAAGGCCTGCCTACCGCACCGCGCAAGCTGATCGATGCCGGACAGTTGACTGGCTGGCTCATGGATTCGGCCGCCGCACGCCAGTTGGGGGCAATGCCGACCGGCCATGCCTCGCGCGGATCTTCGGGTGCGCCACACGTGACGTCCAGCAATGTCGTGCTCGAAGCTGGCACAGTCACGCCTGCCCAGTTGATGGCCGACATTGCCGACGGCGTCTATGTCACCGAACTGATCGGGCAGGGCGTCAACGGCGTGACCGGCGACTACAGCCGCGGGGCTTCCGGCTTCCGCATCGTGAACGGTGAACTGGCCGGACCGATCGCGGAATTCACCGTGGCGGGAAGCCTCATCGACATGTTCGCGGCATTGACCGCAGCGAACGATCTCGACGTCTATCGCGGCATCGATACGCCCACCCTGCGAGTCGACGGCATGAGCGTTGCGGGCGATTGAAACGAAAGAGGGCGCTAGAGCACTTTCCGGTCAATCTGGCTTACCGTGATTGTCGCAGGGAGCTTCTCGGCAAGGAGCCTTGTGCAGGGCGGGCTGGTTGCCCGTCCAAGCAAGGCGACGCTGTCCGAGGGGCTCCCTGCGACAACCCCTCCGGGGCGGGCCCCTTTTGGCCGATCGCAGCGTCTCTCGTCGGTCACTATGCGACAGCATGGCTCCCTCCTCGATCCTCGCGCTCGGCCAAAATCGGCTCCGTCACGGTGAGCCAGATTGGCCGGAAAGTGCTCTAGGTCGGCAGACCCGCGCCCTCTTTCATTCGCAGAGGCGAAAGTTCAGCCCTTGGCCGACTTTGCGCGTTCGATCGCTTCGATCGTGATGCGCTTGGCATCGTCTGCGCCGCCCCAGGTGCCAACGCGCACCCACTTGTCCTTTTCCAGGTCCTTGTAGTGGGTGAAGAAGTGTTCGATCTGCTGCATAACGATTTCCGGCAGATCTTCGCGTTCCTTCACGTCCGAATAGTACGGGAAGGTCGAATCGACCGGAACGCAAACCAGCTTCTCGTCTCCGCCGTGTTCGTCCTCAAGGTTGAGCACGGCGATCGGACGGGCGCGGACGACCGAGCCTGCAAGAAACGGCGAGCGCGCGATCACGAGGGCGTCGAGCGGATCGCCATCGGGTGAAAGGGTGTGCGGCACGAAGCCGTAGTTGGCGGGGTAGCGCATCGGCGTGTGCAGGATGCGGTCGACGAACAACGCGCCTGATGCCTTGTCGAACTCGTACTTGACCGGCTCGCCGCCGACCGGAACCTCGATGATGACGTTGAGGCTTTCCGGCGGATTGTCACCGGTGGGAATCATGTCGATGCGCATCTTTGGCCCTGTTCGTTGGGTGGAGAGGATGCGCCGCCCCTAGCGAAGCCGCTTTTGCACCGCAACAAGACTTATGGCGAAACCCCTACCCTAGCGCGTTTATCGTGAAGGCAATCACGCCGATGTTGAACACGAACGCCGCGAACGAATGCAACGTGGCGATGCGGCGCACCGTCTTGCTGGTAATCTCGGTGTCCGATGTCTGGAAGGTCATGCCCAGCGTGAAGCTGAAGTAGGCAAAGTCTAGATAGTCGGGCGTTTTCGTGCCCGGAAAGTCGATCCCGCCGGCATCCTTGCCATCGCGGCTGGTATAGAACAGATGTGCGTAGTGCAGGGCATAGACCGAGTTGGCGAATAGCCAGGTCAGCAGCAGCGTGCCGACGAGCTTGACCATCGCCACCCGGTCGCCGCCAGAAGCACCGGGCAACTCGCCGGAAATGGCGGCAAGGACCACCATGGTCACGATCGTGGTGATCGCCAGAACCAGCACGCGATTGGCATCGTTCGCGGCCGCATGGGCGCGCATCTGCGTCACGTCGCTGTCCCGCAACAGCGGCAGCAGGGACAGCAGGAAGACGGCCGCCGCCAGGTCGAAGCTCAATGCTGCCGCATCGGCGATCTGGTCTGCGCCGGGGATCTGCCAGTAGCCGAAGAAAGCGGCCAGGAGCAGCACAAGAAACAGGACGAAGCGCGGCGGCGCCAGCCGGTTGCCCAGCGTGACGCCGCCACGTTTCACAGGCTTACTTCTTCTTCGCCGCAGCCGCGCCCGGACGCTTCGGCGTCAGCAGCAGGTCCAGCCCGGTCGGCGCTTTGCCCGGGGCAACCCGTTCGAGCCAGGGATAGCGCAGGCCGTCCTTGTAATCGAGCTTGATGGTCTCGAAGCGGCTGCCGCGCTTGACCAGCAGTTCCAGCGGCGCGCCCTTTTCGCCCTTGGCCGCGGTGATCGCCTTCTTCATGTCATCGGCGCTGTAGGCCGTGCCATTGATCGCCATGATCTGCGTGCCCGTGACGATGCCGGCATTGAAGGCCGGGCTGTCCCAGCGGGTGCCGGTGACCTTGCCCTCCTTGTCGAGCGAGATGCCGACCGAGTTGGCAAGGCTCAGGCCTTTGCCGAAGTCCATCGCGGCCTTCATGTAGGGATTGGGCTCTTCCTTCCAGACCAGCTTGTAGCCGCCCTTTTCGATCCCGTTCAGCGGCGCGGGCTGGCCCGGCTGGTTGATGCGGGTGTCGATCAGCTTGGCCCAGTCATAGGGGTAGAGCGCATTGAGCTTGGTCACGATCTCGTCCACCTCGAACGGGATCTGGCCATAGTCGCCCGGGTTCATGCCGAAGAACGACTTGGCGAAATCGTCGATCGACTTCTTGCCACCGGTGCCTTCGCGCAGGATCTGGTCGATCTCGAGCCAGACCAGCGCGCCTTCGGTGTAGTAGTCCTCATTGCGGGCGAGCGAGGAATAGGGCTTCGGCTTGCGCGAGGCGAAGACCGGATCGAAGCCTGTATCCTCGACCGAGCGCCATTCGCGGCCCGGCTGCTGCGTGAAGCCGCCCGCCCATGCCGCCAGCATGCCGAGCACCGTGTCCTTGCCCTGCATGCCCGAACGCGCGGCGAGAACCGCACCCCAGAACTGGTCCTGGCCTTCGTAGGTCCACAGCAGGTCACCCTGCATCGGCTGGCGGTAATCGGGCGTCCACAGGCGCGCCGGGCGGCGGAACTTGCCCGACCACGAGTGCGAATATTCGTGCGGCAGCAGGTTGCGGTCCCACTCCTGCTTGTCCCACTCGGTGAAAGCCTCGGGCTCCAGCTGGTTCTCGCTCGAACGGTGGTGTTCAAGCCCGATGCCGCCGATCTTGTCTGACAGGGCGAGCAGGAATTCGTAGTGATCGAAGTGATTGGCGCCAAACGCCAGCTTCGCTTCCTGCACCAGTGCGCTATGGGCGGCGATGTGCTCGGGCTTGGCGGCAAGCTGTTCCGGCTTGTCGGCCACGACGTTGAGCGTGACGTTCTGCCCGAGGTCCCACTTCTTGAAGTACTTGCCGGCAAAGATCGGCGAATCGACCAGCGTTTCGTAGTCGGTCTCGGCCCAGGTCACGCGGTTGCCGCTCATGCTCATGCCGTCGAGCGCAGTAGCGGGAGTCCAGCCCTGCGGCAGGGTGACGGTTGGCTTCACGCGGATGCGGCGGACGTAGTGGCCAGCGGGATAGAGGCTCATCTTTTCCCACTGCAGATTGAGCATTTCCGGTGTCATGGTGATGCGCCCTTCGGCGCTCTGCAGCGGCGAGGTGTGGATCAGCTTGGCGACGACTTCCTTGGCGCCAGCCGGCAGCATCACGTGGAAGGCATAGACCTCGACCCGGTCACGCTTCCATTCCACCGGCTTGCCATCGACGAAGAACTGCACGCCAACCAGTTCCGAGAGCGGTCCGCGCGGGCCATGATTACCGGGCAGCCACTGCGGGTAGAGCAGGATCACTTCCTTCGCGCCCGAGGCGACGGGGATCGTCTGCGTCACCTTGTAATCGCCGCGCGCCACGTCGGTCGCGTCGATATCGAGCGTCATCACGCCTGGATAGGCCACGTCCTGCGCGTCTGGAACGGTCTGCTGGATGGGCACGGCCATTGGCGCGGAGTTGGCGGCAAGCGCCTGAGTTGACACGGAAAGGGCGAGGAGGAGCGGGGCAACCGCGAGCTTTGTCTTCATGGCGCACGTTCATGGCCCGAAGAAGTCGCATCCGCAACCAGTCTCGTCCGCCTTTTTGTGAGTGCTTTCCGTTTTCGCACTTTCGGGCTAATCGCGCGCACCATGAGCACGCAAACCCCGCAGCCCATCCGTGGCACCCAGGATATCTTCGGCCCCGACGCCGAGGCTTTCGCTTTCGTCGTCGAGACGTTCGAGCGCGTGCGCAAGCTCTACCGCTTCCGCCGCGTTGAAATGCCGGTGTTCGAAAAGACCGCCGTGTTCAGCCGCTCGCTGGGCGAGACCACCGATGTCGTCTCCAAGGAGATGTACAGCTTCGAGGATCGCGGCGGGGAATCGTTGACGCTGCGCCCGGAGTTTACGGCAGGGATCGCGCGGGCCTACCTCACCGATGGCTGGCAGCAGTATGCGCCGCTGAAGGTCGCCACCCACGGCCCGCTGTTCCGCTATGAACGCCCGCAAAAGGGC
>JBEQCK010000040.1:0-22003 GCA_041639335.1 Novosphingobium sp.
CACGCCTCGCCCGCCTCGTCATGGTTCATGCAGGACTTCATGCTGGCTCTGCGCGCGGCGGGGTGCATGGGGGAAATCATCGCGCCGGACACCCTGGGCAATGGCGACTCGGTTGCGCCGGCTGAAGCTGATCCGGAGATCGGCTACTTCGCCGGATCGATTGACAGGCTCTGCGCCGCACTGGGCCTATCCCGTGTCGACGTCTATGGCACGCACACCGGCGCGCGCATTGCCTGCGAACTGGCCGCTGCCCACCCGGAGCGCGTGCGCGCCGTGATCCTCGACGGCATTACCGAATACGACGACGAATTGCGCGACGCCGTGATCGCCAACTACGCGCCCTCGGTCGAGCCTGACGAGTATGGCCGCCATCTGATCTGGGCCTTCAATTTCTGCCGCGACCAGGCGCTGTTCTTCCCGCACTTCATGAAGGTGCCGGACCGCCGCCTTGCCGTGCCGATGCCACCGCCGCAGGTCTTGCATCGCATCACGCTCGATGTGCTGAAGGCGCTCGACACCTACCACAAGCCTTATGTCGCCGCCTTCCGCTATCGCAGCTTCGAGCGCATGGAGCGGGTCAAGGCGCCAACCCTGCTGCTCAAGCCCGAGACCGAGCTGGCCCTGCTCAATGCGTCCGTTGCGACAGCGCTTGAGCGGCTTGCCAACGGCCACGCCGCCTCAACCCCGGGCGACGCTGCAACCAAGGCCGCCGTCATCGCCGCCTTCCTTGCGGAGAACGCGGCATGAGCGCCACCGCAAAGGACGCCCGCCTCTCGATCGGCGTATGCCTCGGCTTCAGCGTCGGCACGGTCGGCGTGTCGATCATGCTCAATACGGTGACGAGCTTCTATCCCGCCTTCATGTCGACGGTCCTCGGCCAGTCGCCAGAGATTGCCGGCTACCTGCTGATGATCTCCAAGCTCGCCGATGCCGTGATCGACGTCGTGGTCGGCTCGATGTCCGACAACGCCCGCACCCGATGGGGCCGACGCAAGCCATTCCTGCTGGCCGGCGCACTGCTTTCGGCCGTATCGTTCCTGATGCTGTTCGCCCCGCCGGTCCTGGGCCAGGGCGCATTGATGGCATGGATGATCGCGGCCTTGCTGATCTATTCCACCGCCTATTCGCTGTTCAACGTGCCCTACATGGCGCTGCCTTCGGAACTGACCGAGGGGTTTCACGAACGCACGCGACTGATCTCCTTCCGCACCGTCTTCGTTTCTATCGGGCAAGTGCTGGCACTCGCCGGGACGGCTGCCCTGGTGCAAAGCGGCGGCGCTGGGCGCGGCGGCTATGCCACGATGGGGCTGGTCATGGCCCTGATCATCGGCGGCGCGATGACCGCGACGGCGCTGTCCATCCCTGTCCGTCATGCCCCCGAAGGCATGCAGCGTGCGACTTCTCATATCCCGACCCTGGCGCAACTGCGCGCGATAGGCCGGAACCGTCCGTTCATGATGCTGCTCGGGGCCAAGGTCTTCCAGTTCCTGTCCTTCGCCTCCGTCGCCTCGACCATGCTGCTGTTCATGCTGAACGTGGTGGGCATCGGTTATGACGGGCAGATCGTGCTGGCGATGACGCAGAACCTCGTCACTGCGCTGGCCATGCCGCTGTGGGTGTGGACCGGCAAGCGCATCGGCAAGCGTCGGACCTACCTGATCGGCGTCGTCCTGTTCTGCGCTGCTGCGCTCAGCTGGCTGCTGGCCGACTCGTCCATCGGCACCATCGGCATCGTCGCGCGCGGGATCGTCAGTGGCCTCGGCTCGGGAGCGCTGATCCTGATGTCGATCTCGATGCTTGGCGATACGCAGGCCTATGACCGCCTGCTGACCGGAGAGGCCCGCGAGGGCCTGCTGTCGAGCGCCATCGCCGTGGTCGAAAAGGTCAGCTTTGCGCTGGGCGTAGCCGTGCTCGGCGTGTTCCTGCGCTGGCTGAACTACGTGCCGACCACCGGCGGCGCCATCATCGAACAGCCGCCAAGCGCGATCCTTGCCCTGAAACTCGGCTTTGCCGTGATCCCTGCGGTAATGTTCGCGATCAACGGCCTGTTTCTGTGGTTCTACGATCTTGATGAAGACAAGATGGAAGCCACCCGCGCTGCCGTATTGCCTGCCTGACGTATCACCGAAGGGCGGACAATCGGGCAATTTCAAGCGGAACCCTCAAGAGCCGGAACATAGTACAGCCATGCCGACATATCCTTCCATCACGCGCGCCTACACGCGCTGCCGCCACGGGCAGATGCACTACCGCGTGGCGGGCCCGGCCGATTCTGCAAAAGTGCCGGTGCTTCTGCTTCACCAGAACCCGTCGTCGGGATACGAATACGAAGCCCTGATCGACGCTTTGGCCACCGATCGCCGCGTCTTTGCCTTCGACACGCCCGGTTACGGCATGTCCGATGCACCGCCCTCGCCTCCCGGCATGGCAGGGTACGCCGCAGCCTTTTCCGATGCGCTCGATGCGCTGGAGGCAGATGGCCTGCTTGCTGGACCGATCGATCTTTACGGCTTTCACACCGGCACGCTCCTGTGCAGCGAACTGGCCATCGCACGGCCTGACCGCGTACGCCGCCTGGCTCTCACGGGCATCCCCATGTTTCCGGCCGATGTGTCGGCGAAGAAACTGGATGAGGCGCTGAACTATCCAGCGCCCGAAGAAAGCGGCGAATCCACGCTGACCCTGCTCCGCAACCTCTGGAACTACGTCGTGACTTCTCGCGATCCGGCGGTGCCGCTGCAAAAGGCCGTGTTCAATTTCGCCGACAAGGCGCGCGTCCTCGATCGCTTCACTTGGGCCTATCAGGGCGTCTGGAGCTGGGACTATTCCCGGCTCGGCCTTGTTGCCCAACCGGCACTTCTGCTCCAACCTGCTGAAGACCTTCTCGAAATGTCCAAGGCAGCCGCCGCGCTGATGCCGAACTGTTCCATTGTCGAAATGCTCGATCTCGATCGCGACATTTTTGACGTAGCTCCTGAACGGATTGCCAATGACCTCCGCAGTTTCTTCGATCACGCCTGACCTGCCCATCGCGCAGGTCTCGCACTCGGTCCTTCACCCCGCTTTCATCGCGCGCGAGGTTGCCCGCCGCTATCCGATGAAGGGTGAGATCACCTGCTTCCTGCTCTATCGCGGCATGAACGACGTCTATCTGGTCGAGGACGAGACCACCAGGTACGCCCTGCGCGTGTGGCGCAAGACCTATCGCGATGTCGATGACGTTGCCTATGAACTCGATTTCCTCGCATACCTGCAGGACAATGCTTTCCCGGCCTCCGTCGCCGTGCCGCAGCACGATGGCAGCCTCTACTTCAAGGTCTCCTCGCCCGAGGGCGAGCGGGCGCTGGCCATGTACGATTGGGCGCCGGGCGTGAAGTTCGGCGAGCGTCTGTCGAACGAAACCGCCTTCCGCATCGGTGCGGCAATGGCGCAGATGCACCTCCACGGTTTCAAGTGGGCCGGCGAGGCGCACAAGTTCTCGACCAAGACGGCCAAGGACTACAACATCTGCATGCCCGCGCTTGTCGCCTTCGTGAACGACCGGCCCGACGACCTGCGTGACTATCCGCAGATCGCCGCCGCGCTTGACCAGCGGCTCGACGAACTGGCCGCCAGCGGTGAGGTTCCGCTCGGCGTATGCCACCGCGATTTCCACCCCAGCAACGTCCACGTGGCCGAGGATGGCGCGATCACCTTCCTCGATTTCGACGCGGCGGGTGAAGATTTCCTGATGCAGGACGTCCAGAACTTCGTGTGGGGCAACCTGTTCTACGGCTTCGATCCCGCCATCGGCGAAGCCTTCGAAGCCGGTTACGAAAGCGTGCGCCCCTTCACCCAGGCCGAAAAGGACAACCGCGAACTGTTCCTGATGGCCAAGGCCTTCCGCCTTGTCGCCGGCATGGCCGAAAGCTCGACCGCGGTGGGCCGGGGCACGCTGCGCTTCCGCAACCTTGATTGGCTGGGCGACTATATCAAGACGCGCGCCCGCGCCTGCGGCCTGATCTGATCGTGGCAACAGTAGCCGACGGCATGGCGCGCCCCGCGCCTCTGGCGCAGCGGGCGTGGCTGACCGTCGGCATCCTGTTCCTTGCCGGAATCCTGTCGATCATCGACAGGTCGGCAATCAACCTGCTGGTCGATCCGCTCAAGGCCGATCTTGGCATCACCGATGAACAGATCGGCCTGTTGCAGGGCCTCGCCTTCGGCCTGTTCTATGCCTGCATGGGCATTCCCATGGGCATGGCGGCAGACCGCTTCTCGCGCCGCAACCTCATTGCCTTCGGCATCACGGTGTGGAGCCTGGCAACGATCGCGAGTGGCCTTGCCCAATCCTTCGGCGAGCTGTTCGCCGCCCGCCTGCTAGTCGGCTTCGGCGAAGCGGCGCTCAGCCCTGCCGCCATTTCCCTGATCGCAGACCTGTTCCTGCCAGAGAGACGCGGACGACCGATCGCCGTGTTCATGACCGGCCAGGGCCTTGCCAATGGCATCGCCATCTCGGTTACCGGCGTGATCCTCACCGCTGCGGCAGCCGGTGCCTTCGCTGGTCTTCCGGTGATCGGCGGGCTTGCCGCGTGGCGTCTGGCGTTCCTGCTGTTCGGATCGGCAGGCCTGATCGTGGCAGCCCTGCTGCTGATACTGGCGCGCGAACCGGCACGCGGCACGGTGCAAACCGGCCCGCGCCGCGCGCCGGGCGCAGAGGAAATACGCTATTTCTGGCGCAATCGCACCGTCCTCCTGCCGCTCTACTTCGGCTTCGCCATCTGCTTCACCGTGGCCTATGGCGCCTCGGCCTGGGCACCGACGATGCTGATGCGCGGCTATGGCGTCTCGCCCGCATTCCTCGCCGCATGGCTGGGGCCAATGGCCATCGCCTTTTCGGCCATCGGCCCGCTGATCGGCGGCACGATGCTCGACAGGTCGATGAAAGGCGGCAGGCCGATGGCCCGTTTTGCCATTCTCACCTTCACGCCGCTTTTCGCCATCCCGTCGGTGCTGGCGGTCATGGCGGGCGAAGTTCACGTCGCCGCGTTCCTCGTTGCCTCATCTGCGGCCGTGTTCTCGGTCGTCGGCACGGTCATGCTCGCCACGCTGCAATCGGTGGTGCCGCCGCACATGCGCGGCAGCGCCGTCTCCCTGACGCTGGTGATGAACACCCTGCTTGGCGCGGCCCTTGGCCCGCTGCTGGTCGCCAGCCTGACCCAGCGCGTGCTGGGTGACGATGCGCAGGTCGGCTGGGCCATCGCCATGGTCTGCCTGCCCTGCCTTGCCGTGGCGAGCCTGCTCTACGCCCTTGCCCGCCGCCGCATGCGCGCCGCGCTCGCCTCCGGCGAGACCGAATGCGCCCGCCTCCTGGCCGCCGAAACACAAGCGCGCGCCTGACCATATCGAACGGGGAGTTCCTCAACATGAAGATCTTGCGAATGTTCGGCTTCATGGTGGCTGTAGGGCTGGGCCTTCTTGCCCTGATCCTGCTGACCATGCGCGCGGGCTGGTGGAACCCCTCGTATGAAAGCGTGCTGAAGGCGCAGGCCGGCGCACCCTCGACATTTGAGACTTACGGCACGGCCCGCATCCACATTCGCGACGAAGGCCCGCGCAATGGCCCGGTCATCGTCATGCTTCACTCCTCGATGACCAACTTGCGCGAATGGGACGTCTGGACTGACGCGCTGAAGGACCGCTACCGCGTGATCCGCTTCGATTGGCCGCCCTATGGCCTGTCGACCGACAGCGCGCCCTCCACCGGCATGCCCGGCGTCGTGAAACTGCTCGAGGCCATCGTCGAGGCGAAGAAGATAGAACGCTTCGCCATCGTCGGCACCTCCAGCGGCGCGACTGTCGCCACACTCTATGCCTCGGCCCATCCGGAGAAGGTCACGGCGCTCGCACTTTCCACCCTGCCGCTCAAGGCGCCGCCGCCCAGCGACTTCAGCCGTGTGATGATGGCGATGGTGTGGACGCACGAAAACCTCGTGCCCAACTATTACCCCCGCTTCTATTACCGCCGCGCGCTGGCCGAACTCTATGGCCGCCCGGAACGCCTGACCGACGAGACGGTCGAGTGGTACTACCTGACCAACAACATTCCCGGCGGCTTCGAACGCGTCCGCCAGTATTATCAGGCCAACCTCAAGGCCGTCTGGTCAAAGGGCGCAGGCGACGACGCGGCGCGGGTCAAGGTGCCGGTACTGCTGCAATGGGGCGATGCCGACCCGGTTCTCCCGGCCTATCTTGCCGACGATGCGGTAAAGCAGTTCTCCGGCACCAAGGTCGATCTGATCCGCTACCCCGATCTCGGCCACTATCCCATGCTCGAACTCCCGCAGGAAACCGCCAGGGACCTGCGCGCGTGGTTTGACAAGACGCTGGCCCCGGCAACGGCGGAGGCCGCGCAGTGACCACGCCCGATCTCGCCGGAGCCTGGGCCCTGCACGGCGTCACCATGGGACCGGACGGCGGCGTGCTCTATGAATGGGACGCCGACCTTGCCATCCAGCAGTCCGCCGATGGCATTGCGGTGGCAATCGAGACGAGCGGCTTCAAATCCTCGCGCTCGGTCAGCTTCGCCGAGAAGCTCACGCCGCTGCCCGAAGGCGGCTGGCACTTGCGCTACGGCTATGAAGCCGATGGCGCGCACGAAGGCACTGCGCCCGGCCAGTTCTTCGGCCTGTCGCAGCTGACCTTCGCCCCCGACCTCCAGACCGCTGAGGGCTCATCATGCAATTACAACGGCCGCTACGTCGTCATGCAACTTTCCGCCAGACGGCTCGCCTGCTGACAGCAGCGCTTGCACTGGGCTGGGCAACCCTTGCCCAGGCCCAGACCGCGCAGCCAGCGCCAGAGGTGCCATCCGACACCGTCCTGCGCCAGCGCTACGCCTTGCCGGGTTCGCACTTTGCCAGGATCGCGGGCGAGGACATCCACTATGTCGACGAGGGCAAGGGGCCCGCAATTCTCCTGCTGCACGGCTCCTTCGCCAACGTGCGCCAGCTGGATGGCTGGGCCAAGGTCCTTTCGCGCAAGTACCGCGTGATCCGCTTCGACCAATCCCCCGGCGGCCTGTCCGGCGGCAACCCGCGCGGCGACTACTCGACCACGCAGCGCATCGCCGTGATCGACGGCCTGATGGACAAGCTCGGCGTAGAAAAATTCGTGCTGCTCGGCACGTCCAGCTCCGGCGTTCTGGCCACCGCCTATGCAGCAGCGCGCGAAAGCCGGCTCGACGGGCTCATTCTCGCCAATATCGCCGTTGCCGATTTTGCACTCGATTTCAGCACCATGCCCAAGGCGCTGCTGGACGCCGTGGCAGAAGACCGCACGCATCCCACCTTCCACCGCCCGGAGTTCTGGCGCCAGATCCTGCTCGCCAACATCACCGATGACAGCCAAGTCACGCCCGAACTGGTCGAACAATGGACCGTGCTCAACAACCGCGCCCTGCGCGATGCCGAATCCATGCGCGCCATTCGCGAAACGAAGTTCTCCTTCGCCAGCTCGGGCGAGGATCTCAAGCACATCGCCACGCCCACCCTGTTCGTCTGGGGGCGGGACGAACATGAGACACCGTTGGAAACGCACGGCATTCCGGGCTTCGCGATGTCGGTTGCCAAGGACAAGACGCTGGAGCTCATCCCCGGCTGCAGCCACATGATGCCGCTCGACTGCCCGGTGCAGAGCGCCGAGCGCATGCTGCCTTTCCTTGATCGGGTGACGGGGCGGTAATACCGCCCCGCCTGAAAGATCAGGCCCCGGCGTCCCGCGCCGCGACCCCTGCCCGCACCAGCGGAATCAGGTCGCGGCCAATGCCGATCACGTCGCCCACCGGGTCGAAGCCGCGCAGGATGAACTTGTTCACCCCGGCATCGTAATAATCCAACAGCGCATCGGCCACTTGCGCAGGCGTGCCCACCAGCGCGCCAGAATTGCTCTGGCCGCCGCGCAGCTGGTTGATGCCGTTCCAGAAGCACTTTTCCAGACGGTCGCCCCGCGCCGCAAGCTCGGCCGTGCGCTTGAAGCCATCGGCCTTGGCCGCGGCCGTATTCTTGTCGAGCTTGCCGAGATTTGCCGCAACCGTATCGCGGATGGCATCGGCCTGCGCCCATGCCGCTTCCTCGGTTTCACCCAGCACCACGCGGATGGAACACAGGAAATCGGGCTTGCGGCCAAAGGGTGCCGCAGCCTCGCGCACCTTGGAAACCACCTCGGTCATGCCCGCAACCGTGTCGGAAAGCGTGGCAAAAGTATCGCAGTACTGGCCTGCCACCTCGAGCGCAGCCGGGCTCATGCCACCAAAGTAGACGGGCACATCGCGGTTGGCTGGCTTCACCGCCGCGAAGCCGCCGGTGAACTTGAACCACTTGCCCTCGTGCGTGATCGGCGCCTCGCTGGTCCACATCGCGCGCAGGATTTCGATATATTCCTTGGCCCGGTCATAGCGTTCAACCTTGGTCAGATAATCGCCATCGGCCTGCGTTTCCTCGTCGCTTGCCGCCGTGATGATGTGCACGCCAAGACGGCCCGGCATCAGACGGTCCAGGGTTGCCAGCATGCGCGCGGCCATCGTCGGCGGGATGAAGCCGGGACGATGGGCAAGCATGACGCCCAGCCGCGTCGTGTGGGCGGCAATCGTCGCGGCAATGGTGAAGTTGTCAGGCATCACCGCCGCATTGGCGACGAGCACCTTGTCATAGCCCCACGCGTCATGCAGCCGCGCCATCTTGACGATGCCTTCGGGATCGAACGTCTCGAACGGCAGCGGCGCGATCTCGCTCGATATGTTGTGGTTTATCAGGCCATTGATCTCGACAGGCATCGCACACTCCAGTTTCCGGCCCAGTTTCCGGATTTGTGCGAAGTCTATGCACTGCCTCTCGCTGACGAAGCCGCCTCACAACCCTGACCGCCTGTCGGAGCCAACCCGATGCCCACGCGCCGCTCACGAAAAAGCCCGCCGGAAACCTGTTCCAGCGGGCCAATCCGTTATGCAAGCAGCGCTTATTCGCCGCCGCGCTGCAGCGCCTTGGGCATGGCCGGCGGCTTGGGCGGCGACCAGCCGGCCGGGACCGGGGCCGGGGTCTGTTCGCGAACGTAGTTCTCAAGGCTCGACAGCGAAGGACCATAATCCTCGGTCGGCGCATGAAGCCACTTCTCGTCCATCGCGCGAGCAGCGGCCACGAGGTCTGCGGGCAGGCCCTTCTCGCCTTCGGGGATGGTCTGGAAGTGGGTGAAGTAGTTCACGTGGCCTTCGGCCTGGCCCATCAGCATCCATGGCAGCCACGGCGTGATGCGGCTCCATGCACCGATGTGCGGGATGTGCGTCAGGTTCGGGTTCTCGATGTCCTCGCGCTTCACCGTGTAGATGAAGTGCTCCGAAACGCGGTTCATCGGGCCTGCGGATTCGCGCACCCACTTGTCCGGCGTCAGCGCGTTCGGATACTGCATGTCGATGTCGCTGCGCAGGATCATCGTGCCCTCGGGGCCGAATTCCCAGTCCTGCAGGAACGGCTTGCGCGGCGGCTTGTCCTTGTTCATCCCGCCGTACGACGGCGGTTCGGGCGCCCACTGGCTGATCGTGAAGTTGAACGGATCGTTGGCGATCGGCACGACCTTCACGGTCTCGTCGGTGTAGGGGTTATGCCAGGTCTTGAGCAGTTCGCCCGTTTCCAGATCGCGATAGAACACCACTTCGCGCAGCATGCGGCGATAGCCGCCGTCTTCCAGGCGCTTGGTGCGGGTAAAGCTGAAACCTTCGACCCCTAACAGCGGACGGACCGGCTCGTTCGGACGCACGCCATAGGCCTTGCCCTTCAGCCACCCGCACTTTTCCTTGGTCGGGTCGATGTCGCCATCAATCCGCACGTAAGTGTCGCGGGTCCACTCGGGATCCTTGAAATCGATCTTGGTCTTGAATGCGGGGGTGAGCTTGCTCGGCCGCTTTGAACCCTTGGTTGCAGCAGCGACAGCGGGCGACATGGCCATACCAGCTGCAAGGCCGGCGAGGCCGAGGCTTCCGCGGCGGGTGATCTTCAAATCATCCATCTAGACATCATCCAATGCTGGTGTTCACGGTAATCTGTCGTCCAGACGCGCCCCACGCTGCATCTGTCCAAGGCCATGTTGACCTGTTCCGCAGGTGTTTCGCACGGCGGTGCAGAGCGCTGTTCGCTGTGCGGATAGCACGATGCACCCCATGAAGCGTTGCAATATCGCCGAAACATGCCGCTTGCATACTGCAGCAGCAGCTTTTGCCATCTCGCGCTATCCGAAGGGCGGATGGCATGGCAGGCCAACTGTCAAACCCGGCTGCAACCTGTTCCTCTCCAGCCTTCATGGGCGGGAGGTTGATTGCAGGACATGGACAGCACACGATCCGGACACAGCCTGGGCGAAGGCAAGGGTGAGTTCCGGCGCGGCTGGCCGATCCTGCTGGCATCGCTCCTCGGCATCGGCTGCGGCCTTGCCGCGATGCCGTTCTACACGGCTGGCGTCTTTGCCCCGCACCTTGCGCGCGAGTTCGGCTGGTCGCTTGGCGAAATCATGGCCGGGCTCACCATCACCACCGTGACCGTGATCGTCGCGGCTCCCGTGGCGGGCATCCTGTGCGACCGCTATGGGACGCGCCCGGTCGCCGTTGCCTCGCTCGCCTGTTTCGGCCTCGCTTACCTGTCGCTGGCAACGCTCGGCAATTCGCTGATCCGGTTCTACGCCACCTGGATGATCGCAGCAGCGCTCGGCGCGGGCACCTTGCCGATCACGTTCACGCGGACCGTCAACCAGTGGTTCGACCACCATCGCGGGCTGGCACTTGGTCTGGCGATGACAGGGACGGGCCTGTTCGGCGTGCTGTGCAAGCCGCTCCTGGCCTGGGTCATCGGGCTTTACGGCTGGCGTGGGGGCTATGTCGCGCTCGGGATGCTGCCCCTGCTTGTTGCCATCCCGATGGTCCTTCTGCTTTTCCGCGAACAGGCCGGAAAGGCTCCGGCAGAACAAGCAGCTGTCGCGACCGAGCAATCTGCGGAACTGCCGGGCTTCACGCGCGGAGAAGCGCTGCGACACTGGCGCTTCTGGCTCATTGCCGTGATCCTCGTGCCGATTTCCTTCGCTCTGGCAGGGGCAGTCCCCAACCTCGAGCCGATCCTGCTCGATCGCGGCATCGATGCGGCCACGATCCTTACGCTTACCCCGCTTGTCGGCCTGTCTTCCATCGGAGGACGGCTGATCGGTGGCTGGCTGCTCGATCGTTTCTGGGCGCCGGGCGTGGCGTTCGTCCTGCTGGGAATGCCGGCGGTTTCATGTCTGATCCTGGCAAACGGCCAGCTCGATCCCGGCATGGCGCGCTTTGCAATTCTGCTGATCGGCTTTGCCTTGGGCATCGAATACGATGTCGTCGCATACCTCACTTCGCGCTTCTTCGGCCTGCGCGCCTACGCGGCGATCTACAGCATGTTCTATGTGTGCTTCTCCACCGGTGCAGGGTTTGCTCCGCTGGTGTTCGGCATGATTCGCGATCGCACGCAGGACTTCGCACCGGCCTTGACGGCATCGGCAATTATTCTTCCGCTGTGCGCGGCAGGTTTCCTGTTTCTTGGGCGATATCCGCAACTTACGCCCAGCAACAAAGGTGCGCCTGCTATTTGACATATAGATATATCAATATAACAATACGGGCTGGTTTGACGCGCTCCACGCGTCGCCGATCGTGAGGGATCCGACATGACCAGCCACCGCTTCCTGCTTACCTCGATGCTTGCGCCGCTTGCCCTTGCAGCCGGCACCGCCCACGCCCAGAGCGCGCCCACGTCCGCGCCCCAGGCAGACGCCGAAGCCATCCCTGAATCGAAGGGCCTGGAAGAAATCGTCGTCACCTCGCAGCGTCGCGCCGAAAAGCTGCAGTCGGTCCCGGTCACCGTGTCGGCCTTCAACGAAAAGATGCTCGAGCGTCTGGCAGTGTCGGACACCATCAGCACCTCGAAGTTCGTGCCCGGCCTCATTTCCAACCACAACGCGGGCCTTGCCTCGGCAAATACCTACTTCCTGCGCGGCCTTGGCAACACGCAGTCGGCCCCGACCTTTGATGCGCCGGTCACCACTTACGTGGACGACGTCTACATCGCCCGCCAGAACGCCAACAACTACGCCTTCTTCGATACCGAGCGCGTCGAAATCCTGCGCGGCCCCCAGGGCACCCTGTTCGGTCGCAACACCACCGGTGGCGCCATCAACGTGATCATGCGCAAGCCTTCCGACACCGCGGGCATGAAGTTCGAGGCGACGGCCGGTTCGTACGAGCGCTATACCGTCCGGGCAATTGCCGACCTCCCGGTTGCCGAAGGCGTGCTTACCAAGGTGTCGGGCTTCGTCGTGCGCGATCGCGGTTATCTCAAGAACATCACCACCGGCGACTGGTTGAACGGTGAGGAAAGCTATGGCGTGCGCGGCGACGTGCGCCTTTTGCCCACCGAAGCGCTGACCATCGATCTCTCGGCCGAATTCACCAGCAATTCCAGCACGTACACCGGCCTGCGCTACGTTCCGGGCGCCAGCCGTTATGTGAAGACCGCTGTCAACCGTCCCGTATTCTATGAAAGCGCGGCTGGCCTGGCGACGGGCAACTGCGGTGACGACAACGTCACCCGCCTGCTCACCACCGAGCGCGGCAACTGCAACCTTTCGCAGACCTTCGCGATGGGCGGGAACATCAACTACGATTTCGGCGACGGCTCGCTGACCTACATCGGCGGCTACCGTCACCTCGATCAGGGCTATATCAACGAATACAACGCCTCGCAGCCCAACCGCTATGCCGGCTACATCATTGCCGACAACGCCATTCACGAACAGCACAGCCACGAACTGAAGCTGAACTATTCGTTCGGCGATCTCATCGATCTGGTAACCGGCGTGTTCTACCTGAAGGAAACGTCCAACGACCGCCAGACCAGCTTTACCGGCGGCACCACCGCGTTCCGGCCCATTCAGGACGCCATCTACAAGCACCAGGTGGAAACCGCTGCCTACTACGCGCAGGCCGATTTCCACGCCACCGACAAGCTGACCGTCACCCTTGGCGGGCGCTACACGTGGGAGGAAAAGAAGCTCGCCTACACAAAGTCGACCCAGTTCCCGACGCTCTCCTATGACAACGCGGCCGTTCTCGCGGCAGGCAATCCCCTGAAGCAGTCGGTCAAGCGCTTCACGCCGCGCATTGCCGTTGACTACAAGCTGAACCCGGACTTCATGCTGTTCGCTTCGGCCACCAACGGCTTCAAGTCCGGCGGCTGGAACGGCACGGCATCCCTGCCGCAGAACGCAGTCACTTTCCGCCCCGAGAAGACCTGGTCCTATGAAGCGGGCCTGAAGTCGGAACTGTTTGACCGCAAGCTGCGCTTCAACCTGACCGGATACTACGCCAAGACAACCGATCTTCAGGTTACCGCCGGCGTCGCCAACTCGCTTGGCGTGATCGCCAGCCTGCCGTTCAACGCCGGCACGCTCGAGGTCTACGGCCTCGAACTGGAAACCACCGCCCAGTTCGGCAACCTCAACCTCTTCGCCAACCCTTCGTACATGCACGGGTCATACACCTACATCTCGCCACTGGCGACGACGCTGAGCACAAGGCTGACGCCGGTGCGCGTGCCGACCTTCCAGTTCAACGGCGGCGCCTCGTATGACATTCCGGCAAGCTCCCTGGGCGGTTACTTCACCCCCAGCGTGACCTGGCGCCACAACTCGCCGTACTGGGTGGCCGTGCTCAACACCACGACTGCTCCGACCGAAAACTTTGTCGATGCCGCGATCAGCTTTGCGGCGGATGACGGAAGCTACCGGATTTCGTTCGAGGTCTCGAACCTCACCGACCAGCGCACCGTGACGGCGAACTTCCTCTCGCTGTTCCCAGGCGATCCGCGCCGCTTCACCGGGCGGATCAAGTTCAAGATCTGACCGGCATGCGAATACTTGCGGCGGCAGGGCCCGTTATCCTGCCGCCGCATGGCACCAATGCACCACAAGCCCGCAGGCGAAGCTTCGCCTGCGGGCTTTGGCGGCCAAACAAGAAGGTATGGTGGGCAAGGAATGAGCATCATCGGCACGAAGATGGTCTGCGAAAGCAAGACCGCACGGCAGATCTTCGAAGAGGTCATGGCCAACCCGGCCCGCACCAAGTTCGGCTTCGGGGAGAAGCTCGCCATCGTGAACGTCGATTTCCAGAACGCCTACACCCGGATCGACCGCTACAAGACCGCTTACGAAACCGATCCGCGCCAGATCGAACACACCAACACGATCTCGCGCCTCGCCCGCGCCAAGGGCATGCCGGTGATCTGGACGCATGTCGCCTATGCCGAGGATGCCAGCGACGCCGGCGTCTGGGGCACGCGCACCAACACGCCCGACAGCCTGCAGAACATCAAATACGACTCCGATCGCCACGCGTTTGACGAGCGTTGCGAGATCGACCCGGCCGA
The DNA here is from genome assembly GCA_041639335.1 of Novosphingobium sp. Lineage (GTDB taxonomy): Bacteria > Pseudomonadota > Alphaproteobacteria > Sphingomonadales > Sphingomonadaceae > Novosphingobium. The sequence goes on from JBEQCK010000040.1 coordinate 14,469, forward strand.
CATGATCTATACCAAGCGCATGCCCTCGGCTTTCTTCGAAACGCCGCTGCAAAGCCTGCTGGTGTGGCACAAGGTCGATACCGTGGTCGTCACCGGCGGCTCCACCTCGGGCTGCGTCCGCGCCACGGCGGTGGACAGCCTCAGCCGCGGCTATCGCACGATCGTGCCGATCGAGACTTGCGCCGACAAGCACGAGTCCTACCACTTCGCCAACCTCACCGACCTGCAGCTGAAGTATGCCGATGTCGAACCGGTGCAGACCGTGATCGACTGGCTGGAGGCGCGCTGATGCTCGAAGGCGCTGCCGACCCCGGCCTCTATGATTTCGCGCCCTATCGCGGGCGGAAGCCATTCGCCTGGCCGGGCGACAAGAAGGTCGCCGTCTGGGTCTCGCCCAACCTCGAATACTACGAGATCGATCCGCCAGCGAACCCGCACCGCAAATCTTGGGGCCGACCGCACCCCGATGTGGTCGGCTATGCCCACCGCGATCATGCCAACCGCGTCGGCCACTGGCGCATGGCCGAGGTGATGAGCAAGCACGGCTTCCCCGGCTCGGTCAGCCTTTCGGTCGCGCTGTGCCAGCATCACCCCGATGTGGTCGCCGATGCCAATGCGCGCGGCTGGGAGTTCTTCAGCCACGGCATCTACAACACCCGTTATTCCTACGGCATGGACGAGGCCCAGGAGCGCGCGATCATCGAGGATTCGATCCGCACCGTGCGCGAGGCCACCGGCCAGACGATCCGCGGCTGGCTCGCCCCCGCCCTCACCCATACCCCGCGCACGCTGGACCTGATCGCCGAATACGGGCTGGATTACACCTGCGATCTCTATCACGACGATCAGCCGCAGCGCGTGAACACGGCCAGCGGTGACTTGATCTCGATGCCCTACAGCCTCGAGGTCAACGACCACTACGGCTTCTTCATCTACAACATGAGCCCGCGCGAATACGCCCGCACGCTGATCCGCCAGTTCGAAAGGCTGGCCGACGAGCCTTCGGGCACGGTCATGTGCATTCCGCTCCATTCCTACCTGATCGGCCAGCCCCACCGCATCGGCGCGTTCGAGGAAGTGCTGCGCCACATCGCCGCCGATGGCCGCGCCTGGATCACCCGCTCGGGCGACATCGCCGATGCCTGGCGCGCCGTGCAAACGGGAGAAGCCGCATGAGCCTCGATCCCGCCTATCTCGAATACCCGCGCCGCCGCGCCGGCTACGATCACGATCTCTATCCCTATTCGGCCATGCCGACGCGCCAGCCGCTCAACTGGCCGAATGGCAAGGGCGTGGCGACATGGATCGTCGTCAGCCTCGAATGGTTCCCGATCACGCCGTCGGACACGCCGTTCCGCGCACCCGGCCACATGCAGACGGCCTACCCCGATTATCGCCACTACACCGCCCGCGAATATGGCACGCGCATCGGCTTCTACCGCCTGCTCGACGCTTTCGCCAAGGCGGGCGTGCAAGTCTCGGTCGCTGCCAACGGCGCGATTGCGCAGCGCTACCCTTCCGTGATCCGCGACATCGTCGACGCTGGCCACGAAGTGATCGCCCACTCGACCGACATGAACGGCACCATCGCCTCGACCCTCCCGGTCGACGCCGAACGCGCCCTGATCCATGACAGCATTGCTGCCCTGTCAGATGTAACCGGCGTGGCCCCGCGCGGCTGGCACTCGATCGCCCGCTCGCAAAGCTTTGCCACCACCGACCTGCTGGTCGAGGCGGGAATCGAATACTGCGTTGACTGGGCCAACGACGAAGTGCCGTGGACCTTCGCCAACGGTCTGGTGAACTTGCCGCTCAACCACGAACTGTCCGACCGGCAGATCATCAACGTGCAGCAGCAATCGGTCGACAGCTACGCCGAACAGATCCTCGACGCGCACGACTGGCTGGCCGGTGAAGCTGCAGCCAGCGGCCCCGGCGGCGGCGGACGCCTGCTGCCGCTGCACCTCACGCCCTACATCATCGGCCTGCCCTATCGCATGGACGCCTTCGAGCGCCTGCTGGCCGATCTCGAAGCCCGCCCCGCCACATGGTTTGCGCGCGGCGCAGACATTCTCGATTCCTACAGGAGCCAGTCTTGAAAGCCTATCAACTCGGGAGCCAGAACGGCCTTGAATCGCTGACCCTTGCCGAGCGCGACATGCCCGTCGCCGGCCCCGGCGAGGCCGTGCTCAAGGTCAAGTACGTCTGCCTCAACAACCGCGACCTGCAGATCCTCGAAGGCCGTTATGGCCCGAAGAAGGCCGAAGACCGCATTCCCTTTTCCGAAGGCGTCGGCGAAGTCGTCTCGCTCGGCGAAGGCGCTGCCGGCATCGCTGTGGGTGACCGCGCGATTGCTCCCCACTTCGTCTCGTGGATCGATGGTCCGTTCGAGATGCGCTACTTCGGCGCAGATCTTGGCACCAATCTCGATGGCTGGATGGCCGAATATGTGAAGGTCCCCGCCGCCGCGCTGGTAAAGGTGCCTGACAGCCTGACCGACGAAGCCGCCGCTCCCCTCGCCGCAGCCTCGCTCACCGCATGGCATGCCGTCGTCGAAGTCGGCCAGGTCCGCGCGGGCGATCTCGTCGTCGCGCTCGGCACCGGCGGCGTCGCCATGGCCGCGCTGCAGATTGCCAAGGCCAACGGCGCGTTCGTTGGGATCACCTCCTCCAGCGACGAGAAGCTTGATCAGGCGCGCAAGCTCGGCGCGGACTACACCGTGAACTATGCCACCCATCCCGATTGGGCCGCCGAACTCCAGCGCCAGACCGGCGGGCGCGGCGCGGATATCGTCGTGGAAACCGGCGGCCAGAACACCCTGCCCCAGTCGATCAATGCCTGCGCGGTCAACGCGCGCATCGTCATCATCGGCGTGGGATCCGCCGATGGCCCGCTGCCCAACTACGGCGGCATCATCGGCAAGAACATCACGCTCAAGGGCATTGCCGAAGGCAGCCGCGCCATGCTCGCCCGCATGGTCCGCGCGATGGAAGCCACCGGCTTTGCGCCCGTGGTCGACCGCGTGTTCGCCTTCGACGAAGCGGTTGCCGCCTGCCAGTACCTCAAGTCCGGCGCGCACCTCGGCAAGGTGCTGATCAAGGTTTCTTGATCGCGCGCATCTGACAGCACACGCAGTCGTCATCCTGAACTTGTTTCAGGATCCATTTTGCCGATCAGGCCGCCGCTCTTGATCACAAATGGACCCTGAGCCGTAGGCCAGCGAAGCTAAACGAGTTCAGGGTGACGATGTGAGGCATCCACACAGAGGGAACCGCTGCTGCACCGGCCCGGCCAATCAACGACCAGAATTTCACGCCGAAGTAGGGTTGTGCAAGTCCATCCGGATGTGGAACCGGTCCGAGCGGTAATGCGCATAAGTGCGCAGGAACGGCACGTTGTCGCGATCATAGACCGTGCGGGTAATCCGCAGGATGGCCGACATCGGTTCGACGTGGAGCGTTTCCACCAGCGACGGATCGGCCAGCATCGCGCCGATGGTCTGCTCGGCACGCTCGGCATGGAATCCCGCCTCGTCCAGCAGCTTGAGCAGCGGCGCGCGCGGCAGGGTTTTCTCCGAAATCACATCGGCCAGTTCGCCGCGCACGTAGCTGACGATATAGCCGATGGGGATACCTTCGAGGCAGCGCACGCGCACGGCGCGGATCACTTCGGCGCCTTCCTCGATCTTCAGCGCGTTGGCGATGATGTCGGTCGCGGCGCGGCGCTCGACCGAGACAACGTTGACCGTCGTCCCCTCGCCCAGCGCCATCAGGCTGTCGACCGCCTGATCGATGTTGGCTTCAAGCGGCTTGGCGGGTGACTTGAAGATCACCCGCGTGCCCAGCCGCCGCCGCCGCTCGACATAGTGCTGGTCGGCCAGATCGTTGAGCACGCGCCGCGCGGTGATGCGCGAAACGTCATAATGGGCCGACAATTCCTGCTCGGTGGGCAGGACGCTGCCATAGGGCCGCTGACCGGAAAGGATCTCGTCGCGCAGGCTCAGGTAGATCTGGTGGTAGAGCGGCACTGCGCCTTGGCGATCGAGCACTATCCCTCCCCCGCTGGCGGCACGCGTCGCGAAGGCGACTGTCCGTTGGTCGGATAAACCGCTCTTCGGAGGTCGCCCCCGCTTAGTCAAGTCGCTGGCAATGTCCGCCTCGCCCAAAACATAGCCGATCCCTGCGGACTCGATCAGCTTGCTCACGCCGCCTCCCGTGCCCAATCGGGGTATCGGCCCAGCGCCAGCAGCGAAACGCTGCCCACGATCAGGCAGCCGACGCCCGAAAGCAGCGCCATGTCGTACCGCCCGGTCGCATCGAACACCCGGCCATAGACGATCGGCCCCATCCCCCCGCCGAACGCGATCACCGTGAAGAACGTGCCATAGATCAGGCCATAGGCGCGTCGTCCGAAATAGCGGGCGATGAGATAGGCCAGCAGGTCGAACTCGAAGCCTGCACCCAGCCCCAGCGTAATCACGGCAATCGCCGCCTGGCTGGCATCCAGTTCGGGCCGTGACAGCATGAAGCTGCCGATCATCGGCATGACCAGGATCGCCAGCGCGCAGGCCGGTGCCCAGAACCGGTCAAGCAGGAAGCCGCCAACGATGCGCCCGGCAATCACCGAAAGGCCGAAGCCGGCTGTGATGGTGCCGATCTGCGACAGGGTAAACTTCTGCGTTCTCAGGATATTTTCAAGGTTCGGCGTCGGTGCCGTCAGCGCAAAGGCGATCAGCAGGAACGCGAAGGTCATGATCCAGAAGCGGCGGTCGTGCAGCGCCTCTCGCAAGGTCAGCCCCGCTTCGACGACGGGTTCTGCGGCTAGACCCGTGTCCTTGCGGGCGGCGTCCAGCCGCTCCCGGAAGAACATGGCGACGATGGGCAAGCCGATCACGATCGGCAGCGCGCCGATCACGAAGAACGCCGTGCGCCAGCCGTAATTGCCGATCAACCACGCCGAGAAGGGCTTGATCAGGAAGCCGGTGATGCCCGTGCCGGTGCTGGCAATGCCGATGGCAAGGCCGCGCTGCCTTTCGAACCAGCCGTTGACGGTGTGCATCCAGGTGGCGGTGAGCGTCCCCGCCCCCAGCGTCGACATCAGCACCCACTGGCCATAATAGACCCAGATGTTCCCGCCGCTCAGCCCCAGGCTCATGTAGGTCAGCCCGAACAGCAGCAGCGAGATCAGCGCCACCGGCTTTGCCCCGTAGCGATCGACCGCAAACCCCGCGACTGGCCCGGTGCCCATGACCACCACCGATTGCACGGTGATCGATCCCATCAGCGCGGCGAAGCTCCAGCCGAATTCGCGCTGCAGTTCGGGCGCGAACATGCCGATGGTGTAGAACGGCAAGGGGCTGAGGCCCATCGCCAGCCCGACCATCGATGCGGCGACGACAACCCAGCCGGCCGAGCTGTCCCTTGGCGGCAGCGGTGCCGTGGCTTGGGCAATCATCTGGCGGTCAGTTGCGGCGGCCATCGCGGTTCCTGTGTGGCGGTTGTTCAGAAGGCTGGACAAGAATCGGATGATGGCACATCAATGGTCATATTCATATATCAATTAGGTGGGATCGGTGAGCACATTGGCTGCAGGCGTAAACGTGACCATCCGGCGGGGCTATGTCAGCGTTGCTGTTTCCCCGGGGAAACATCTGATGGTCCACTATCGGTCCGCCGGGGCCGGTCCCGCAGTGGTCCTGCTGCATGATTCCCCGCGCTCGTCGCGCCTGCATCAGCCCTTGATGAAGCTGCTCGCCAGCCGGTTTTCCGTCTTCGCGCTCGATACGCCGGGCTACGGCAACTCCGATCCGCTGCCTTTCGCAAACCCATCCATACCCAACTTCGCCGAAGCTCTCGGAGCGACGCTCGATGCCATGGGCCTTGCGCAAGCGCCGATCTACGCCACCCACACCAGCGCCAAGATCGCGCTGGCGCTGGCGGTTCGCGGCGGGAAGATGCCGCAACTGGTGCTTGATGGGTTGTCGATCCCCGATAAACCCGCCGATGACGCCTTCATCACCGCCTACATGCGCCCCTTCGCGCCCGAACCCACCGGCGCCTGGCTGGCGGCGGAATGGAGCCGCACGCGCGACATGCTGCGCTGGTTTCCGTGGTTCGCGGTCGACGCGGCCCACCGCATTCCGATGGAGCCGCCTTCGCCCGAATGGCTGGAAGACTATGGCATCGACCTGTTCAGCGCCGGCCCGCACTATGCCGACGCCTATACCGCCGCGATGCGCTGGAGCCCGGTGGAAGACCTGCTCGCGGTGCGGGTGCCGACGCTGGTCAGCGCGCGCAGCGACGACGTGCTCTACCCCCATCTCGACAAGGTGCCGACCGATCGCAACCCGGCGCTTTCGATCCAGCGCCTCGGCGCAGACCGGACGGCCTGGGCCGAATGGATCGCCTCGACGCTGGACGGATGCGCCAAGACTGAGCGGCAGCCGGGTGCCAGTAAGGCTGAGGGGACACGGGGATACCTCGATCTGGACCACGGCCAGTTGCACTGGACCCGCCATCCCGGCCCCGAACACCAAAGGCCACTGGTGATCCTTTCGGCCCCCTCGACGCTCGAAGCGCACCACTGGGCCCGCGTCATGGCGCCTTCGCGAGCGGTACTGGTCCCGGACATGCCCGGCTTCGGTGACTCCGATCCCGTGGCTGATGACGCAGCCGATGCCGATGCCATCGCCGATGGCCTGGCGACGCTGATCGCCGACCTTGCGGGCGCGGGTTGCGACGTGATGGCGCTCGGCCTCGCCTCGCCCATCGCGGCGCGACTGGCGGCGCGGCGCCCCGATCTGGTGGCGTCCCTCGTCATCTGGGGCGCGCCCGCGCTTTCGTCGCAGGACCCGGCGCTCGCTCCCGCTATCGCGTTCGACCCGCTGGCCGGATCGCACCTCCACCAGTTCTGGCACATGCTGCGCGATAGCGCCGTGCAGTGGCCGTGGCACGATGCCCGGCCCGCGGCGGCTCGCGACGGCGCAATTCCGGATGCCGACGATCTCCACCGCGCGCTGACAGGTTTGCTCAAGCAGCGGACAAACTACGGACAGGCGATTGCCGCCGCCATGTCCGCCAACCAGCCTGCCGATTGGCAGCGCGTGGAGGTGCCGGTGGTCGTCGCCGTGGGAAATGACCCGGCGCTGGCAACCTCTGCTCCCCTGATCGCGCTGCTGGATCAGGCGACGGCCTTGATGGTCCCGCAAGACCCTGTCCAGATTCCCGAAGCGCTCAACCGCGCTCTCGATGAAGCGGGCAGGAATGCGGAGGTATAGGCACGCGAAGGTAAAGGCGAAGACTTGATGTCCGAAGCGACCACGGCCCCTCTCCCCGCACCCGCCCCTTGGCCGAAACGGTCCTACGCCTGGTATGTCCTTTCGCTGCTGACGCTGGCCTATGCGCTGGCGATCCTTGACCGGGTTTCGATCGCCCTGCTGATCGAACCGCTGAAAGCCGCGCTGGCGATCAACGACACGCAATTCGGCCTGCTGCAGGGCATGGCCTTCAGCGTGGTCTATTCGGTGCTGGGCCTGC
>JBEQCK010000041.1:0-21104 GCA_041639335.1 Novosphingobium sp.
CATCGATCTGGCGGGCGTGCGGCGTCATGCCGGCGGCGAGGAACAGATATCCGCGCGCGATCGGTTCGAACAGGCGGGAAAACAGCGTCTTCTCCCCGAACAGGCCAGCGCTGTTGTCCTTGGCGTTGTTGAGCCAGGGCACGGCATAGGTCCAGTACTGGTAGAACCGGCGCTGCACCTCGACATGGTTGGACTGCACGATATGGCTGGCCCCTGCTGCCAGGGTCCATGCCCAGGCCTGACCCGAACCGATCTGCCGCGTCAGCACGAAGGCGAGCAGCACATAGAGCACGATGTGGCTAGCATAGTCGCAGATGCCGTCGACCATCTCGCCGATCGGGCTGGTCCTGCCGGTGATCCGCGCCAGATCGCCGTCGGCGCCGTCGACCACGTGCCAGCTCATGTGCAGGGCCATGCCGAGCATTGCCCCCATCGGCCAGCCGAGCGCCCATGTGCCGCCGGTCGAATCCATGTTGAAGTAGACCACGCCGGCCGCCACGACGAGCAGGCCACCGAAGACCGAGACCATGTTTGGCGTGAGCGGCGTATGCGCGAGAAGCCGCGCCAGCCGCCATGCCAGCGGATGGTAGAGATGGTAGTTCAGTCCATCCTGCAATTCCCGCGGACGCTTGGGGCGTTTGATCGCCCCGGTCCGATTTCCCGCGTTCACCCTTGCGACCCCTTGAATGCCTTGGCCAGCCAGCATGCATCCCGACGATGCTGGCTTGGCGCATCAGGTAGCCGTGTCTATAGGCCGTGGAAAGGGCCTGATGGCTCTGGATGAGGCACGCACGCTTGAATACCCCGTTTTCCGTCGCGATTCCGGCAAGTCCCTACCTGCGCCGCCGCATCGGTGGCATCAGCGGCGTGGCGCGAGCGGTGATTCTTGCCGATCTCACAGGCGCCGGCGAAATCGTGATTCTCGCTGATTCCCCGGTTCCCGAGGACTGGCAGCGCAGCTTTGCGATGCGCGCACGCCCCTTGCCGCGAGTCACCTGTGTCGCACCGTCCACGCCGCTGCCTCCCGGCACCGCGCTGCTGCCAGCAGATGCGCAGCCCACCAAGGCCGCGCTCGAAGCCCTGCGCGAGGATCCGGCACTGGTCCTGGTCCGCGGCGATCCACGCCTGATTCGCGGCGACACCGACCATGCCACCGTCCTGGCGCTGCTGCGCGCAACGCTGAAGCCCACCGAGGGACCGGTTGGCCGCTGGATCAACCGGCCAATTTCGTTCCGCATGTCGGCGCTGGCGATGAAGCTTGGCCTTGGCCCCGATCCCGTCACCTGGTTCACCCTCGCGCTGGCGATGGTGATGGCGGTCATCCTGGGACAGGGCGGCGTGGAATGGCTCGCCTTGGGCGGTTTCCTGTTTCAGGCGGTTTCCGTCACCGATTGCGTCGATGGCGATATTGCCCGCGTTTCATGGGCGATGAGCCGGCGCGGTGCCCTGCTCGACACAGCCTGCGACATGGTGGCCAACCTCGGCTTCGTGATCGGACTGATGACCGGGGTGATCCGCACTTATGGCCCGGAATATGGCTGGATTGCGCTGGCCTGCGTGGTCTTGCTGGTCTGCGGCATCGTTGCCATGAGCATCCTCGTGCGCATCGGCCCGAAGCGCGGCAGCTTCGATGTCCTGCGCGCCGCGCTGGAACGCAGGCTCGAGGGACGGCCGGTCCTGCAGAGCGTCACGCTGACTCTGGAGCGCCTTTTCAAGCGCGATGTCTATGTGCTTGTCGCCTGCGTGTTCTGCCTGCTGGGTCTTGCCTGGATGCTGCCGGGAATGCTGCTTGGCGGGCTGTGCATCTGGCTTGGCGCAGTGGCCTGGTGCGCGCCGCTGATTGCCGCCGACAGCGAGGGCCTGCTGCTGCCGCCACACATGCGCCAGCTCTGAGCCGGCGTTTCCAACTCTCCCCCAACTCCGGGGCAACTCCCCCACAACTCCCCCTCAACCCGGACGAAACCCTGTTGCAACTGGGGCACCCTTTGGTGCTGCAACGCGGCATCAATCAGCCCCACCCCTTGCGCGACGCGCTGCGTTCCCCCAAATTAGCGCGAGCAACGACCGCAACAAGGAACCGTGAGAAAACATGAAAGGTGTTATCCTTGCTGCGGGCCGTGGCAGTCGGCTCGGCGATGCGACCGAGTCCCTGCCCAAGCCGCTGATGGCGGTCGCCTCGCGCACTTGTCTCGATTTCGCGATCGAAGCCCTGCTGGCGGTGGCTGACGACGTGATCGTGGTGACGGGCTATCGCGCGCAGCTGATCGAGGATCACATTGCGGCCGAGTGGGCGAATGCCCCGGTGCGAACCGTGCGCAATACGCAGCTGGAGGCCGGGAACCTGACCTCGCTGGGTGCGGCGCGCGCGCTGATCGGGGATGCACCCTTCGTGCTGACCAACGCCGACCACCTCTTTCCCGCCGACATGTACACCCGCCACTTCACCACCGCAGCGGGCGGCGCGACAGTGGCTGTCGCCTGCGAGCGCGAGCGGCCGGTCCTGCCCGACGAGATGAAGGTCATCGAGAAGGACGGCGCGCTGCAGGCCATTTCCAAGACCCTGCCCAAGTACGACGGCGCCTATATCGGCACGACCTTTGTGCGCGAGGCAGCGCGCGACGCATATTGGGCCGCGTTCGAGCGGGTGCGTGAGAGCAAGGACCTGGCCACCGCCTCGGTCGAGATGGTGCTGCACGAACTGGCGCAGGACGGGGCGACCGCGCCGCAGGTGCGCTGGCTTTCGGGCCTCAAGTGGTTCGAGGTAGACACGCCCGAGGACCTGGCGGTCGCGCGCGAAAGCCTGACTGCGTGATTCAGGAGCCTGACGTCCGCGTTCTGGTCTTCGACCTCGACGGTACGTTGGTGCCGACGATGGAAGACTACGCCGACCGTGCGGCGCAATTGATGGAAGAATCCTTCGGCACCCCCTTTGCCGAGGCCCGCCGCTCCTATTTCGCGACGTCGGGCCTGCCGTTCGAAAAGCAGCTGCGCCAGCTTTACCCCGGGCAGGACACCGACCCGGTCGCACAACGATTCGAGGACTGGAAGGACGGCTACCTCACCGGGATTGCCATTGCCGACGACATCGCCGCGCTGCTGCAACGGTGGCGCGATTCCGGCCTGCTCGTGGTCATCTCCTCGAACAATCTTGAACAGTATGTCGAGCGCCTGGCCCGCGATTGGCCGGTCGACTGCGCTCTGGGATACCGCGCACCGTCGGCGGGGGATCCCGGCTTTGCCAAGGGTGAACCACACTTCACGGCAATCGAGGCGCGCTTCGGAATTGACCGGTCCGCGTTTCTGTTCACCGGAGATTCACCGAACGACGCCCACATCGCGGCCGCCGCAAGGGTGCGTTTTCGTGCCCTACTGACCGATGCCTTCGGCCCCGAAGACTTCGAACGGGCGGTTCCGGGCACCCGGACCCTGACCAGCCTGGCAGAGCTTGGTGACCATATTGCAACGGTTGCCGACGCTGTTACCAGCTTGTGAAGGGCATCTGGCGAAACGGGCTATCGCTGGCAGCTTTTTTCGGTTAAGGGCGCGGTCCCATCGGAAATTGCTGTGGCTTGCGCGCCCATACTTTGGTGCAGCGCAGGCGGCACGATTGCGAGCAGGGAGTGGGGATTGCAAGGTCTGCCATGACCGGCGGTTCCCCGCTTCGTCTTGACGGACTGAGGATTCGGCTTGCATTCGATGGCATTTCGGTATTTTGAGGCAGTTTGATTACAGCCGCCGCAGGGCGCCTGTCTGAAGGGATCGTTTTTCATGAAGCCAATCAAGGTCGCCATGATCGGCGTGGGCAACTGCGCTAGCTCGCTGGTGCAGGGTGTAGCCTACTATCGCAGCAATAACTCGTCGCAGGGCCTCATCCACGACCGCATTGGCGGCTATGGCGCCGGTGACGTGGACTTCGTGCTCGGCATCGACGTCGATGCGCGCAAGGTCGGCAAGGACATTGCCGAAGCCATCTTCGCTGCTCCGAACAACACCACCGTGTTCCAGCCCAACGTGCCGACCACTGGCGGCAAGGTGATCATGGGTCGCGTGTCGGACGGCGTTGCCGCGCACATGACCTCGGTCGGCGAAAAGGGCTTCATCGTTGCTGACCAGCCCGAAGCCACCCAGGCCGACATCGTCAAGGCTCTCAAGGACTCGGGCGCCGAAGTTCTCCTGAACTTCCTCCCCGTCGGTTCGCAGGAAGCCACCGAATTCTACATGGAATGCGCGCTTGAAGCCGGCGTTGCCGTCGTCAACTGCATGCCCGTGTTCATCGCTTCGACCCCGGAATGGGAAGCGAAGTTCCGCGAGAAGCGCATTCCGATCGTCGGCGACGACATCAAGGCGCAGGTCGGTGCAACGATCGTTCACCGCGTGCTTTCGAGCCTGTTCGCTGCCCGCGGCGTCAACGTCGAGCGCACCTACCAGCTCAACACCGGTGGCAACACCGACTTCATGAACATGCTCGACCGCCAGCGTCTGGGCAGCAAGAAGGAATCGAAGACCGAGGCCGTGCAGGCAATGCTCGCCACGCGTCTCGAGGACGAGAACATCCACGTCGGTCCTTCGGACTATGTTCCCTGGCAGAAGGACAACAAGCTGTGCTTCATCCGCATGGAAGGCCAGCAGTGGGGCAACGTTCCGATGAACCTGGAACTGCGCCTGTCGGTTGAAGACAGCCCGAACTCGGCAGCTTGCGTGATGGACGCCATCCGTTGCTGCAAGGTCGCGCTTGACCGTGGCGAAGGTGGTGCGCTGATCGGCCCGTCGGCCTACTTCTGCAAGCACCCGCCGCAGCAGTTCAACGACGACGTCGCCGCCCAGATGGTCGACGAGTACGCTTCGGTGGAGAAGCTCGCCGCTGAATAAGCGACAGCTGCACTGACGGATTGAAAGGCCGGCCCGACGTTTCGTCTGGTCGGCCTTTTCATTTGCCTCCTAAACCTCTACCCGAAGCGACCATGGATGCGCTGATCATCGCTGCCGGTTTTGGCAGCCGCCTTGCCGAACTTTCACCGTCGAAGCCGCTGACGCCGGTTGCGGGCGTGCCGCTGATCGAAATCGGCGTGCGGCAGGCCATGCAGGCCGGTGTGACGCGCGTCGTCGTGGTGACCGGCCATCAGGCCGAACTGCTCGAAGGCTTCCTTGCCGATCTTTCGATGCGCGCCGGAATCGAGATCGTACCGGTGCGGCTGAGCAACTGGTCGACGCCCAACGGCCATTCGGTGATGGCCGGCGCCACGCGCTGCGACGGCAATTATCTGCTGATGATGGCCGACCACATGTTCGATGCCGACATTCTGGAGCGGCTGATCCACGAGCACCGGTCGGACTGCGCCGTGACGCTGGCGGTTGACCGTCGCATCGACAACCCGCTGGTCGATCCCGAGGACGCGACCTGGGTGAAGATGGACGACGAAGGCATGATCACCGCCATCGGCAAGACGATCGCGCCGTACGACGCGGTCGATTGCGGGGCATTCCTCGCCACGCCGGATCTGGCGAAGGCGATCCACGAGGCGATTGCCGAGGGCAAGCCCGGCAGCCTTTCCGACGGGATGCAACGCCTTGCCGATGCCGGACGTGCGGGCACGATGGACATCGAGGACGCATGGTGGATGGACGTCGACGATCCGCGCGCCCATGCGCTCGCCGAAGAGCTGGCGCCATGGCATTTGGCGCGCACCTTCGCGGATATCGGCGTGCCGGCGGGCGAGTAAGTCTGCCGGGATCGCTTACCTGATAACACTGCCCACCCCCAGCCCCTCCCGCCTGCGGGAGGGGAAGAGACAGGCTTATCGCATCAAGGATACTTGAGGTGGATGCGCGTCGCCAGGCCGGTCTTGGAGATGTTCAGGCGAACCGAGCGGAACGAGGGAATGCTCGCGATCGTCGGCGGATTGTTGGAAAAGCCGAAGCCTTCCTCGGGCAGGCCAAGAACGCCGCTGCGCTTGATGTTCCGGCTTGCGTCCTCGTCATGATAGACGGCCAGGGCATAGACACCGGGCTTGGGCACATAAAGGCACATGCGCGTTTCCGGCGCCGTGGCATCGACGCGGCCGACGTACATCGAGCCCTTCTTGACGAGGAACTTGCGCGGCTCGTCGGCATAGAGCGTAACGGCCATCAGGCCGTTGCCGTTGCGCACGCCATCAATCGTGACGTTGATCCAGGTGTCGCTCACTGGCCCTGCACAGTTCGGGCCAGCCGCACTGGCAGCAGTGCTTCCGCCCATTGCAGTGGCGGCGAGTGCAGTGGCAGTCAAAGCGGCTGCAGCGCGCAGCCGTCCCGGCTTGGTCATGTCAAAAAGCCCCGATTTCGATGTTTCCTGCGGCAACCGCTTGATCCACGCGCTTCCATAGGAAGCCCACGCAGCGCCTCTTTTCTTCCCCGCCGCTCCCAATAACGGCGGTTGGCTAGTTCGTTAAGTAAGATTCGTGCCGTGAATAGCGGCTGAACTCTCGACTCGCCCGCCGTTCATCCTAGGAACCGCCTCCAAAGCGGGACATTCCGTGTGGATAATAAGGCCGATAGTGCTTGTTCCGCCGATTCGCGAAAGGTAAGCGCATGGCATGGGGTGGCTATGCCTGAGCGCATGAGCGTTTACCAATCTGCCTGCCACCCGCCGCAGGAAGATGACCAGATGACCCCGCTGATTTCGCCGTCGATCCTTTCCGCAGACTTCGCCAAGCTGGGCGAGGAAGTGCGCGCAATCGACGCAGCCGGGGCAGACTGGATCCACGTCGACGTGATGGACGGTCACTTCGTGCCGAACATCACGATCGGGCCGATGGTGGTAAAGGCGCTGCGTCCGCACACCACCAAGCCGTTTGACGTGCACCTGATGATCTCGCCGGTCGATTCCTACCTCCAGGCCTTTGCCGATGCTGGTGCGGACATCATCACGGTTCATCCCGAAGCGGGGCCGCACATTCATCGCACGGTTCAGGCGATCAAGGGCCTCGGCAAGAAGGCGGGCGTATCGCTGAACCCCGGAACCCCGGCGAAGATGCTCGATTACCTTATCGATGATGTCGATCTGGTCCTGATCATGAGCGTGAACCCCGGCTTTGGCGGGCAGAGCTTCATTTCCAGCCAGCTTCGCAAGATCGAGGCAGTAAGGAAGATGATCGACAAGTCGGGCCGTGACATCCACCTTGAAGTTGATGGCGGGGTCGATACCCGCACGATCCGCTCCTGCGTCGATGCCGGGGCCGACGTGCTGGTCGCCGGCACCGCGACGTTCAAGGGCGGGCCTTCGCAATATGCGGCCAATATCGCCGCGCTGAAGGCCATCGGCGCGGGGCAGGCCTGAGATGAATACCGGCGGCTTCCCTGACATTGGAAGTCGCGCTGCGGACGCTGGCCGTTCCGCCCCAAAGCCTGCTATCCCGCTTGCTGCGACGAAGGAGGAACCGCTGGCCGATCCGACGCCCGAGGCAAGCAGTCGCTACGTTACGCTTGACGACGACCGTCCGGACCCGGCGGTGATCGAGCCGGGGCGCGCACTTGCCCTGGCCGATTTTGCCCCGCCAACGATCGGTGCAGGCGACAGGCTGGTGCGCTTCGCTTACAGCCTTGGCCTTCCGGCAAGTGCGATACACCCTTTCCGCAAGCGCGCCCGCACGCGGTTGACGGCCACCGTCACGCCGCCGCTGCCGGGCGATGCGGCTGCGGGCAAGGCCTTGCGCGCCGGGCATTTCCTGGTCCACGGCTACAAGTCGCCGATCGCCGACACGGCCTTTTCAGGGCCCCGCCTGTCGCCATCGTTTGAGCGGATGGTGCATGGCTTTCGCTGGCTGCGCGATCTCGAATCCGGCGGCACCCGGGCGCAATGCGCGCAAGTGGCCGAGCGCATTCTCCAGACCTGGCTCGCCGCCAATCCCAAGCCCGACCCGACGCCGGCATGGGACGTGGGCAATGTCGGCCATCGCCTGCTGAACTGGATGGTCCACGCGCCGCTGATCCTTTCGGGACAGGATCGCGCGTTCCGCACGCGGGTGCTGCACACCATCGAGGACACGGCGCGCTGGCTGGACCGCCGCGTGACCAAGGCCGACGACCGGCTTTCCGAAGTGGCGGGCTGGTGTGCGCTGGTCGCGGTCGGCCTGCTCATGGCCGATGGCAAGGCGCGACGCCTTTATGGCGAGGCCGGGCTGGTCAAGGCGCTGGGCGAACTGGTGGGTGACGATGGCGGCGTTCTGTCGCGCAGCCCGCTCTGCCAGATCGAGGCGATCGAGCTGCTGGTAGACCTGCGCGCCTGCTATGAGGCGATCCGGGCCGAACCGCTGCCGCAGATCCAGACGATGCTGACGCTGCTGGTTCCGCCCCTGCTGGCGCTGCTCCACGGCGATGGGGGCCTCGGCAACTGGCAGGGCGCGGGCGCGATCCCGGCCGAGCGGATCGAGGAGCTGGTGCGCGCCAGCGGTGTCCGCACGCGGCCTTTGCGCGATGCGCGGCAGTGGGGCTACCAGCGCGCCACGGCGGGCAAGGCGGTGCTGCAATTCGACGCTGGGCCGCCGCCGGTGGCGCGGCATACGCGCGATGGCTGCGCCTCGACCCTGGCCTTCGAGCTGAGCCACGGGGCGGAGCGGCTGATCGTCAACTGCGGGGGTGCGGCCTTTGCCGGCGGCATGATCCCGCTGCGCCTCGAACAGGGCCTGCGCGCCACGGCTGCACATTCGACGCTGACGATCGACGATTTCAATTCCACCGCCGTGCTGATCAACGGCAAGCTGGGATCGGGCGTGTCGGAGGTCGAAGTCGATCGCCGCACGCTTTCGGCCGAAGGCGCAGGGCCGGGGGCGACGCGGATCGAGGCGAGTCACAACGGCTATGTCAGCCGCTATGGCCTGACCCATCGCCGCATCCTGATCCTGCGCGATGACGGGACCGAACTGCGCGGCGAGGACCTGCTGGTGCCCTCCGGGCGCAAGGGCAAGCGCGGGATGATTGGCGTTGCCCTGCGCTTCCATCTCGGGCCCCATATCGAACTGGCGGCAAGCGCGGATGGCAAGGGCGTGACGCTGTCGCTGCCCGATGGCAGCCTGTGGCAGTTCCGCTCTGGCCGCGATGCGGTCGGAATCGAGGAATCCCTCTGGGCAGACGGGCTCGGAAGGCCTATCGGCACGCGGCAATTGGTCGTGACGGCCAAGGTTCCCCGCAGCGGCGAGAGCTTCTCCTGGCTGCTGAAGAAGATGCGATAGATAGGAATTCCCACGTGAGCGAGGTTACGATCAAGCGGGCGCTGCTTTCGGTGTCCGACAAGTCCGGTCTTGTGGATCTTGGCAAGGCGCTGGCGGCGCGCGGCGTCGAACTGCTTTCGACCGGCGGCACGGCCAAGGCCCTGCGCGATGCCGGCCTGAACGTGAAGGACGTGTCGGAACACACCGGCTTTCCCGAAATGATGGACGGACGCGTCAAGACGCTGCACCCGACGATCCATGGCGGGCTGCTGGCTGTGCGCGACAATCCCGAACATGCTGCGGCGATGGCCGAGCACCAGATCGGCGCGATCGATCTCGTCGTGGTGAACCTCTATCCGTTCGAGGCGACCGTGGCCAAGGGTGCCGAGCGTGACGAGGTGATCGAGAACATCGATATCGGCGGGCCGTCGATGGTGCGCTCTGCCGCCAAGAACCACGATTACGTGACGATCCTGACCGACGCTGCGGACTACGCCACGTTCCTTGGCGAACTGGAGCAGACCGGCGGCGCAACAACGCTGGCCTTCCGCCGCAAGATGGCAGCCAAGGCCTATGCCGCGACGGCCGCCTATGACTCGGCGATCTCGCAGTGGTTTGCGACGGTCGATCAGGGCGAGCACTTCCCGCCCGTCCTCGCCGCCGCGCACACCCGCGTGACGACGCTGCGCTATGGCGAGAACCCGCATCAGGATGCGGCGCTCTATGTGCCCCGCAACCCTGCCGTTACCGGACTGCCGCAGGCGACCCAGGTGCAGGGCAAGGAGCTGTCCTACAACAATTACAACGACGCCAATGCGGCCCTGGAACTGGTGGCCGAATTCGCCGGGGCCAAGCCGACGGTGGTCATCGTCAAGCACGCCAACCCCTGCGGCGTCGCCACGGCAGATACGCTGCTGGATGCGTGGAAGGACGCGCTGGAGTGCGATTCCGTCTCCGCATTCGGCGGGATCGTGGCAACCAACGTGCCGCTCGATGGGCCGACCGCCAACGCGATCTGCGAGATTTTCACCGAAGTCGTCGTCGCCCCGGGCGCTGACGATGCGGCCAAGGAAGCCTTTGCGCGCAAGAAGAACCTGCGCCTGCTGCTGATCGACAGCCTGCCCGATGCCAATCGCAAGGGCCTGACCACTGTGCCGATCGCTGGCGGGCTGCTGGTGCAGGATCGCGATGCCGGAAAGATCGAAAAGGCGGACCTCAAGGTCGTGACCAAGCGCGCGCCGACCGAGCAGGAGCTGGAAGACGCCCTGTTCGCATGGACCGTGGCCAAGCACGTCAAGTCCAACGCCATCGTCTATGCCAAGGACGGCGTGACGGCAGGCATCGGCGCAGGCCAGATGAACCGCCGCGACAGTTCGCGCATTGCTGCTGCCAAGGCCAAGGAAGCGGCCGAGACACACGGCTTTGCCGATGTGCGCACGGTCGGCTCTGCCGTGGCTTCGGACGCGTTCTTCCCGTTTGCCGACGGCCTGATGGCGGCAGTGGAAGCAGGCGCGACCTGCGTGATCCAGCCCGGCGGCTCGATCCGCGACGAAGACGTGATCAAGGCGGCCGACGAGGCCGGCCTTGCCATGGTCTTCACCGGGATGCGCCACTTCCGGCATTGATCTGAGATTGTGACGCCAACGTTGTAAACCCACCCCCAACCCCTCCCGCCTGCGGGAGGGGAGCGAGACTTACTGAACGCAGTGAAGTTAGTCGCAGCGGGGTGGGTACTCGGAGCTCTCGTGATTGCAGACAGAAAAAGGGCCGGCCCCGCAGCGGGGACCGGCCCTTTTCGATGCCGTCCAAGGCAGCTGAAATCAGCGATAGAAGATATGGCTGTCGACACGCGCAATGCGGGTCTTGCCCCACCGCGGCGAGACGTGGGCAGCGTGGAAGAACATTGCGCCCTCTACCGGGCTCTTCCACAGGCCTTCATCGGCGATCTTGGCGATGCGCACCGCAGTCTGCCAGGCGCGGCTGTCGCGGTTGATCGCCGGCATGCCGTGGCCGCGAACGAACGAGAACTGCGAGGGCTGGTAAACCACGCCGCAATACGACGAAGGGAAGCGACCGGAATTGGCGCGGGCGACGATCACGCGACCGACGGCAAGCTGTCCGGCAAGGGTTTCGCTCTTGGCTTCGAAGTAGACGGCACCGGCAAGGCACTCGAGCTCGTTCGAAAGCGCAGCGGGAATCGGGGTTTCCTCGACCAGCTCGGTAAGCGAGGCCGCATCGGCGGCTTCAGCTTCGATGGCAGCTTCCGGCGTTGCGGTGGCAACGGGCTGAACCACGGGCTGGGAGATGAACGTCGCAGTGACAGCGACTGGGGTAGTAATGCCCACCACATTGGTGGCTTGGGCTGCGGCGTGGGATCCGCCTGTGCTGAGAAGCGTTGTGATAAAAGTCGCAGCAATGCTCAAGCTGGCTGCGTATTTGAACTTCGTGCTCATACTTTGTCGTCAATGGGCGGTGAGCTTCCTGCCATGGCGCGACAAAAGACCGGTGAGCGCGAGCGATGCCGCGTGCCGGTCAACTGCCGAAGGGCCATGTCGGTTGCCCCCCGTCTGCGTGCCAGTGCGTCGGGCCTTGCTGCCGTCCGTCACCGCCTGCGCAAAAATCGGTATGGGGCCTTTATTGTGCGCTGCGGAAGAGTCAACCCGCGTTCAGCCAGCGGAAAGGTTCTCCCGGACGAACCGTTCGCGATCCGCGACAGTCAGTTCGACTATCCACACATCGGGATCCTGCTGCATTCTGCGGCTTAAATAGTCTTCAAATTCCTGTTTATTGTCAGTTACTTGCACCTTGGAAACGCGCCATTTGCGGCGTCCATCCAGGTCTGGCATGCGCTCGTAAAGAACGCCAAGCGACTGATTTTCCAAGATAACGATCAGGATGGTTCCGCCATCGCGTTCGCCCTTGTGCAGCACCATGCCGAAGCCACCCCCGGCCTGCACGGCACGGATGATTCCCTGGACTTCGAGATGTGCCGGGAGCCGCGATTCCATTTCAAAATACCAGCATGCCGATCAGGCGAGTGCGGCGCGCAGGCCGGCGTTGTAGCCATCGAGACTGGACAATGGGATGCGCGAACGCTGGAACGTACCGGTGCCACGGCCCACTTCCTCGCCTTCCTCGTCGATCAGGCGGGCTTCGGCCACAAGCACGCGACGGCGGCCCGATACCCAGTGCCCTTCCGCAGTGACGCGCCCGCCCTTGATCGGGCGGCTGAAGAACAGGTTGAACGAAGTGGTCAGCAGGAAACGATCGGTGACCAGCGTGTTCGCCGCGTAGAACGCCGCGTCGTCGAGCATCTTGAAATAGATCGTGCCGTGGGCCGCACCTGCAGCATGGAAGCAGGATGGCGAGACATCGAAATGGATGCGGGACAGGCCTTCACCGACAATTTCCAGCCGGGATTCGAACAGGCTGTTGACCGGCGCCGAAGCGTAAAGGCCTTCCAGCGCGCGCCAGTGCAGGCTTGCGCTGTCGGCGCCGTCCTCAGGCGGCATCGCGATCGATGACGTTGACGAGCAGGCCGTAGATCGCATCGGCGTCGGTAGCGGAGACCAGACGCTCGTGCATGCGTTCGTCGCGCATCAGTCGCGAGATCGCCGCGAGGGCCTGAAGATGCGTGGCGCCCGCCTGCGAGGGCGAGAGCAGGCCGAACACGCAATCGACCGGCATGCCATCGGCGGCAGCGAATTCGACCGGATTCTCGAGCCGGAAGAACACTGCTACCGGGCGTTCCAGACCGTCGATACGCGCATGGGGAATGGCAACGCCCCGGCCAAAGCCAGTGCTGCCAAGTTTTTCGCGCTCCTCGATCCCATCGATGACCACTTCGGCGTCAAGCGCGTAGACCGACGCGAAACAGGCGGCGAGATCGGCAAGGATCTGCTGCTTGGAATCGGCGCGGATGACGCGGACAGCTTGTGGATCGAGTTGGAACAGAGCCGACATACGAAAAAACGTATCACATGAGTGCAAAGGCACGGTGAATTGGGGCGCGCCATGCTCCCGAATGCGGGGGAAGGCAAGCGCAATCGGTTTGTGCAGCGATGCATTCGACCGAATGCGAAGGGGGCGCCGTAACACCCCCTCCTTCATTATCGTGGCCCGATTTACTTCGGCTCGACCCAGCCGATCGATCCGTCACCACGGCGATAGACCATGTTGTGCATGCCGGTGCCAGCGTTCTTGAACAGCAGAGCATTGGTGTTGCGCAAGTCGAGCATCATCACCGCGTCCGAGACGCTGGCGGTGGGAACATCGACACGGGTTTCGGCGATGACCAGCGGTGCGTCGGCCGGTTCATCCTCGCTCACCTCGTCATGCGCGAAGACGGTATAGGCCGCTTCCTGCGGTTCGAACGCAGCTTCCTCGGCCTTGCGGGCGTGATCGGCGCCTTCGTGGCGGTCCTTGATGCGGCGGCGATAGCGGCGCAGCTGCTTCTCGATCTTCTCGGCCGACTGGTCGAGCGCGACGTGGGCGTCCTGCG
The DNA here is from genome assembly GCA_041639335.1 of Novosphingobium sp. Lineage (GTDB taxonomy): Bacteria > Pseudomonadota > Alphaproteobacteria > Sphingomonadales > Sphingomonadaceae > Novosphingobium. Next base: position 13,687 of record JBEQCK010000041.1, read on the forward strand.
CCACGGCGCTGCCCTTGAGGATCAGGCCCTGCGTCACATGCGTGACGATATCACATCGGAAGCCCCCGTGCGGGGCCTTGCCCAAGGTGACGTTCGAGGAAAGCGCTCGGGAAAAGTGCTTGTCGACGATCGCGCCAAGGCGCTCCTCGGCATGGGTCTGCAGTGCAGCGCCGGTTTCGACCTGGTGTCCCGAAACGCGAATATCCATAAGTCACTTCTCCTGTCACTCGGGCGAGACGCCCGGTCTTGCTGAACCATCCGCACTGCGGGTTGGTTTCAGCGCGACCAGATCGGCTCGGCAAAGCCCGCCATGAATTCGGCATGACGGGCAAGCTCCTCGGCGCTCGCGACATGCGGGCGCGGGGAACGGAAGGTGCGGGTCAGGCTGGAGGTGACGGTGATCGACTCCTCCACCACGACAAGACCGGCTGTTCCTGCGGCATCTGCCGCCAGTTCGAGGCCGATCTGCCGCCCACCCATCAGCTCTACATAGAGCTGGGCGAGCAGTTCCGCGTCCAGTAGCGCCCCGTGCTTGGTGCGGTGGCTGCGGTCTATGCCGTAGCGGGTGCACAGGGCATCGAGGCTGAGCTTGGCACCGGGGTGCTTGCGCCGCGCGATCGCCACCGTATCGACCATGCGATCACGGCTGACGGGTTCGCGCCCGCACATTTCCAGCTCGTTGTTGATGAAGCCGAAGTCGAATCCGGCGTTGTGCGCGACCAGCGGCGAGTCGCCGAGGAAGCCCAGCAGATCGTCCGCCAAGGCGGCAAACCTGGGCTTGTCGGAAAGGAACGTGGATGACAGGCCGTGAACGGCTTCGGCCTCTGCCGGCATGTCGCGTTCGGGATTGAAATAACAATGGAAAACCTGGCCCGTAGGCACCCGGTTGACCATTTCGACACAGCCGATCTCGACCAGCCGATCCCCGCTTTTCGGGTCCAGTCCGGTCGTCTCGGTATCGAAAACGATCTCACGCATTGAAGAATATGTGGACCCCTCGTGGCGGGCTGACAAGGGGTTGCGAAGGTTACTGGAGGGGGTTTTTTTCCCGGATGGCCGCAACCAGCGCAGCGACTTGCGCCTCCGTCTCGGCAAGGGTGACGCCAGTGTCGATCACGTGGGTGGCGCGGGCGCGCTTCTCGGCGTCGGGCACCTGCAGCGAGAGGATGTGGGCGAATTTCTCGGGCGTCATGCCGGGGCGGGCGAGCACGCGCTGCCGCTGCACCTCGGCGGGGGCAGAGACGACCATGACCGCGTCGAGATCGGCCCCATGGCCCTTTTCGAAGAGCAGCGGAATGTCGAACACGACAAGCGGCTCGCCCATGTGCTCGACCATGAAGGCGTGGCGCAGCCGCGCGACGGCGGGGTGGACGATGGCCTCCAGCCGCTTCAACGCTTCGGGATCGCCGAAGACCTGCGCGCCCAGCTCCTGCCGCTTGACGCCTTCGGGTCCGGTGGTGCCGGGGAAAGCTTGCTCGATGGCCGGAAGCAGTTCGCCGCCCGGGCCCTGCAGGTGGTGGACGGCGGCATCGGCATCGAACACCGGAACACCCAGTTCGCGCAGCATCAGCGCGACGGCGGACTTGCCCATGCCGATCGAGCCGGTGAGGCCGAGAATGTAAGGGCGGCTCATGCCAGAATTCTCGCACGAAGTTCTGCGTCCGCCTCTCCGCGTGGTGGCGTCGCGCCAAAGAAGCGGCGGAAGGCATGATCGGCCTGCCCGATCAGCATCGACAGGCCATCGACCGTGCGGAATCCGGCGGCCTTCGCGGATTTCAGGAATTCGGTTTCGAGCGGGCTGGTGACGATGTCGTAGAATACCGAGCCGGGCGGGGCGTGGGTCATGTCGAAAGCGAGCGGCGCTTGCCCGGTCATGCCGAGCGAGGAGGCGTTGACGACGAGATCGAAGCAGCCTTCGCGATTGTCGAAGGCGAAATCGGTGGCGTCGGCGAAATGATCGAGCGGGGCGACGTGGTGTTCGCCCGCCGGGTCGAGTTCATCAAGCAGGGCGCGGGCCTTGTCGACGTTGCGGCCGGCCAGCACCACGACCATGTGCTCATCCGCCAGCGCGGCGATGATCGCCCGCGCCGCGCCGCCGGTGCCGAGAACGCGGGCCATGCGGAAGTAGTGGGTCTTGGCCAGCTCCTCGCGCAGGGGTTCGAGGAAGCCGGGCGCGTCGGTGTTGTAACCGACCAGCGCTCCGTCTTCGGGGACCACGGTGTTCACCGCGCCAATGCGCGCGGCCAGCGGATCAAGCCGATCGAGCAGCGGAATCACCGCCTGCTTGTGCGGCATGGTGACATTGCAGCCGCGCCAGTCGGGATCGACGCGGCGCGTGGCGAGATAGTCGGCAAGATCTTCGGCCTTGACGTGCGCGCGGTCATAGCGGCCCGAAAGGCCAAGCTTCTCCAGCCAGAAACCGTGGATCACCGGGGATTTCGATTGTGCGATCGGATCGCCGATCACTTCGGCATAAGCAACATTCAAGACGGCAACTCACCCTGTTCGCGCAATGCACCGAGCAGCGCCAATAGCGGCATCCCCAGCACAGTGAAGTGGCTGCCCTCGATCGTTTCGAACAGTTGCACGCCCAGCGCCTCGATCCGGAACACACCGACGCAGCCCGAAACCTCCGGCCACTCCCTGTCGAGATAGCTCTGGATAAATGCGGGAGAAAGCGTCCGAACCCTTAAGGATGCGGTCTCGCAGGTTTTCCACACAACCTGCCCATCGCGCATCAGCACGGCGGCGGAATGGAGGTGCATGTCCTTGCCGGAAAAGAATTCGAGATGCTCGGCAGCGTTCTCGCGGCTGACCGGCTTGTCGAACTGGCGGCCGCAGACCTCGACCATCGAATCCCCGCCGAGCACCAGACGTCCGGGCATGGCGAGCGACACCGCAAGTGCCTTCGCTTCGGCGAGCACGCGGGCGATCTGGCAACCGGTGACGCCAATCAGCTCCCGCTTGATCGCACCTTCGTCAACGTCGGACGAACGCGTTTCGAACGGCACGCCCGCGGCTTCGAGCATCATCCGGCGCGAGAAGCTCTGGCTGGCCAGTACCAGTGTCATATCGGTTTTGCTCCATCGCCGCTGCCGCCCGCAGCGCTGCGTTCGTTGTAGAGATTGATCACGGCAGCGGCCGTCTCCTCGATCGAACGGCGCGAAACGTCGATCACCGGCCAGCCATTGTCCGCGAACATGCGCCGCGCGTACTGCACTTCGCGCGTCACCTGCTCATTGTCGACATAGGCAGTCTCGGGCGCCTGATTCAAGGATAGCAGGCGATTGCGGCGCACCGCGATCAGGCGTTCCGGACTGGTGGTGAGGCCAACCACCATTGGGCGGCGCAGCGAAAACAGCATCGACGGCGGCGGGCTTTCCACCACGATCGGAATGTTGGCCACCTTGTACCCGCGGTTGGCGAGGTAGATCGAAGTCGGCGTCTTCGAACTGCGCGAAACGCCGGCCAGCACGATATCGGCCTCTTCCCAGTTCTCCCAGTTCACACCGTCATCGTGGGCAATGGTGAACTGGATCGCGTCGACGCGCGCGAAATAGGCCTCGTCCATCATGTGCTGGCGACCGGGGCGGCCCTTGGCCTGGACGCCGAGCTGCTGCTGCAGCGCGTCGGTCACCGCATCGAGCGCTGGCACCATCGGCAGGCCAAGGGCAATGCACCGTTGCTCCAGCCGCTCGCGCGTTTCGGCATTGACCAGCGTGAACAGGACAAGTCCCGGATTTGCCGCGATTTCCCCCATGATGCGGTCGAGATGCTGCATCGAGCGGACCATTGGCCAGAAGTGCCGCACCACATCGGCGCCATCGAACTGCGCGAGCGCGGCCTTGGCGATCATTTCCAGCGTTTCGCCGGTGGAATCCGACAGGAGGTGCAGGTGCAGACGCTGCATTTGCGGACTTTCAAAGAGTGACCGGCAGTGGGTCCGGACGGGGTCGGGATGACTCTGTGGAAACAGCACCGATAAACCACGGGACAGAGTCAGGGACAAGTTTCAGCGTGAGATTCACCCTCGATCCGAGTCCTGTTCAGGGCCATTTGTGGACAAGTGGACAGCGTTTTCCCCAGCCTGTGGAGAGCGGTGAGAACTTCGCGTTGACTCATATGCTGTCCAGAGTCGCGAACAGCAAAAAGTGTGGAAGCGGACTCACAAATCGGGCACTGACACGCAATCCCCGGTTTCCACAGGGCCAACAAACACCTTCAACCTGATTCTAAGAATCTATTTTAGTGGATTGGATCGAAATGCCCGGCCCCTTGCTCAGGACTCTTCAGGGTGAGAATCTTTCCCGTCGGCCGATCTGGCTGATGCGCCAGGCGGGGCGCTACCTGCCCGAATACCGCGAGCTGCGCGCTGAAAAGGGCGGTTTCCTCGCACTGGTCTATGACACCGACGCCGCGGCCGAAGTGACCGTGCAGCCGATCCGCCGCTTCGGCTTCGACGGCGCGATCCTGTTCTCGGACATCCTGATCGTGCCTTACGCGATGGGCCAGGACCTCAAGTTCCTTGTCGGCGAAGGCCCCGACCTTTCGCCGCGCCTGCTCGACGTGGCGCTGGATAGCCTTGTCGCGGTGCCTGAGCGCCTTTCGCCGATCTACGAGACGGTGGCCAAGGTGAAGGCACAGATCGGCCCTGAGACGACGCTGCTGGGCTTTGCCGGCTCGCCGTGGACGGTCGCCACCTACATGGTCGCCGGCGAAGGCAGCCGCGATCACCACGACACCCGCGCGCTCGCCTATCGCGATGCCGGCCAGTTCCAGGCGATCATCGATGCGATCACGCAAGTGACGATCGAGTACCTTTCGGGCCAGGTCGAAGCCGGCGCCGAAGGCTTGCAACTGTTCGATTCATGGTCGGGCAGCCTTGCGCCTGCCGAGTTCGAGCGCTGGGTGATTGCGCCGAACGCCAAGATCGCGGCGGAAATGCAGCGCCGCTATCCGCATGTGCCGGTGATCGGCTTCCCCAAGGGCGCAGGCGAAAAGCTTGCTGCCTATGCCCGCGAGACCGGCGTTAATGCCGTGGGCGTGGACGAGACCATCGACCCGCTGTGGGCCGCGCGCGAGATGCCTGCCGGGATGCCGGTGCAGGGCAACCTAGATCCGCTGCTGTTGCTGGCGGGCGGTCCGGAACTGGAAAAGCAGACCATCCGCGTGCTCGAAGCTTTCGCCGACCGCCCGCACGTGTTCAACCTCGGCCATGGCATCGGCCAGCACACCCCGATCGAAAACGTCGAGGCGCTGCTGAGGATCGTGCGGGGCTGGTCGCGCGACTGAACCTTTTCGGGCACTTGCAAACCACGGTTTCCGCGCCGAAATAGCCCTCAGCAGGGGCGCACTGGCAGGCGGAGCCGCAACAGATGCAGCAGGTATTGGCGATGCTCTATCTCTGGCTCAAGGCGGGCCATGTCATCTTCGTGATCTTCTGGATGGCGGGCCTGTTCATGCTGCCGCGCTTCTTCGTCTATCATCAGGAAGCGCCGGAAGGTTCGCCCGAGAACGCGATCTGGGTGGATCGTGAGCGCAAGCTGATGAAGATCATCATGTGGCCGGCGCTGGTGGTGGTCTGGGTCTTGGGCCTGCTGCTGGCCGTGGATATCGGCGCGTTCGCGCAAGGCTGGTTCCACCTCAAGCTGGCCTTCGTACTCGTGCTGACCGCCTATCACTTCTGGCTGGCGAGCTATGCGCAAGCCCTTGCCCAGGGCGTTCGCAAGCTCTCGGGCAAAACCTTACGCATGCTCAACGAGATCCCGGGCATCGCCGCCGCGGTGATCGTGATCATGGTGATCGTGAAGCCGTTCTGATCCTTCACCCCTCCCGCTTGCGAGAGGGGCCGGGGAATGGTCAGCCGCGCAAGGTCCGCAGCCCATCGCGCATCGCATTGCGCACAAGCCGCAGCGGCGAGCGCGGCAGGTGCTTCCATTGCGAGCCCCAGGCATTGGCCGGGGTATCGTGTGCCTGCGGGCGGGGGAAAGCTTCGTTGCGGCGGGGCAGTCTGATCATGTGCCGTTCCTCTCGAAAGACCGGTTTTCCGGTTTGATGCCGGGAGGATACCACCCCCCTGCCCCTATCCACAATTGACTATCGGCTGGCGCAGGCATATCTGCGGCGAACCGGAATGCAGATGTGCTGCCGATCGATGCAGCCGCCCTCTCGCTTTCTCCAAGCCCTTCAGAGGTTTCCGGCCATCTATCCAACCCTTTGGAAAAACACGAAATGCACCTGAAGGAACTCAAGCAGAAGACTCCCGCCGAGCTGGTCCAGATGGCCGAAGAGCTCGAGGTCGAAGGCGCCAGCACCATGCGCCGTCAGGACCTGATGTTCGCCATCCTCAAGGAAATGGCGGAAGACGGCGAGGAAATCCTCGGTATCGGCACCATCGAAGTCCTGCCCGACGGCTTCGGCTTCCTGCGCAGCCCCGAGGCGAACTACCTCGCCGGGCCCGACGACATCTATGTTTCGCCCAACCAGGTCCGCAAATGGGGCCTGCGCACCGGCGACACCGTGGAAGGCGAAGTCCGCGCGCCCAAGGATGGCGAGCGCTATTTCGCGATCACCCGCCTGATCAAGGTCAACTTCGACGAACCGGAGGCGGTGCGCCACCGCGTCAACTTCGACAACCTGACCCCGCTCTACCCGAACGAGCGCCTCAAGCTCGACACGCTCGACCCGACGGTCAAGGACAAGTCGGCGCGCGTGATCGATCTGGTCAGCCCGCAGGGCAAGGGCCAGCGCGCGCTGATCGTCGCGCCGCCGCGCACCGGCAAGACCGTGCTGCTGCAGAACATGGCCAAGGCGATCACCGACAACCATCCGGAAGTCTTCCTGATCGTGCTGCTGGTCGACGAGCGTCCGGAAGAAGTCACCGACATGCAGCGCAGCGTGAAGGGCGAGGTCATCTCCTCGACCTTCGACGAGCCTGCCACGCGCCACGTGCAGGTTGCCGAAATGGTCATCGAAAAGGCCAAGCGCCTGGTCGAGCACAAGCGTGACGTCGTCATCCTGCTCGACTCGATCACCCGCCTCGGCCGCGCCTACAACACCGTGGTGCCATCATCGGGCAAGGTGCTGACCGGCGGTGTCGACGCCAACGCCCTGCAGCGCCCGAAGCGCTTCTTCGGTGCTGCCCGCAACATCGAGGAAGGCGGCTCGCTTTCGATCATTGCCACCGCGCTGATCGATACCGGCAGCCGCATGGACGAAGTGATCTTCGAAGAGTTCAAGGGCACCGGCAACTCGGAAATCGTGCTGGACCGCAAGGTTGCCGACAAGCGCATCTTCCCTGCCCTCGACGTTGGCAAGAGCGGCACCCGCAAGGAAGAGCTGCTCGTGCCGAAGGACCAGCTCTCGAAGATGTGGGTCCTGCGCCGCATCCTCATGCAGATGGGCACCGTCGATGCGAT
>JBEQCK010000042.1:0-20710 GCA_041639335.1 Novosphingobium sp.
GGAAATCCGCTTGGAAAGGCAACCAGCCTTCCCGGCGCGCATTTCCGCCCGATATGTTCGCCATTCCGGCGCCTCGAAGGTGTGAGTCATGGGTCCTGACCCTAAGGTGCGAACTCGCCCTGGTGGCCGCGACAGTACGTCAAATGACCCATAGTCGCGCTGCATGCAGCGGTTAGCTTCGCCCCATTCCGGATCGACCACCGGGGAGAAATACATCGGCGCCGCGAACAGAGCTCAAGCCAGAGCCACCGCTCCACCGATGATGAGGGTGACTGAAGCCACAAGATACAAAACAACAAAGTGAGGGTTTCATGACGTTTTCCCTGAAGCGCGCAGCGCTCCTCTCGGCCAGCGCGCTGGCCAGCATCGCGGCTCTTCCTGCTGTCGCACAGGAAGCACCGGCCCCCGACAGCGCGGAAGCCGCAGAGGCCGGTGGTCCCGGCAACGAAATCATCGTCACCGCCACTCGTCGCGCTGTGTCCTTGCAGAACGCTCCGATCAACGTCTCGGCAGTCACCGGCGAAAGCCTGAAGGACCAGCGGGTTGATGACGTGCGCTCGCTTGCGGCTTTCACGCCAGGGATCACCATTCAGGATACTGGCCCCCGATCAACGGGCAGCATCGTCATGCGCGGCCTTTCCGCGAGCGATGCCAGCACCTTCGGCGCAAACGCCGACAACACCTTGGCCACATATCTCGGTGAAATTCCGCTTTATCAGGACTTCAAGTTCATCGACATGAACCGCGTCGAAGTCCAGCTCGGGCCGCAAGGCACGCTATACGGCCTCGGTACTCTGGCAGGCGCGATCCGCTACCTGCCGAACCGTCCAGATCCGGATCGTTGGGAAGGAACCTTCCACGCTCGCGTCTATGACGTGGCCCATGCCAAGGATCCGGGTTTCGTCGTCGATGGCGTGGTCAACGTGCCGATCATCCCCGGCAAGGTCGCCTTCCGTTCGGCCACCGGCTACTACAACGATCCGGGCTTCATCGACTACATCTACCTGCTCAAGCAGCCCGGCGTGTCCAACCCGCAGCCTGCGCGGCCCGGCACTTTCTTCGGGTCCATCGGCACGCCGCAGCAGATTGCTGACAACTTCTACACTTACGCCGACGCCAACTTCGAGCATACCTTCACCAGCCGCAACCAGCTGGGTCTCTATCCCTTCGACGGCCTGAAAGTGACGCTCAGCTACGTCCGCCAGCAGACCGACACCAACGGTCGCCAGGCCAACGGCGGCGGCGTGTTCGGCACCGGCAAGTACGAGGCCCCGTGGCGCTATCTCGAACCGGCAAAGCGCACGACCGACCTTTATGCCGCAGAAATCGAAGCGGAATTGGGTGATATCGCCCAACTCGTCTCCGCCACCGCCTTCACCCGTCAGAAGATCAAGGGTTCGGTCGACGTAACCGACCTGCTGCTCGACCTCGACTATGACTACGAACTGTTCCCCGCCTTCTCGGGCTATACCCGTTCGACCGGCGAGAACGAGCAGTTCAACCAGGAAGTCCGCCTGGTCTCCACCCATGGCGGTCCGTTCAGCTGGGTGCTCGGCGGCTTCTACAACCGCCTGAAGACCAACTCAGACTACCGCGAAATCGTACCTGGCTATCCAGCCTGGGCCGGGATCAACCGTCCAGACGAAGTCGAATACGCATCCTTTGTCCGCACCGACACCAAGGAAAAGGCGATCTACGGCGAACTGACGTTCCAGCCGATCGACGCGCTCACGCTGACCGCAGGCGGTCGCTACTTCAAGTACGACGCCTACGTCATCGGCGGTCAGGCACTGCCGCTGTTCCAGACTTTCCCCAATATCAACTTCCGCTCGCGGGAAGGCGATACCGGCAAGAGCGGCAGCGTCTGGAAGTTCAACGGTTCGTACAAGTTCTCGCCTGATGTCATGGTCTACGCGACCTACAGCAAGGGCTATCGCATCGGCGGCGTCAACCGCGTCGCTCCTTGCGTACTGCCCCTGCCACCGGGCCAGAACCTCTGCGCTCTTCCGAACGAGCTTTCCTACCAGCCCGACACGACCAAGAACAAGGAAATCGGGATCCGCGCCAGCCTGTTTGATGGCAAGCTGCGCACCACGCTCGCGCTCTTCCACATTGATTGGGACGGTATCCAGCTGGATGGTTTGACCGAGAACGGCGCCATCGGCATTACCGTCAACGGCGGCAAGGCGGTATCGAAGGGCGTAGAGTTCTCGTTCAATGCCCGCCCCTTCGAAGGGTTCAGCGTACAAGGCAACTGGTCCTACACCGACGCCTATCTGACCGAAGCGGTTCCGGGACTCCTCAAGACCCGGGGTGGCGAATTCGATGCCCTGCCCGGAGATCGCCTGCCCGGGTCGACCAAGGTCTCGGGCTCTCTCGGCCTGAATTACGAGTTCCCGGTCGGCGAAGATCAGATGACGCTGAGCTGGACCTCCAGCTTCACCGGCAACATCTTCACCCGCGTCGGAGCGCGTGCCGGCGGCGAGATCCTGCCCTCGTATACCACGCACCGCGCGTCGGTCGCCTACCGTCTCGACGAGACGCTCGAGTTCCGCGTCTACGCCGACAACATCTTCGACAAATACGCCGTGGTCTCGGTCTCGAACGACCTGTCGCGCCGCATCGTCAACGATGGTGTCGTCTCGCGCTACTACGCCAACTCGGTGCTCAGCCCGCGCAAGGTCGGCATCGAGATGACCAAGAACTTCTGACGTTTATGCCGGCCTGCTGCGGCAGGCCGGCACCAGTTCCTGCGAAGACTGGGCCGCCGCTCGAAAGACCGGCGGCCCTCTTTTCATGTAAAGAGCAAAATCAGTCGAGCGGAATGCCGTTGGCGAGGAAGTAGTCCTTCACCTCGCCAAGGTGCGCCTCGTAATCGCGCCAGCGGCCGACAGAACGCGCATTCATCGGCTGGCGCACCTGCTGTGCGCTTGGCGTGGCAACCGCAGCGCGATTACGGTGAAATTCCAGGCAGTTCGCATCCCATTCCAGCCCACAATGGCTCAACAGCTTGCGGGTCTCCGTCTCCTGGTCCGCCACCAGCCATTCATAGGTAACTTCATGAATTCGGCCTGGAAAACGCTGACGCCAGAACCCCATCAGGCGCTGGAACAGCAGCACATAGCGCGCCGTGTCCATCAGGTCGTAGGACCAGCGATAGTAGGGCGAGCCGAGCGCGAACAGGTGCTTGTAGTTGCTCCACACACTGTCCATCGCCCCACGCCGCAGACAGACGATGCTCGCGCGCGGCAGTGCCTGAAGGATGTATCCGATATACAGGAAATTCAGCGGAAACTTGTCGGTGAACCGTGGACCGGTGGCCCCGGCATTCTGGCGTGCCCGGGCGAGGTAAAGCTCCCCCAGCTTCTGCGCCGAAACGCCCCGGCTCGCCTCCACCGTCGCCGGGTCGAGGACCAGCCGCGATGATGTCCCTGACAACTGCTTCACCGCCAGCGGCATGGCCTGAAGCTCCCCGGCCGAAGTCACCTGCGCATGCGACGAGAGGATCCTGTCGACGAGCGTCGTCCCGGTGCGAGGCAGGCCGACGACGAAGATCGGCGCATCGTCGAGGCGGCTGTCGGACATCAAGGGCAGGTCGCGAACGAAGGTGCGGCGGATGATCTCGAACAGTGCCTGATCGGTCTCGAACTGGTAGCCGAGGTTGGCCCTGTGCCTCGCATTGCCCAGGGAGAGTTGCGCGTTTGCCTCGTCGAGTTGCCCTTCTGCCTCGTGGAGTTGGAAAGCAGCGTAGCGCAGCCTGACTTCCTCTTCGGGGTCAGGATTCTGCGCCAGGGCCGCGGCAATCCGGGTGAGGCCCGTTTCCGGGGAAGCACGGCGCAGTCCCGCCAGGGCCAGATGCGCACGGCCATGCCCCGGCTCGCGCACGAGTATGGCTTCATAGGCCCGCGCCGCCTCGTCAACCCGGCCGAAGAACCCCAGGGTGCTGCCAAGATTGAACTGGAATTCAATGACATCCGGGGCGGATCTTACGGCTGTTTCGAACAGGGGCAGCGCCTCGTCATGCGCCCCAAGCCGCGCGAACACGCATCCGATGGTATCCAGCACCAGCGGATCTGAACTGCCTGCAATTACTGCCGCCCGCGCTGCGGCAAGGGCATCGGCCTCTCGCCGTGCCAGCAGAAAAAACCGTGCTTGTTGAGCAAGATACTCGGCGTTTTCGGGCTCGGCCTTGAGCACTGCGCCAATCGCCTTGAGCGCGTCGGCCACTCGCCCGCTCTCTGCCAGAGCGACGGCGGCGACAAAGCCGGCCTCCACATCACGGGGATCGGCCCGGAGCGCCTCTCCCGCCTTGGCCAAGGCCTCGGTAACTCGCCCTGCCCCCAGAAGCTCGCGCAAAGATGTGCCCACCGCCATTGCCGAAGCGTAGCTTCACGCGCGACGGCGGGCGCTACGCAAATTGGCGCAGTTACAGGCCAAGCGTCCGGAACGGTGGACCTGCCCGAACGTTCAGGTCGGGAACCATTCGGAGAATGACGATGCCAGCCAAATCAGCAGCCCAGCAGAAGGCCGCCGGCGCCGCCCTATCGGCCAAACGGGGCGAGACCGACAAGAACGACCTCAAGGGGGCGTCACGATCGATGGAAGAATCGATGACAGAAAAGGAGTTGGAGGAGCTTGCCGCGACACGTCGCAAAGGCAAGCCAGAGCACGTGCGCAAGGACTGATCCGGTGGACCAGGCTTTCACCGCCATCGCCAACCGGGTTTCCGGATGGGCAGGACGCCCCGCAACCTTTGTCATCGCGCTTGCCATCATCATCGGCTGGGGATTGAGCGGCCCGTTGTTCCAGTGGAGCGACACCTGGCAACTCGTCGTCAACACCGGCACCACGATCATCACCTTCCTCATGGTTTTCCTGATCCAGAACAGCCAGAACCGCGATGCTGCCGCGATGCAGGCGAAGCTGGACGAACTTATCCGAGCCGTCGACAAGGCCCGCGAAGGCTTTGTCGGCATCGAACATCTGACCGACGATGAAATCTGCCGACTGCGATCCGCGCTTGAACGCGAAGTTGGTGCATCAGCCGACAAGCAGGGTACAGCAAACGAGACAGTGGAGCGACTGCTCGACCGCACCTGACCGGAGAAGCGAATGCAGCGTATCGAGAGCGACAGTCTGGGCGAAGTCCGGGTGCCGGCCGAGGCCTACTGGGGCGCGCAAACGCAACGCAGCATCGAAAATTTTCCGTTCGGTTCAATGGAGCGGATGCCCTTGGGCATTGTGCATGCGCTGGGTATCATCAAGCAGGCAGCGGCCAAGGTAAATCGCCGGCATGGCCTGGATGCCAGGCTCGCCTCTGTCATCGAGCAGGCTGCTGCCGAAGTGGCCTCCGGAAAACTTGATGAGCACTTCCCGCTGGTGATCTGGCAGACCGGCAGCGGCACACAAACGAACATGAACGCGAACGAGGTCATCGCCGGGCGCGCCAACGAGATGCTCTGTGGCGAACGCGGCGGCAAGAGTCCGGTGCATCCCAACGATCACGTGAACATGGGGCAATCCTCGAACGATACCTTTCCCACCGCGCTGCATGTCGCAGCGGTGCAAGCGCTGAATGGAGAACTGGTCCCGGCGCTGAACAAGCTTTCCGGTGCGCTTGCCGGTTGTGCGATTGCGTGGAAGGACCTGGTCAAGATCGGGCGCACCCACCTGCAGGATGCTACGCCTTTGACCCTTGGCCAGGAGTTTTCAGGCTATGCCCAGCAGCTGCGCAATGCGCACGACCATCTGCGCCACGTCGAGCTTCATCTGCTTCGCCTGGCTCAGGGCGGCACGGCAGTGGGCACCGGGCTCAATGCACCAGAAGGCTTTGCCGAAGACGTAGCGGCGGAAATCGCCGACCTGACGGGAAAACCCTTCAGCACGGCGCCGAACAAGTTCGAGGCGCTCGCCTCGAACGATGCGCTGGTGCAACTGTCTGCCACGCTTTCGACATTGGCCGTAGCGCTGACCAAGATCGCCAATGATATCCGCTTGCTGGGTTCCGGCCCGCGATCCGGCATTGGAGAACTGGAGCTTCCTGCCAACGAGCCTGGTAGCTCGATCATGCCCGGAAAGGTTAACCCGACACAGGCCGAGATGCTGACGATGGTTTGCGCGCAGGTGATCGGGAACCATCAGGCGGTGACCGCGGGAGGAATGCAGGGGCATCTTGAACTCAATGTTTTCAAGCCGATGATCGGGGCAGCGGTGCTGCGCTCCATGCACCTGCTGACGGTCGGGATGGAAAGCTTTGCCAAGCGCTGTGTCGAGGGGATCGAGCCAAATCGGCAGCGCATTTCAGAGCTGGTCGAACGCTCGCTCATGCTGGTGACAGCGCTCGCGCCCGAGATCGGCTACGACAACGCCGCCAAGATCGCCAAGCACGCCCATGCGCATGACCTGAGCCTGAGGCAGGCGGCGCTGGCGCTCAATCTGGTAGACGAAGCGACGTTCGATCGCCTGATCCGGCCGCAAGATATGGTGTGACCCAACGGTGCTTTGAAGATTCGGTTGGGCCTAGACGTCGGGCAGTGACTGCTCTGCCACGCCCCATCCCCGCAACAATTTGCTCTCGCCGCGCTTCAGCAGGGCGGCGGCATCTGAAATGGTGAAAGCGCTCGCCTTCTCGAAATCATCGAGTTCATTCCAATCGATGGGCGCTGCAACCGGGGCGTTGGCGCGTGCACGGGCGGAATAGGGCATGACTGCGGTGCTGCCGCGCTGATTGCGCAACCAGTCGATAAAGATGCGCCCCTTGCGCTTGGCCTTGCTCATGTTGGCAACGTAGCGCTCAGGCTCTGCCATACCCAGGGCCTTGGCAAAACGCTCGGCAAAGCTGGCGTGCGCTTCCCAGGAATGATCGCGGCGCAGGGGTACGACAACGTGCACGCCCTTCCCGCCAGAAAGCATCGCAAAGCTTACCAGACCGAGGTCGGACAGGCGTGACCGGATATCCTTTGCCGCTCGTTTCACATCAGCAAAATCAAGCCCCTCGTCAGGGTCCAGATCGATGACCATGCGGTCCGGCGCCTCGACATCATCGGTCCGCGCGCACCACCCGTGGAATTCAATCGTGCCCATCTGGACGCAGGTGAGAATGCCCGCAGCATCGCCGACATAAAGGTAGTCTTCGCTATCGCCATCCTTCTCGCGGATCGGGACATGATGGACATGTTCGCCGAATGAACCGCTATCATGCTTCTGGAAGAAGCACTGCTTCGCCCTGCCCTGCGGACACCGCACGAGGCTGACCGGGCGATTGGCAAGGAACGGAAGCATCGCTGGAGCAAGCTGAGCGTAATAGTCTGCCAGATCGCCCTTGGTCTGCCCGCTTTCGGGAAAAATCACGCGCGAGCGGTTGCTGATGGTGATCTCTTCCTTCGGGTTCTCGATCGGCACAGGTTTCTCGGGCGTCACGTCCTCAGCCTTCTTGTCTTCACGCAAACCGACGAAGCTGGCGTGGCGGACCCTGCCTTCACCGGTGAACTCGGCAAAGGCGATCTCGGCAACGAGCACTGGTTCAAGCCATGACGCGCCACGAGCTTCGGTCTTGGGCACTTCGAGTGCACGGTCTTCCCGGCGGAGCGGTTCAAAACGGGCGGCCAGTTCGTCAAGCAGTGCTTCATTGAACCCCGTGCCGACCTTGCCCTTGTAGACCAGCGCTTCACCTTCTCGCTGTGCCAGCAGCAGCGAGGCGAAGGGGCGGCGGCGGGCGCTCGATTTCGTCATGCCGACAATGATGAATTCCTGGCGCAGGATGCATTTGACCTTCAGCCAGCTCTGCGTCCGCTTTGGCAGATACGGCGCATCGGCCCGCTTGGCGATGATGCCCTCCTGCCCGGCGCGGCACATTGCCTCCAGCAGCTTCTCGCCCCCACCAATAATGTGATCGGCGATGTGGATTGGCGGAGGAGCGTTGGCCAACAGGCCCGAAAGCCGCTGCTTGCGTTCCACATTCGGAAGCGGCTTCAGGTCCTCGCCTTCCAATTCGATCAGATCGAACGCATGGAAGGAAAGAGCATCGCCTTCGCCCTGTTCGCCATGGCCCCGCTTCAGCACGGCTTGCAGGCGCGAGAAATCCGGGTTGCCCTCGGCGTCAGATGCCGTGATCTCGCCATCGATCAGACATGACGGCAGATCGAGGCTTGCGAAGTGGCGGATCAGGGGTGAGAACTTCTCGGACCAATCGAGACCACTGCGGGTGAACACCCTGACATCCTTGCCCTTTGCAGCGATTAGCGCCCGATAACCGTCAAACTTGATCTCATGAAGCCACTGGCGCCCTTCGGGGACACTGTCGACCAGGGTTGCAAGCTGGACGGGTTGAAACGCTGGCAGGGGTGCCGTGCTGCGTTTCTTGCCTGGTGCCTGCGCCTTCGTCACCCGCGCATTGTGCTTGGCTGCCGCTTGCATCTCGGCGGCAAAGTCCTTTCCCCGCTTCCCCTTCAACGAATGGCTGGAGCGCTTGTCGGCAGCAATCTCGGCCATGGTCCGACCAGTAAGGACGCTGGTGAGAGCGCGTTCGACGAGAAGATCTCCCTGCGCGGCAAAGGCGTCACCAATCTTGCGCAACAACCAGTTTTCGCGCTTTTCGTTGCCCCGCTTTTTCAGGCGGATGAGCAGCCATTCGCCTTTCATTCTCTCCCCAGCGAGACGAAAGTGCAGATGCCCGTCTGCAAGGTCCTTGGCGCTCTTGCCTTCGATCGGTTCCCAGGTTCCGCGATCCCACAACATCACGGTCCCACCGCCATACTCGCCTTCGGGAATGGTCCCTTCGAACTCGGCGTAGCTTAGCGGGTGATCCTCGGTCTGCACGGCAAGGCGCTTGTCCTCCGGATCAGGGCTCGGTCCGCGCGTCACCGCCCAGCTTTTCAGTACACCGTCAACTTCGATGCGGAAGTCCCAGTGAAGCCGCGTGGCGTCGTGCTTCTGGACGATGAAGAGGTTGCCAGTCTTGCTCGATGACTTCTTGCCCGAAGGTTCTCCGGTGCGGGTGAAATCGCGCTTCGCGTTGTAGGCTGCGAGAGGATCGCGGGTAGCCATCGCTTAAGCCCGTTTCCGGCGTGACGGCGATGCGCGCTTGCGCGGCCTGCTCCCTTTGGCGTCTTCGGCGTCGTGACCAAGCGATTGCTTGAGCGCGGCCATCAGATCAATCACGTTCCCACCGCGCGGAGCCTCGTCAGCGTCGGGGTCCTCGATGATGCGCTCACCCTTTGCCTTGACCTTCTTGTCGATCAGCGCGTGAAGCGCGTCGACATAACGGTCATGGAACTTGTCGGGTGCAAACTTCGCGGTCTTCTTCTCGATCAGGCTGGCGGCCAGATCGAGAAGTTCCGGGTCGGCATCGCGCGCGGGAATGTCGCGGAACCAGTTATGCGCACGCTGGACCTCATCGGCATAGCGCAGAACCTCGAGGATAAGACCCCGACCGCAAGGCTTCAGCGAAACAAACTGTTCGCGTCCGCGGACCGAGAGTTGTCCCAACCCGACAGTTTTCGTCTGTCTGAGCGCTTCACGCAGGACGATGTAGGCATCCTCGGCAAGGTCATCGGCCGGGACGACGAAATAGGGCTTTTCGTAATAGAGAACATCGATTTCGTCTGAACCGACGAACTGGACGAGTTCCAAAGTCTTGCGGCTTTCGATGCGAACGGACTCGATCTCCTCGTCATCAAGCAGGACGTAGTTACCGCGAGATACCTCATAGCCCTTCACGATCTCCTCGCGATCGACGGGACCTACGCCGGGTGCCACTTTCTCGTAGCGGATGCGCTTGCCGCTGGGCTCGTGGATCTGATGAAACGAAATGGCCGCGCCACTGCGCGTGGCCGGATAGATTTCAACCGGGATCGAAACCAGGGCAAGGCGCAATTGCCCTTGCCAGTATGCGCGAGCGGCCATGGCGGGCTTCCTTCCGGATCGTGGCTGACGCGCGAAATGACGACAGCTTCGCCTGGCTCTATGCGCGAATGGTCGATGCGGTTCCCGCAGGCGAGGAACGAGCGTTCAGACTTTTCGAGCGGCTTAGGTAATCAAACTTAGGGGCGTTGCGGAGAAAAAACGCCGAAACCCCGCCATTCCTAAAGCTTTCCCGGAAATTGTTAACCAGAAACCGGAACCGGACGTTGGCGGCCACCGATGCATGATGCCTGAGTGTTAATGGAGATTGCATCATGATTTCTGGCAGGATGGCAGCCTTGGCGCTCGCCACGTTGGGTACGGTAGCCGCAGGTAGTGCGGTGCAAGCATCGCATGGGTCCGCTTCGATCACGATCACCGGGCAGGTGCCTCTGGTGTGCCGCGTTTCGGTGGACAACAGCGCCAGCGCAATGCTCAGCGCCAATGGCAACAAGAGCGAACTCCGCGAGTTCTGCAACAACGGTGCGGGATATCGCGTCGTCGCGACCTATTCCAAGCAGCTTGCTGCGGGCCGGCTGGTCGTGGACGGCCGGACGATTGCCCTCGACGGTTCGGGCGAAGTCCTCATCAGTGACGTGGGCCACGCCGCCGCAACAACTCGCTCGATTGCGATTGAAGCGAACGGCAAGGCAGCTGGCTCGATCCGCTTCCGTATCGAGCCACGCTGACTTTCAAAGCGGGATGCTGCCGCAGTCCGTGGGTGCAACTGATCCAGCAACGAGCGGAGTGATCGTGACGACAAGGTTCTCCGAGTAGATCGGAGAGATCGCCTTGGTCGCTCCGCCATCGATCAGAGTGCCCTGCACCGGCAAACGGTCTTCGATCGCATCGCCAATCCCGGCTCGGGCGCATGTCTGGCTGATCGCCGACGTACTCGTGGGAGACCGGGTCTGCCCGAGGAAGCGGACCGAATAGCGGATCTGCTGGCTGCTGTTCGTTGTGGAAGTGCCACCTGGGGTCAAGACGAACGGCTGGGCATCTCCCGGCATGACGCCGAGCGAGACCGTGTAAGGCCCGGAGCTTTGCACGCGAACGTGGTTTGACGCCGAAGTCTTTACAGTTGCCGCCTGGGCATCCGAGACTTGGGCAATTTCGCCGAAATCGAGCGCAGTGCCCACGAAGCTTGCGCGAAGTGCGCTCAGAACATTCACGTTGATTGAGATGGCAGCCGCACTGTCAATCGGCGTCAGGACATCGCTCAATCCGCCAGTGCCCTTGCAAACGTAGCGAATCCCGAACTGGATGAGGCCACCAGCCGTCAGATCGACGTTGGCAGGTACAGTTACCCGCAGATTGATCTGGAGCGTGTCCGGCTGAGCCGCCCCGCCGAACTGCACGGCAATCTGGCCCGTCTGGATATTGGAAATGGCCGGGAGATTGCTTGGCACCGCATTGGAATCATACAATACGTCAAAGTAGGTGCCGCCGCCAGGCACAGTCGCCTGCACTTGATAGGCCGGGCTTCCTGCCGGCTTCGTCAACACGAAGTACGCTTCCTGCGTTTTCTTTCCGCCGCCTGCCGTAACGCGCGTAAGGGTCAGCGGAATATCGACCGACTGCAGGCCGGACGACGCAAATGGATCGTACTGGATGGACGTGCTTCCACCGCTGCCGGTAACGCCGCAGTTGGACTGGGCATAGGCGCTCTTGCCAGCGGCGATCATCAAGACAACTGCGGCCATTGCCAGAAAAGTGCGCAGGCGTGACATGACGGTCCAACTGTTCATTTCTTCTCTACCGCCTTTATCTCCCCAAGTTGGACAACTCCCGTCGCCTTCTGGGGGATTTCGATTTCGAATGTGGAGCGTGCAGCGTCGAGCATTTCAACACGCCATTTTCCGGGCGCAAGGCCGGTCGCACCAAAGCGGCCCTGGCGATTGGTGAACACGGTTTGCGCCGGCCGCTCCGGGTGGGCCACTTCGGTGGCCGTGCCGCTGACCAACGACACCGGCTGGCCATCCAGATCGAGCATGACGCCGAGGGCTGTGACGTTGTAGTCGGAGCCAACGGTAACGACGTATCCGCTGCGGTATGACGGGAATACGCGGAAAGAACCTTGGCCGATATCAGTGCCCGGAGGCGCATCCCGTACATCGAGAGGCACAGTGCGCTCGGAATACGAAGGCAGGCTCGGCATCGTGGCTGAGCGCAAGTTCCCGCTGTTGGCAGCATTGCCGAAGGTTGACGCATCCACCACGATGTCCGCCTTGCCGAGGCTTCGGTGCGGCCGCACGATGGCGAAGCTGTCAAAGATGGGACGGCCAAGCGAAACCGCACCATCGGCAAGAGCCAGCGAGGTGCCCAGACGGAAAGTGCTGCGCTGGTTCTGACTGTCACCGAAACCGCGCGAATAGGTGCCGAAATGGCTGAAGCCAAGCTCTGCGCGATTGGCGAAATAATTGGCGTTGACGGACACGCCTGCCCCATTGTCGGAGCGTTCGACATCGGCGGTGACATTATAGCTGCCAACGCCGCTACCGCTTAGTGTCTGATACGATGCGCGGAAGCGGTTGTCGCGCGTGTCGAAGTCGGAGCGCACGGTGGAATAGCGCCCAAGACGGACGATGAGCGAGACAAATCCGCTGAACTCCCGGCCCAGCGTGTCTTCCTGATAACGCGCCTCTGCATTCAGCGTTGCGCGGTCTGAAAACCGCCAGCCCGCGCTCAGCCGGTAGTTCTGAACATTAGGCCTGCCTGTTCGACCTTTCGAAAACCGAACATCGGCGCCACCGAAGAAGCTTGTGGTGAAGGCATGGGTGTAACCACCACCCAACTCATACTTGTAAGGATTGTCAGGCAGGAAGAACGAGACAGGAGCGAAGCGGCGGCTCCGCCGTTCGACAAACAGATTGAAGGTATCGCCGAGGCCGCTCGGACGCTGGATCAGGCGCTGGAACGTGGCGTTGAAAGCATGTCCCGACCCGATGCCATCAACCTTGCTGAACGATACATTCGTGCCAAGCGTGCCGAACGGCGTGCCGACAACGGCTTCGACCCCGCCCATCCGGCTATCAGCGTCAGCTTGAAAATTGACTCCAACCGTCAATGCATCGGTCAGCCCCCGACGATAATAGCCCGATGCGATCCAGTCATCGCTGTATCGCGGGCCGCGCGAACCGAGTGGAGCCTTCACGCCCGCGTAGAGGCCGAATTCGCTCAGGCCCTTGGCGAGCTGCGTCTGATCGACAAACAGGTTGAATTGCACGACTTCCGTACGACCGGCGTCGTCAAGAATATTCAGGCGAATATCATTGCCACCCTGCGTGAATGGGAAGTCTCGCAGATTGTAGTTGCCCGGGGCCAGCTGCAAACGACGCACCTGCTGACCATTGACAACAACCTCAACCGTTGATGCGCGGTCAAGGCGAAAAGCCCGGTCACCACGCGGACGCACGACCTGTTGTGGATTGAGGACGCTGTAGGAACGAAAGAACGAAATCCCGGCGATGTCAGGCGCAGACTGGAAACCACGTGCCTGCGATTCAAGGTCGCCAGCGGAAATGCGCACCAGATGCCGGGTGTCATCAAAAACGAAGCGACTGCCGAGCCTCTGGAAATCGCCGCCCAGTGCTCCTGGCTGCCAGATCGCATCACTTTCCGCCACGATCGGGCCGAGACGCAACGCGCCATCGACAAGCATGACCGGTTCGCGCAGTCCCTGATCAAACCCATCTTCGACCAGGTCCATCGAGCTGCGGAGATTGACATAGGCACTGAAGTTTGCAGGCTTCAGGAGTTCCCCAACCCGCGACCGATCAAGCGCCGAGACCGAAACGGCCCGCGATGCACGCCGCTCAGTGGGAATGTTGAATCGCAGTTCGAGCGTGCGCGGATCGTAATCTACGCCAATGCCAACAGGTGCCAAATCTTCTGCACTGACTTGCGTCTTGCCGCCAAAGCTCGTCCGCAGGCTTTCCAGCACGTCAGGCGCGAGCAGCTCGGAAAGGATCTGCACGACGCGAGCGGCGGGAAAAGTCAGGCGGTCGTCGATGTCAATCTGCACCGGGACGTCGCCGAGATAGCTACCCCCGTCCTTGGCAGGGACCGTCAGCACCACAGCGCGTCCCGTCGGATTGAGCTTCTGCGAACGAAATGCCGGAGCAGGCAGTTGCTCTGCCAGATTGGCCGCCGCAAGCTTTGTCGCTGGTGCAAGAGGAACGCGCATCCCGGCGCCATCGCGACCCGGTTCGAGCGTGTCCGCCCAGACGGCAGGAGCCCTGCCTACAACAAGCAAGCTGGCTCCTATTGCGAAGATCTGCCGCGACCGGCCCTGCATGAGCTCAGCCCTCCGGTGTGATGGTCGCTTCAACCGTGCCAACGGCGAGCGGCAATTCGACCGGAATGGTCACCTTGCGGGTCTGGTTGCCACCTACGAGGCCGAAGCCGATTGTCTGCTGGATTTCAGGACCGGAAAGTGTGCGCCGGAATTGCTCCTTCCCCGCCGCATCTTTTTCAACAATGCGCAACTTGCTGCCGCTCAGATAGCCGTGAACGGCAGAAGCATTTCCGACGGTCACGACCGCCACCGGCTTGCCGGCCCCGTCCTTGCCAACTTCCGCGCTTGTGACCTCCAGCTTCGGCTTTACGCCGGCCGGCGCAACGCTGGCGAGGACCTGGAAATTGTAGAGGATCTGGATCGCAGATTGACCTTCGGGCAACTTTACCGGCAACTGTGCGACAGTGACATAGTAGTGCCTGCTGCCGGCGAGGGCCGGGTCGCCAACGTATTGTACACGGAACGTCTGGGTCTGGCCGGGCTCGATAAGCGCTTGCGGCGGAAATACGAGCAGGTCTCCGGGATCCTTGCCCGTAGGTGAAACGCCGGTCTCGGTCAGGCGGAGTTCCTGCACGGTGAGTTCGACCGGCAGTGGACTGGCGAACGTATTCTCGACCGTGATGACTTGCGACATGTCACGCCCGGAGGTCTTGAGATCGATCACGACCGGCTGCACCGTCATCGCCATGGTCGAGGCAGCCGGCAGCACCAGCGAAACGGCAGCAGCACACATAAACGAGACAATGGATTTCACGTGAAGTTCCCCCTGCCCGCAGGCAATAGATTCAATCGGTTGGCTGCAGCTGGATGACGATCGTGTCGTCATAGTCGCCGGCAATCAGCGGCGTGCCGCCATCGGGTGTGTTGACCAGCAGGGCGAGATTGCCGGTTGCGCCATTCCCCACCGCCAGCATCAGCATGCCAGCATTGCTGCTTCGCTCCTGACTGGCCCCAGCCCAATCAAGGCGCAGCGTGTAGGGCAGCAATTCGGCAAAGCCCTGTGCCTGAGCGCCGACAGCTCCAATCCTGCCCAACCCGCCTTTGCCCGACACGGCGGTTACCCGGTGTGAGGCATTGCAAGTGGCTGGAATCTCCAGCTCAAAGCTGGCGCCCCTGGGCAGCGCCGTGTTGGGATCAACCAGGCGCGTCAAGCCAACCGTGGCGTTTCCGTCGCCCGTCGCCTGAAAGTTGGCGTTGGTCACGGCTTTCGCTCTCGGTGTGCTGATGACACAGGCCGAACCTGCAGTCGCACTGAGTTCCAGAACCTGTGCGGCGCGATCAACCTCTTGGGCATTGGCAGAAGCACCAAGCGCGAGAGCCGCGATCATGAGCATGGAGCGCATTATTTCGGCTCCAGCGTAATGCGGAGCGTATCGCCATAAACCCCGGCAAGTACGGGCGCATTCACCCCGCCATTCGATGCCCCAGCGAGAATGGCGAGGCGCAAGGTGACAGTCCCGGCTGTCGCCTGATCAACATCGATGCGCTCCTCGCGATTGCTGCGGATGCGGGCATCCATTTGGAGTTGACCGGACGAATTGCCCCAAGTGAGGTTGGCATCATAAGGCAAGGCCGTTGCAAACCCCGGTGCATCAGTGGCTTGCCGCCCATCGGTCGGCCACAAGCCATTGTTTTCGGACTGGATGCGGATCTGATGCGGGTAGTTGCAGACAGCGGAGAATGACACAGTAGCGCTCGCCGGGCGGGCGGCGAGCGTCTGCTGGTCCAGCAGTTGGGTAACCTGCAGAGTGTCACCCGAAATGCCATTGAAGTTCACGAGCTGCCCTGCCTGCAGTTCGCCACCTGCTAGCGTGCAAACCTGTGGCGCAGAACCGGTTACGGGAAGCCCAGTTGCGCTTGCGGCCTCCTGCGCGGCGGCTGGCATCGTGCACAGCGGCAAGAACGCCAGAGCGAACATGATAGAAGAGCGCGCCATGCTTCAGCTTTCCGGAGTCAGCGTCACGGTAACCGTGCCGCGATAGGACGTGTCGGCAACGAGGCGCAGACCGGTGCCTCCGGTGGTCGCGAAGTCACCAATGTTGACGGTGATCGGTCCGCTGAAGGCTGTCGTGCGTTGCTGGATTGCTGCAGGATTGCTTGCCGACGCTGTGCTGAAGCTGGCTGGAATGGTCGTCCAACCTGCTGCCGTCGCCGTGAAATCAACGCTGCGTGAAAATCCTGTGGGCGCAGTCGCCGTGAATGTCTGAGCGACTACCGGCGTGGCAGCAACCGCAATCGAACTGCGTGACGAGCAGAAGCTCCCTGCAAGCACCTGGGAGGGTGCGCTGAGATCGGAGCGGAGGAAACCAGTGGTCGTATCGACGAGAATGCCGAGGTCGAAAATGCCACCGGCTTCCGTCACCGAACCGCCGACGCAAATGGCCGGAACATTTCCGACGACTGCGAAGTCGGCCGAGTCACTGGCGCTCTGGGCTTGCGCCGGAGCCGAAATTACAACGCCGGCAAGAGCTGCGAAAAATTTAAGCCTGTTCATGGCCGCTTACTCCGTGACCGGTACGGGACCGAGGGTTACAGTGACCAGACCGCTATAGTTTCCCGCAACAAGCAGAGCGTTCTGAGGCGCCGAGAACGAGGACAGCGCGACTTCGATGTCACCCAGCTTCGGGCTGGGCTGCGTACTTCCCGTGGCAGCCGAATCTGGAGACGCTCCATCTACCGCTGCATTGGTTGTCGCAGCGGTATCGCTATTGCCCCAGCCGGTTGCGGTGGCTGTGTAGTTCACGGCGCGGGAAAATCCGGCTGGTGGCGCGATCGCTGAATCGCCAAGCAATGCAGTTGCACTTACACCGAGCACCGAGCCCGCAAAGTTGCAGAAGCTTCCGGGCAGCGAGACTGATTGCGTGGCGAGCGCGGCAATCCGCCCGACGGATGCACCAGAGGTCTGCACCATCTGGCCGAGATCGACCACCGCGCGCGAAGGTTCACCCAGGATGCACAACCGTGCGACGGAACCCGTCACCGCGACCTGACCCGAAGCTGTTTCGGAAGCCGTTTCCTGCGCCGACGCAGGCGCGGCCATCCCGTACAGGGGCAGCATAAGCAGGCTGGACTTGAACAGAGCGGATTTCATCGTCGTGCTCCTGGATGAACTCTTCATGCGCAATGCAGATCAGACGGTGGGTGAGAGGAAAACCTCGACCTTGCCGGTGTAAGCACCCGCGACGAGCTTCTTGCTGGCTGCCGTCGACGAACCCAAAGTAACGGCGATGTTGCCGGAGAACATGTCGACGTTGGCGGCAGTGCTGGCGACAGCATCTGTGCTGATGTCAGAAAAGCTCTTGCCGTTGGCCGAGACCGAAGCAGTGTAATTGACCGTGTCGGTGAATGCCGCCTCGGCACCGGACGTGACTGGCTGATCGCCGGTCAATGCGGTCGCCTTGACAGAGAGGGTGGCTGCCGAATTGTTGCACCATCCGGTGAGCGTGCGGGTCTGACCGTCAACCTTCGTGGTGTCGAGGCCGCCGTCTGCGTCAGCCAGTTCACCCAGCGGCAAGTCCTGCGATGACGTCACGAACTTGCACTTGGCGGCGACGGATCCAGTGATGTTGACGGTGCCGGTAACGCTTTGAGCAGACGCGGGCACTGCCGACAGGGCAGCTGCGGCGGTCGCCGCGAGAAGAATTTTACGCATTACATTTCTCCTGGAAAAAGGCTCGATCAAATCAGGCCACGGGTTGGATGTTGACGGTGATGGTGGAGGTGTAATTGCCGGCGACGAGGAGGTTCGAAGCGCCCCCCCTGGTCGAGAAGCCGTAGGCCTTCACGGCTATGTTGTTCCCCGAGGCCGCGAGACGGCCGACTGTCGCCGAATTGGCTGCGGTGGCGCCAGCGGCAGTGCTGTACGTCACGGTGCCATTTCCGCCAGCTGCAAGCGCGACCTGCATTTCGGCGGTGTAATCAATCTCGTTGGAGTAGCCTGAAACGGCGGCGGCAGCCGTGCTCAGACGGTCAGCCACGATCGCAAGAGAGACGCTGGCCGAAGTGCAAACTACGCGCGTGGCGACCGGGGTTCCGCCCGAGGCCGCACTGGTGGTTGTGGTGAAGCCGGTTGCCAAGGTGCCGTCGGCTGCGTCCAGCGCGCCAAGCGCAATCGTGCCGGTAAATGCCTGGGTCGCCGAGCCGCCCGGTGCAACAACGGAGCACCTTCCGAGGACGCTGCCGGTGACATTGACTGTCCCAGTCGTCACCGTCTGCGCCTGTGCAGGGGCTGTTGCAATTGCAACTGCGGTAGTTGCGGCCAGCAGGGATAGCATGGTCTTCATGGCAATCGGCCTTTCAGTTACCGCCACAAGCGGCGTGATTGGTTGCCGGAAACGTGCCGGCTGGATGCATCGGGTTACAGGGCTGCGGAAACGGTCACGGTCAGGGTGTCGGAATATGTGCCCTGAACCAGAATAGCTGGGCCGGTGTATGCCGGGGCACTAACCTGGAGATAGGCACCAGCCAGATTTTGCGAACTGGGCGCAACACGCAGCCCTTGGCTTTGCGTGGCGGGCCCTATGAACGAGCAAGGCGCACTGGCAGTGACGGCAAGAGTGGCCGCCTCGCACTGATCGGTCACGCTCCCCCCGCCGGCACCGACCAGGTTGAGCTTGACCTGATAAGGGGCAATGCCGGCATAACCTGCGTCGGAGGGTTGCGTGGCGCTGCGTAATCCGCCATTCGCCGAGGTAACCGCCACACGCGCTGCGCCGTTGCAGTTCAGGGTGAATGGAAACTGATTGGACCAACCCGACTGGTCAATTTGCCCTGCATCGAAGCTGCCGGAAGGCGCGCCGCCAATGGCGAAGCCACACCGGCCACCAACAGATGCCGTAACTGGCAGGGTGAGCGACACGGGTGCGCCACCGGCGTAGGCCGTCGGCCCCGCGATGGTAGACTGGGCCAGAACGGCAGACGGGCACGTGGCCGCAACCGCCGTCAAACCGATCCTGATCTTGTGCATCGACATGCGCACTGCTCCCTGCTGCCTTGCGGCAACCTCGGCGCGCTTGCTTTGCGATGGAAACACCCGCCCTCGTACGGGCGCAGTTCTTCGGCCTCGGAAATGCCGGGCGGCATGTCCGAACGGATGAATTGGCTTTAGTGTTCGTCTTCGCTGGCAATACGCCTGAATTGGTTAACTTGTGGGTAACCTTTTACGCTCGACACAGCGCCAGCCGTGACTCACGATGCATCCGAATCCGACAAGATTTGCCCCAGATGCGTCGCATCTGGAGATTTAACAAATACAGTTAACAGGACCAAGCCCCGGCCAATGCCAAGAGTAGTGAACACCTGAACTATCGAAAAATCACTTTAAATTTCGTCGCTTGGGCGCCCGCCCTTAGGGCATCCAGGGAGTCTTTTTATCTTCAGAACGGTGAAGCTGACTGAAATTATTACTGGATATAGTTAATCGCGTTTTTGACTATAGCGGTTGGATTTAACAAGAATCACTTAATTTTATTGAGATATCGGTCCTTCTGAGACTCCGAGTCGCACCGCTATGAGCGATACGACTGAAGCTCTGCCTCCATCATCTTGCGCATCTCGAACTTCTGGGCCTTGCCAGTTACGGTCATGGCGAAACTTTCGACTATGCGGACGTGTCGGGGAACCTTGTAATGCGCGATGCGGCCTTTGCAGTGCGCAAGCACATCATCAGGACCGAGTTCTTCCCCCGGCCGAGCGATAACCCATGCGCAGACTTCCTCACCGAATTTCTCGTCGGCAACACCAAAGACCTGGGCATCCTGTACGGCGGGATGTGTCAGCAGGAATTCCTCGATCTCGCGCGGGTAAATATTTTCCCCACCGCGGATGATCATGTCTTTTATGCGACCGGTAATCCTCACATACCCGTTCTCGTCCATGGTCGCGAGATCACCGGAATGCATCCATCCGTCGGCATCAATGGCTTCTGCAGTCTTGGCAGGTTCGTCCCAGTAACCAAGCATGACAGCATAGCCGCGCGAACAATATTCGCCCTGCTCGCCAATCGGCAGGACTTCGCCGTCGAGGCCGACGATCTTGGCCTCCGCGTGTGGATGGACGCGCCCTACAGTGCCAACACGTTCCTCTATCGGATCGTCTGTAGCCGTCTGGGTGGTCAGCGGACTGGTTTCGGTCATGCCGTAGCCAATGGTGACCTCCGTCATGTTGAGGCGATCCATCACCTGGCGCATCGTGGTAACCGGACAGGGAGAGCCCGCCATGATTCCAGTACGCAGTGTGCTGACGTCGTAAGCGTCAAGGTCGGGCTGCGCCAGGATTGAGATGAACATCGTGGGAACGCCATAAAGCGCCGTGCAACCTTCGGCCTGCACCGCCTCAAGCGCCAGGCGAGGATCGTAAGCCTCACCAGGATAGACCATGGCTGCACCACTCGTCAGCGCAGCGAGGTTGCCCAGAACCATACCGAAGCAGTGATATAGCGGGACAGGAATACAGATGCGGTCGCTGGCCGTCAGGTTGATCGTCCGGGCAGTAAAATAGATCGGAAGAGCACAC
>JBEQCK010000043.1:0-20595 GCA_041639335.1 Novosphingobium sp.
CGGCAAGGCTTATCAGCTTGCCCAGAACAACCTCGGCAATTCGCTGCACGGCGGCGTAAAGGGTTTTGACAAGCGCAACTGGAAGATCGTCTCGGTCAAGTCGGGTCCAGTGGCAAGCGTGGTGCTGGCCTACGTCAGCGCTGACGGTGAGGAAGGTTATCCGGGCAAGCTCGATACCAAGGTCACCTACACCCTCGATGAAAATGGCAATCTCGGCATCACGTTCGAAGCGGCGACCGACAAGCCGACAATCGTCAACATGACCAACCACGCGCTGTTCAACATGGCTGGCGAAGGTGCGCCGATGGGCGCGATGGGCAACCGGCTGACGATCCCGGCGTCCACCTATACGCCGGTCGATGCCACGCTGATCCCCACGGGCGAGCTGCGCAAGGTGGCTGGCACCGTGTTCGATTTCAGTCGGCCCAAGCGCATTGCCAATGGCCTGCGCGATGGGCGCGATGAACAGATCGCGATCGGCCGCGGCTATGATCACAACTTCGCGCTCGACAAGGGCGTCACCGCAACGCCACAGCTTGCCGCAAGGCTGGAAGATCCGGCTTCAGGCCGCGTGCTCGAAGTGCTGACGACTGAACCCGGCGTGCAGTTCTACACCGGCAACTTCCTCGACGGGACGGTGCTCGGCAAGCGGGGCCATGTCTATCGCATGGGCGACGGGATCGCACTTGAACCGCAGAAATTCCCCGATGCGCCGAACCAAGCCAAGTTTGCGTCCACGCGTATCGAGCCGGGCAAGCCCTATCGTCACGCCATGATCTACCGCGTCAGCGTCGCGCCTCGCCGCCCCTGATTTTCCCGCGCTGAACTTCACTCGAATAGCTGAAAGCTGCAATGACCGAATCCTCTCCCAAGGCCCCGAAGCTCCGCTCGCGCGCGTGGTTCGACAACCCCGACAACATCGACATGACCTCGCTTTACCTTGAGCGCTATCTCAACTTCGGGTTGAGCCTCGAAGAACTGCGTTCGGGCAAGCCGATCATCGGCATCGCGCAGACGGGCAGCGATCTTTCGCCGTGCAACCGCCACCATATCGTGCTGGCCGAGCGCGTGCGCGAAGGCATTCGCGAGGCGGGCGGGATCGCGCTGGAGATTCCGGTGCACCCCATTCAGGAGACTGGCAAGCGCCCGACGGCGGGGCTCGATCGCAACCTTGCCTACATCGGTCTTGTCGAGGCGCTGTACGGTTATCCGATCGATGGCGTGGTGCTGACGACCGGTTGCGACAAGACCACCCCGGCGCTTCTGATGGCGGCAGCCACGGTCAACATCCCGGCGATCGCGCTGTCGGTCGGCCCGATGCTGAATGGCTGGTTCAAGGGCGAACGCACCGGGTCTGGTACGATCGTGTGGAAGGGCCGTGAGCTGATGGCCAAGGGCGAGCTGGACGAGGAAGGCTTCATCAAGCTCGTCGCCAGTTCCGCGCCGTCGACCGGCTACTGCAACACGATGGGCACGGCGACGACAATGAACAGCCTTGCCGAGGCGCTGGGCATGATGCTTCCGGGGTCGGCCGCCATTCCCGCACCTTATCGTGACCGGCAGGAGTGCGCATGGCGCACCGGCAAGCGCATCGTCGACATGGTGCACGAGGACCTCAAGCCTTCCGACATCATGACGCTCGATGCGTTCCACAATGCCATCGTCGTCAACTCGGCGATCGGCGGATCGACCAATGCGCCGATCCACCTCGCTGCCATCGCTCGCCACATCGGTGTGGATCTGCCGCTGACCGATTGGCAGCGCCTTGGCCACAAGGTGCCGTTGCTGGTGAACTTGCAGCCTGCCGGCGAATACCTGGGCGAGGACTACTACCGCGCCGGCGGCGTTCCCGCAGTAGTGGGTCAGCTGATCGCGCAGGGCCTGATTGCCGAAAACGCGATGACCGTGAACGGCAAGACCATGGGCGAGAACTGCCGCAATGCAGTGATCGAGGACGAGAAGGTGATCCGCCCGTTCGGCCAGCCGCTGCTCAAGGATGCAGGCTTCCTCGTTCTGTCGGGTAACCTGTTCGATTCCGCGATCATGAAGACCAGCGTGATCAGCGACGAATTCCGGGCGCGCTATCTGTCGAACCCGGATGATCCCGATGCCTTCGAAGGCCCGGCGGTGGTGTTCGACGGGCCAGAGGACTACCACGCACGTATCGATGATCCGGCAACGGGCATCACGCCGGAAACGCTGCTGTTCATGCGCGGGGCGGGGCCGATCGGCTATCCGGGCGCGGCAGAAGTCGTCAACATGCGCGCGCCGTCCTACCTCATCACCGAAGGTGTGACCGCGCTGCCGTGCATCGGCGATGGGCGCCAGTCGGGCACCAGCGGCAGCCCGTCGATCCTCAACGCCAGCCCGGAAGCGGCGGCAATGGGTGGCCTTGCCATTCTCAAGACCGGTGACCGCGTGCGCATCGATCTGCGCAAGGGCACTGCCGACATGCTCGTGCCCGAGGAGGAACTCGCAGCCCGTCGCGCCGCCCTCGAAGCCGCGGGTGGTTACGCCTACCCGGCCTCGCAAACGCCGTGGCAGGAAATCCAGCGTGAGCGCGTCGGCCAGCTCTCGCACGGCGCCATTCTTGAAGGTGCAGAGAAGTACCAGCGCATTGCCCAGACGATGGGCTTGCCGCGCGACAACCATTAAGCGGCTAAGCCAATGCGGCGAGGGGCAAACCCCCTCGCCAGCAGCGCAGTCAGGTCCTCGGTCTGGCTTCGGCAAAGGCCTGCGCCAATGCCGCGTGGACAGGCTTCGGCTTGAACGCCGAATCGTAAAGGCACCCGCGCGCCTCGGCCTTGTCCTCACGCGGCTCGTAGCCCTGAAGCCATGAGTAGGCGTCGACCAGCCCCCAGGCCAGCACGTCCTTCAACTGCGGGTAATCGAGCATCATCTCGAAATAGGCCTTGGTCGTGTCGGCCACTGTGCGGTCCCGGCTGGGGATGTCGACCGGCAGGTCGCGGTCGCGCACGTCGAATTCGGTTATGACCAGTTTGTAGTCCATCGCCACCACGTCATCCACGAAGCGCTGCCATTCCCGGCGATGGGCGGCATCGGGCAAAGGTGCGATCAAATGCGACTGCACGCCCAACGCATCGACCGGCGTGCCGCGCTTGCGGAAACCTTCGAGCAACCGCAGCACGCCCTTGCGGTGAAGTGCGTTGCCCGGCTCCCAGCTCATGTAGTCGTTATAGACCAGTTCGACGCCCGGAGCAGCCTTGCGCGCCGTGTGGAACGCTAGGTCGATCAAGGTATCTGTGCCGCCCATGGCCTTTGAGAGCGCCGTCTCGGCAAGTGATCCATCCTCGGGGAGAACGGTTTCATTGACCACGTCGTAGGATACGATGCGACCTTGAAAGCGCGCACAGACCGTTTCGACGTGATTGGTCATCATCGTCGCTGCACTTGTTGCGGGCCGCGAACCGAAATCATGGCTTTCCAGCCAGCGCGGCATCCACTTGGGCCGATGCCACAGCAGCGTGTGGCCGCGCAGCTTCATCTGGTTCTGCGCAGCGAAAGCGGCGATGGCGTCAAACGCCGCAAAGTCGAATGAAGTGGGCGAGGGCCTGATCGCCTGCCACTTCATCTCATTCTCGGCGACCAGAATCGCGCATTCCCGCCTGAGCAGATCGGCAAGCTCCGGATTTCTCCAGGATCCGCCACCTCCACCGGCTACCGCCGAACCAAACCGCATGCCCTTTGCAGCCGCCAGTGCGGACAAGGACGAGGGCTGCGTTGCGGCCATGCTGCTAAGCGGGCGCGAGAGCATTGCAACGCCGCCAGCGATCACGCCGAGGCCCTGCCTTCGAGTCATCTTGCTCGTTCTTGTCACGCATTTCCTTTCCCGATTGCTCCGGACTCTATCGTCTGGTTGCGTATGCGATAGCGCTACCAAAAGAGCTTGGGAAGGTCCTGCCTACCGGCCGACGCGGCGGGGCCGAAACATGCCTGCACCCGCCGTTTGCTTTCGTCAGCCCATCGTTTCGCCCCCTGATGGGCGTCAGCCCATCGTTTCGCCCCCTGATGGGCGTCAGCCCATCGTTTCGCCATTATCGATCACGATGTTTGTGCCGGTGATGTGCCGTCCATCGTCGCATGCGAGGTAAAGCACCATTTTGGCGATATCGATGGGCTGGCCCATGCCGTGGTTGTTTGCCTGTTCCAGCCCGGCGTTGTCGGCGGGAAGTTCGGCCAGCGCCTGCGCGGTCATCGGCGTGACGATGCCGCCCGGCGCAATCGAGTTGCAGCGGATGCGATAGCCCTGCTCGCGGCAGTGAACCGCGATCGATCGCGACATGCCGATGATCCCCGCCTTGGCTCCGGCATAGGCGGGAATGGCGCTGATGCCCTTGATCCCGCCGATCGAGGCCATGTTGATGATCGAGCCGGAGCCATCCTTGCTCATGTGCGGGATCGCGGCCTTGCATCCCAGGAATGTGCCGCCCAGCATGACCTCGGTCTGGAGACGGAAATCGGCGTAGGGCAGATCCTCGACCGTACCGAAGCGCACCAGCCCGGCATTGTTGACCAGCGTATCGAGACGGCCGAACAGGCGCAGCGTTTCAGCGATAACCTCGCCCCAGCGGGCCTCGTCACGCACGTCCTGCTGCATGAACACGCAGTCGGGGATTTCCGCAGCGGTTCTCGTGCCGAGATCCTCCTGCATGTCGGTGATGACGACCTTTGCGCCTTCGCGGGCAAGCAGGCGGGCGTCCTCCGCACCAAGCCCCGATGCGCCGCCCGTGATGATCGCAAC
The DNA here is from genome assembly GCA_041639335.1 of Novosphingobium sp. Lineage (GTDB taxonomy): Bacteria > Pseudomonadota > Alphaproteobacteria > Sphingomonadales > Sphingomonadaceae > Novosphingobium. The sequence continues at coordinate 4,763 of JBEQCK010000043.1, forward strand.
GCGGCCTTCCATCTTGCCATTGGCCATTGTCTGTCCTTCGTTCTGAAAACAAAAAGTGCCCCGGTCGCTTGTGTGGAACGACCGGGGCCAGGGAGGATTCCGTCAGATCGAAATCAGAAGTTGTAGCCGACCGTCACGCCGAACTGGCGGGGCGGGGCATAGCCGACGAGGCCCATGTAACCCGGGCTGTCGTAGACCGTGGAGATGTAGCGCTTGTCGAACAGGTTCTTGCCCCAGAGGCCGATCGAGTAGCGCTTGTCCGGGCCGTAGTAGGTCAGCAGCGCGTCGACGTAGTAGGTTGGCTGGATCGAGGAGCGCGGGGTGTTGACCACGGCGGTGTAGAACTTATGCCCGGTATACATCCAGCTGACATCGGCCATGATGCTCGAACCACCGGCAAACTCGTGCGTGAAGTTCGCTCCGAGTGTCGAGGCCCACCGCGGCGCGTTTTGCAGCGCATAGCCCTTGAGGTCGATGAACTTTGCCGCCACCGGATCGAAGTACAGGAAGCTCTTGTACTTGGTGTCGAGATAGGCAAGCGAGCCGCGCAGCGTCAGGCCCTCCACCGGGATGGCCTGGACTTCCAGCTCGAAGCCCTTGATCTCCGACTTGGCCGCATTGAGGATGCGGTTGCCCTGCACGTTGGTCGCCGGATCGAAGTAGATCTGGGCGACCTGCATGTCGCGATAGTTGGTGTAGAATGCGGCAAAGTTGGTGCGCAGGCGACGGTCGAGGAAGTCCGCCTTCAAGCCCACCTCGAACGTATCGACCTTTTCCGGGTTGTAAGGCGTATCGCCGTCGGCTGCCACGCCGATGCGGCCGGTATAGCCGCCCGACTTGAAGCCGCGCGCCCAGCTGGCATAGATCAGCTGGTTCTGGCCGACTTCGTAGTCGAGACCGATCTTCCAGCCGACATTGTTCCAGCTCTTCTTTCCACCAACGTCGAGGCTGCCGGGGAAAGTCACGTCAAACTTGTCCCAGTTGGGCGAGGTCAGCGCCTCACTGCCAAGACCGGTATCGAGCGTGGCGCGCGCATCGATGCTGTCGTGGGTGTAGCGAATGCCGGCCGAGAGCTTCAACGCATCGGAAAGCTGCGTGTAGGTCTGGAGGAAGGCCGAGAAGGACTCGGTCGACTGGTCCTGCACGTTGTACTGGATCAGGCCCGGCAGCGCGAAGTCCAGATGATACATCTGGTAGTGGTTGTAGTCGGTCTTGAGGTAGAACAGACCGGCCACCGCGTTGAAGCTGTCCCCGGCCGAAAAGGCGCTGCGCAGTTCCTGGCTGAACTGCCAGCCACGGGTGCGGCGGCGCGTGGCGTTGTTTGTCTTCGCGGTGCCGTCCTGGTCGGTATACTCGAACAGGGTGAAGCGCTTGTAGCCCGTGATCGCGGTGATGTCGCCCAGCGGCGTGTTGTCATACTGGATAGTGCCGATGAAGAACTTCGTCGTCATGTCCGACTGGTCAGGCACTTCGTTGTTGCCCGAGAAGTACTTGTCCGGCGCCTTGCACGGCTGGTTCGGCACGGCGCAAGGGCTGCGGTACATCGGCAGCTTGGCACCGTTCCAGAACGTGCCCTCCGGCACATAATTCGCCTCGCCGGGGAGGCCGCCGTTGACCACGATGGGCGCACCATTGCGCGCTTCGACATATTCACCCTGGAGGGTGATGCGCAGGTCCGGGCTGGGCGTGATGTAAAGCTGGCCGCGCACCGCGTCGACATTCTTGCGACCCATGTCCTCGCCGTTCCACACGTTGGTCGTCCAGCCATCGCGCTGGGTGTGGATGCCGGCGACCTTGATGCTGACCAGATCCTTGGCGAGCGGTGCCTCGACCGAAGCGTTGATGTCGAAGCGGTTCCAGTTGCCGTAGGTGCCGCGGACGTTGCCGCCGAATTCGCCGGTGGGCTGGTTGGTCACCACGTTGACGACGCCGCCGGTAGTGTTCGCGCCGAACAGCGTGCCCTGCGGCCCGCGCAAGATCTCGACGCGGTTGGTGTCATAGGTATCGAGAAGCGCGCCCATCGAGAAGAACTGCGGCACGCCGTCGACCACGATCGACACGGTGTTGCCGGCATAGGGATCGGGTTCGATCACGCCGATGCCGCGGATGGTGAACACCGCGTTGTTGGGGGTGTTGGCGAAGTTGTCGATCTGGACGTTGGGGACCGAGCCCTGGAGCGCCTGCAGCGTGGTGACGTTGTAGGCGGCGAGCGTCTCACTGCCGACCGCGGCGATCGAGATCGGCACCGACTGGATGCTTTCGGCCTTCTTCTGCGCGGTGACGACGATTTCGCCGAGGCCTCCTGCAGGGGCCTCATCGGCTTGCGCCTGAGGCGCCTGTGCGTCCTGCGCCTGGGTAGTGGCGGGCAGCATGGCAACGGCGAGCGCCGCAAGGCTGCTCGTCATGAAAGGCCTGTTCCTTGTTCTCATGATCTCGATCCCTCCCTTAGGCGCCTGGCCGTGTCGCCGCTTATGACAGCGCGATTCGATATAACCGGCGCGTCTGCCGGTTTTATGCGCTGTGCCACACGTCCGATTAAACTGGCCGTTTTGTCAGGCGGTCTTGCGCGGCAAACGCGGGCATGACAGGACAATGACGATGGCTGGCTCCACGATGCAGAAGCGCATGCTTGCCGCGATGCGGCCGACCTCTCTGGGCGAGCAGGAGCCGGTGCGCTGGCAACAGCGCAAGTCGGCGCAGACCCGGCTGAAGATGCTCGAAGCGGCGGTCGATTGCCTGGTCGAGGGGGGCTATCAAGGACTGACCACCGCGCAGGTGGCTGAACGCGCCCAGGTATCGCGCGGGGCCATGCACCACCATTTCGCGACGCGCATGGACCTCGTCGCGGCGGTGGTCGAACACGTCTTCTATCAGCGCATGCGCCTGTTTCTTGATGATTATATTGGCGCCATGGCGCAAAGTCGCGATGCGCTGCTGATCGATCTTGCCACCGAGGCGCACTGGCGCAGCGTGCAGACCCGGGAATACGCTGCCTATCTCGAGCTGGCGGTCGCCGCCCGTACCGATGCGGAACTCAATGCAGCCTTCGCGCCCGCGGCAAGGCGGTACGACGAGGTCTGGATCGCTGAAATGATCGAATCCTTCCCGCAGTGGAAGGATCAGTGGGAAGCGATGAAGCTTGGCAGCGACTTTGCGATTGCCGTCCATTCTGGCCTGCTTCTGCATCGCACGGTGATGGGTCCCGAACGGATCGAGAAGGTGCTGAAGCTGACGATCGCCAGCATCCGCGGCCTCTATGATCCGCTGACCTGATTTGAAACCCGGCAGGAATGCCGGATTCCTCTGAACAAGACCGTAATGGGAGATTTTAGGATGACGACCGTTGCAATAACCGGTGCGGGTCGCGGGATCGGGCTGGAACTGGCGCGCCAGCATGTCGAAGCCGGGGACCGGGTGATTGCCCTTGTGCGCAACCCTGAAGGCGCGCGAGAGCTGGCCGATCTGGCGGCAACCGCCGACGGTCGCCTGACCATCCACCGCCTCGACGTGGCAGACGATGCTTCGGTCAAGGCAGGAGCCGCCGAAACCGCCGGCGAGGCGGTTGACGTGCTCTACAATGTCGCTGGCGTAAGCGGTCCCGTTCCGGCTGAGCTGGAAAGCGCTGACTGGGCTGAATGGGATGATGTATTCCGCATCATGGTGCAGGGCCCCCTGCGCGTGCTTCAGGCCTTTCTCCCCCGTCTGGGCGCGGGTTCGAAGGTCATCAACTTCTCGAGCCAGCTCGCCGCCTCCACCTGGCCCTATGGCGGCTACTATTCCTATGTCGCGGCCAAGGCAGGGCTTAACCGCCTGATGCGGTCGGTCGCCATCGATCTCAAGGATCGCGGCGTAATCGTCGGCCTTATCCATCCGGGGTGGGTGCAGACCGACATGGGCGGCGAAGCTGCAGACATCACCCCGGTCGAGAGCGCCGAGGGTATCCGCAAGCTCGCCCGCGATTGGACGCTCGAGCGTTCCGGCGATTTCCTCAAGTGGAACGGCGAAACCCACCCCTGGTAAGGAGCAGGCCGATGCCTTTTACAGGACCGCTCGAAGATCGCATGGCGATCCGCGAGCTGATGGATACCCATGCCCACGGGGTGATGACGCTCGATGCCGAATTGTGGGGATCGATCTGGGCCGAGGATGCCTATTGGGAACTGCCCGAGTATCCTGATCTCGGCGGATTTTCCGGCAAGGCTGCCATCGTTGCCGGATGGACGGAATCAATGAAGCACTATGGCCTCGACAACTGCACGAAGCCGATGGTCTATTTCATGCAGCCCGGTTCGATCGAGGTTGATGGCGATGCGGCGCGGGCCGTGGCCTATACCATCGAGATTTTTGACGACCCGGCTTCGGGCAAGCGCGTTCGCGCAACCGGGCGCTACGATGATGAACTGAAGCGGATCGATGGGGCCTGGAAGTTTACGCGCCGTTCCTATCGCACCGTCTTTGCCGATTGATTGACGCTTTTCCGGAACCGCCCGGCGCTGACGGGTTTGGGCGGGGATGGACACGCCCCATCTTGATTGCCTGATCGTCGGCGCGGGGCCTGCGGGCCTTACTGCTGCGATCTACCTCGCCCGCTTTCACTTGCGCGTGGCGTTGGTCGATGCCGGCCACAGCCGCGCCGCACTCATCCCTCGCACGCACAATCACGCGGGCTATCCCGGCGGCATCGCGGGCACGGCGCTGCTTGCCCTGATGCGCCAGCAGGCGGCGGAGTTCGGGGTTTCCGTCGACGAGGCGCTCGTCGAACAGGTAACGCGGGAGGGCGAACATTTCCTGGCCAAGGCCGGGGACTGGCAGTGGCGGTCCCGGTCAATCCTGTTGGCGACGGGCGTCGTCAACAACCGCCCCCCGATGGCGCCCGAGGTTCACGACATGGCGTTGCAGCGCGGACTGTTGCGCTACTGCCCGGTATGCGATGGCTACGAGGCAAGCGACCAGCGCATCGGCGTGCTGGGTACAGGGGAGCATGGCCACAACGAAGCCCTGTTCCTTCGCGGATTCTCAGCCGATGTCACGCTCATCGCGCCTGATGGCAGGCACGGCCTGGAGGATGGGCAGAGAGAGCGCCTGGCAAGTGCCGGAATCAAGCTGCTGGACGGGCCGTGCCAGCCCCTGCGCATTGCCGGTGATACCATTCTCGTGCCAACGCCCACAGGCGAGCTCGCTTTCGATACCGTCTACCCCGCACTTGGTTCGCTGATCCGTTCGGATTTGGCGCTCGACCTTGGTGCGAGGGCAACTGCAGAAGGGTGCATAGAGATCGACGCGCATCAGCGCACCAGCGTGGCGGGGCTCTATGCTGCCGGGGACGTAACGCGCGGGCTGGACCAGATCAGCAATGCCATGGGGCAGGCGGGCGTTGCGGCGACCGCCATCCGCAATGACCTGGCCTCCCAGGCTCCATTCTTGCGCTGATCAGAGCTGCGAAACGTGTCGCTCGACACGATAGGTGCGCATGCGGGCACGGTCGAACAGGCGCTCCTCGTCGGCCACGATCTCGGCCATTGTGTCTGGATTGGCCATCGCCGCGAAGCAGGCATCGCAGGTCGTCTGGTCGGGAAAGTCAATCTCCAGCACGACGTCGAAATCGTGGAGCACGTCCGAGCCATCGAGCGGATGAAGATGGTTGCGCTGGTAGCGCGTCGCCCAGCCCTGCAGCACCTTCTCACCGATCAGGCGATGGCGGCTTTCGTAATAGGCGATGAAATCCGCCTTGCTCATGCCTTCGCGGCGCTTGAGCAGGGTGAGGACAGTGACCGTCATGCGTGGGCCTGCAACCAGCGGCGGGTGGCCTCGGCCACGGCAGCAGCGCGCTGTGCCGGATGCGGGAAAGCGTCGCGCAGCGTTTCGGACCGCAGCTCGATGGCGAGCGGGATGCCCGGAGGCAGCGCCTGGTACAGCGCGGCCAGCGGGAGTGCGCCTTCACCGCACTGTTCGCGCAGGTCTATCGCATCGCGGATGACGGCATTGAAATCAGCAGGATCGGGGCGCTCGGCGGGGGCATCGCAGAACTGCGCGTAAGGCAGCAGGGCGGGATCGACCTTGGCGATGTCCGTGATCGAAGAACCCGAGCGGTCAACGTGGATCGGGTCGATGAGCAGGGCCTTGAGGGGGTGGTCGATACGGTCAAGTATCCCGAGCGCGGCCTGCAAATCCTTGACCTCGGTAAAGATGCCGAACTCCAGCGCAACGCGCATGCCAGAGCCCTCGGCATGGCGGCACAGATCGTGCAGGCGCGCGGCGGTCCGGGCGTGGTCCGGGTCGGAAGAAACGCACAGGACGTTGGCCGCGCCAAGCTCTACGCCCACATCGATCACCTTGCGGTGATCGTCGATCGCCGAATCCGGCTTGAGCCAGACCACCTCGACATCGAGCAGCGGAAGACCCGTAGCGGCGAGCGCGGCGCGTGCATCGCGGGTATGGGCCGGTGTCCACTCCGCCGGATCGACCCATAGCCCGGCCATGTCGAAACCGCCGGCGCGGGCGGCTTCGATGGTCTCCACCGGTCCGAATTCGGGGACGACTCCCGAAGCAAGCGAGATCGGGTTCATCGCGAACCGCCGATCACATCTGCGGTTCGGGAAGGTCCGGATCGTCCTGCAGGTACCAATCCAGCCATTCGTGGAAGTACTGGTTGCCGCGTTCGTTGCGACCGAACACCAGCTCGTCGTGCGCGCCGGTTTCGAGGCCCTTCTGGATCTCGAGACCGATGAGGTAGTCTTCGGTGTAGGTCACGTCGCGGAAGAAGTTCATCGCCGCTTCGACGTTTGCGCGGTCTTCCTCGTCGCGGATCGGTTCGCGGCGCAGGTAATTCAGGACAGTCCGGTTCTCGCCCGGCGTCGGCCCCGGGAAGAGCTGGGCAACCTGCGTGATTTCTGGCGCGATGAAAGCCGAGACGTTGGGGAACATGATCCGGACGAAATCGAAGCCGTTGTTCTCCTGGGTGCCCCATTCCTCGCGCGGCACATCCTTCAACGCCTCGGCAATCTTGTGATGCGGGAAGCCGATGCGCTGGTGCGGGCCGAACCCTTCGTAGTGCATGCAGTTGGACGGCGTGCGCGGGAAGATCGTTTCGGGGTGGAGCGAGGCGAAGTGATAGCCTTCGAGATAGCCGTCATAGGCGATCTTCCAGTTCGCGCCTTCGATCACCCGGCTGCCCATGTAGGTCCATTCGCCGAAGTCGAGCGCTTCGAAATCCTCGAGGAAGCCGCGGTAGAAGGCATCGACATCGATCGGGGCATTGGGCGTCAGCACCACGAAGATCATGCCCGCCTTTTCCTGGCACGGCAGCTCGCGGAGGCCGAGTTCGGACTTGTGCACCTCGCCGAACTTCGATGCTTCGGAAATGCCGATCAGCTTGCCGTCCTGGCCGAAAGTCCAGCCATGGTACTTGCAGGTGAAGCGCGGGCAGTTGCCGTGACCTTCGTTGGCAACGGGCGCGCCGCGGTGCGAGCAGACGTTGAGGAAGGCGCGGACCTTGCCGGTCTTGTCGCGATTGATCAGCACCGGCATGCCGACGGCGTCCATCGCCTTGTAATCGCCGGGATTGGGCAACTCAGCAGTAAAGGCCAGCATCAGCGGAACGCGCTTGAAGACCAGCTCCATCTCGGCCTTCCACTGGTCGGGATCGGTATAGCTGCGCACCGGCACGCGCTTGGTCGTGTCGGTGAGAAAGGTCTTCTTGTTCTCGACGTAGTCGCGCATGATTTCAGCGACTTGTCCGATGCGTTCGATACGGTCCATCTGGGTATTGCCTCTCCGTGGCCTTGTGGCCAGTGTTGCTACCGACCATGCCGTGCGCGGGTGCGGTGCGAAAGCTGTGACAGGGGCTAGGTTACTCACCTTTTCGCCAATTGCTGAAGCACTCGGGCACTTGGAACAAGCACGGCATGAACGAGAACACTGCAAAACCCTGGGACCGGCTGCCGATTCCCGCCGCACACCAGCAGGCCTATGCCGCATCGGACATATGGCAGCGCAAGACGCTGGCAGACCTCGCGCGTGAACGGGCTGCGTCGACGCCGGACTTCGTGTGCTTCATCGATGGGGAAGGGCAGTACACGTTCGCCCAGGTGCTGGCCGAGGCTGAGGCACTGTCTGCCTCGCTCCACGGTCGCGGCCTGCGCAGCGGAGACGTGGTTGCGTTCCAGGTGCCCAACTGGCGCGAAGCTGCCGTAATCAATCTGGCGGCAGCGCTTTCGGGCTTTGTCGTCAATCCGATCGTGCCGATCTACCGCGATGCCGAAGTGACGATGATGCTTGGCGATTGCCGGGCCAAGGCGATCTTCGTGCCGGATGTTTGGCGCAAGGTAGACTACGCGGCAATGGCGCGGCGCTGCCAGCAGTCGCTGCCCGATCTGGCACATGTCTTCACCGTAAGAGGTGATGGGCCTGAGGATTTTGCGGCCTTGGTCGATGCCGGGCGCGGCGTGCCATTCGCTGCCCCTCAGGTCGACCCGCTGGGCGTGAAGATGGTGCTTTACACATCAGGCACCACCGGGAGACCCAAGGGCGTGTTGCACAGCCACTGCACGCTGGCGCATATCGTGGGGAGCAGCGGCCGCCATTGGGGCCTTGCTGAAGGTGAGGCGACGCTCATGCCTTCGCCCGTCACGCACGTCTCCGGTTACGCCAACGGGCTCGAAGCGCCGTTCATCTGTGGCATTCGCTCCGTTCTGATGGAGGCCTGGAATGCTGCCGAGGCGCTTGCGCTCATCGAGCAGCATGACCTAGTCGGCACGGTGGCGGCAACGCCGTTTCTGGTGGAATTGGCGGCGGCCGCACGCGCTGCGGGCACGGGCCTGTCGAGCTTCCGTTTCTTCGCATGCGGTGGCGCGGCGGTGCCGGCAGACCTTATCCCGGCGGCCAATGCGGCATTCGAAAACTGCCGGGCGTTCCGGGTGTTCGGGGCATCCGAAGTGCCGCTGGTAACGTTTGGTTGGCCAAAGGACGAGCATCTCGCCGCGACAACGGACGGCGAGGTGGTGGACTACGAAGTCCGCATCGTCGACCACGAGGATCGCGAACTGCCAAAGGGCGCGGAGGGCGAAATCCTGGCGCGTGGTCCCGGCATGATGATGGGATACGCCGACGCAGCGCAGACTGCCGAGGCGATCACGCCGGACGGCTTCTTCCGCACCGGGGATCTTGGAGTGCTGGACGATTCTGGCGCGGTGACGATCACGGGCCGCAAGAAGGACCTCATCATCCGTGGTGGCGAGAACATCTCGGCCAAGGAGATCGAGGACGTGTTGCATACACACCCTGCCGTGAAGGAAGCGGCCATCGTTGCCATGCCGCATGAGCGCCTTGGCGAAGGCGTTTGCGCCTATGTCATCCTTGCAGGTGAAGCCGACAGCGGGGATCTGGTGGCACACGTTTCCGCGTCGGGCCTTGCCCGTCAGAAAATTCCCGAGCGGTTCGAATTCGTCAGCGACTTTCCGCGTACGGCCAGTGGCAAGGTGCGCAAGGACATGCTGCGGGCGATGGTGCGAGCCGCTGTCCAGGCTGCCTGACCGGCTGGCTTCGGGCAACCACAGTCAATAACCAATCTGCGTGTTTCCCCGGGGAAACACTCACCATATCGGTTCTTAATCTAGTGGGCGCTGCAGCCTCAATCGTCGTCGGGCACGACCTCGGGCTTGGTGATCTTGGCCATGCGCGCGTTGTACTTGACCGTCTTGACCGCGATCGAGGTTTCGACGTGGTGGACGCCATCGATGGACAGGATCTTGTCGGACGCCAGTTCGACCAGTTCGTCCAGTTCGTCGATCAGGCTCATCGCCGTGATGTTGAACTGGCCCATGGTAATCAGCACGGCGTTGACGCCGGGCACCTCGGCAATGATCTGCGCCACTTCGCGGACGCGGTCGACATCGGCCTGGACGTTGATGAAAGCGAGCCGGGCGAGCTTGCCCATCTCGAACCCGGTGATCGCGGTAAAGGCGATCAGGCCATCCTGCTGCAGCCGCTTGATGCGCCCGCGCACGGTGCCTTCGGTCACGCCGAGCTCTGCCGCGATCTTGCGGTTGGAAATGCGCGCGTCGAGCGCCAGCATGTCGACCAGTTGGCGGTCAAGTGCGTCTAGCTGAACCGCGGTCATCAGGCGTTCCCTCCATTGCCGCGGCTGTCACCGGGGCGGCCCTCGATCGGCGCGACGTCGAACTGGTACTTGATGATGTCGACCACGATATGCGGCGTCAGCGTGCGGATGCCGCGCACGGTTGAAAGCTTGTCGAGCAGGAATTCCGAGAGATCGTCAAAATCGTGCAGGGCGACAAGCATGTCGATATCGTAGCGACCGGTCACCATGTGGGCAGCAACCACTTCGGGCAGGGCGCCCAGCTCTTGCGCAACTTCGGAAGCCGGGCGGCCGTCAACCTCGACCGAGATGCGCAGCAGGACGTTGAAGCCGTGGGCGCTGAAGTCCGACACGGCGACAACGCGCAACTGGTTGGCATCTTCCATGCGGCGGATGCGGGTTGATACCGTCGTCGCTGTAAGTCCGAGGACTTCGGCAATCTGCTGGTTGTTGGCCCGCCCGTTGGCCCGCAATTCGCGGATGATCGCCTGGTCGGTTGCGTCGAAACTGAAGATCTGGCTCATCGGTCCCCGTGCCATGGTGCCGTGACGGCAGACATCGCGGTTTGCGCAGCAACACGACGACCGTCAACCTGAAATTGCTGGTCAAGCGCTCGGTTAACGCACTTTTCCGTAGGCTCTGAGCCCGCTGCCCGCCTTCGGATCGATGCAAACCAAAGCGGCGCAACGGTAATCTGAAAGCTACTGCATTATTGCTGTCCGTTCTGTTCGTGGCTGCAATCGAGCCAGAGATGATGGGCATCGATGCGCAATTTCGTCTCGGCCCGCAGCGCAGCAGCCCGCGCCCGGGTTTCGGCCAGAGCCGCGTCCTTTGCCTGACGCTCGGCAAGAAGCAGATCCGCGAGATCGACGTGACCGAGGCGATTGCCGGCCTCGAGCCGATCGGCTGCGCGCCTGCTACTGGCCGCAGCCGCTGCTGTTGCCTTCCATGCCTGCACCGTTCCGAGCGCCGCCGAGTAGTCTGTCGTGGCCATCTCCATCACGTCGAAACGGGCGCTGGCAGCCTCGGCAACAGCGACTTGCGCTTCGGCTGCGGCCTGATCCGACAGCGCCGCGCGATAGCGACCGCCAATTGGCATCGAGAACACGATCCCGGCGCCGCGTTCCAGTCCGCCGCGCTCGCTGAAGAACTGCGCGCCGATTGTCGGATCGGCGATGCGGTTGCGACGGCTGCGCTCGGCCAGGGCGGCGAGCCGCTCGGATTCGGCCAAGGCCGCCGGGAGCTCGTGATTGCAGGTCATGACCGCCTCACGCAGGCGGGCGAGTTCTGCAGGTTGCAGGCCCGGTTGAGTCAAGGGCGGGGCTTGCACGGGCAAGGCCAGTTGCGGGAACTGGGCGGCCAGCCTTTCGCGCGCAATCTCTGCTCCGGAAAGCGCCGCGTCCAATCCGGCGCGGTTCATGGCTGCTTCGGCCATGGCTCGGTCGGCATCCACTTGCGCCGCGTCCTGCACGCGCACCTGGCTGTCCACCGCCCGATAGGCCCGCTCCAGCGTCTGTTGCGTCTGGGCAAGCGTCGTGGCCTCTGCCGCTGCAGCGACCCAATCCCACCACAGCTCGTTCAGTTGCAGCGCGAGTTGATGCCGGGCGTCCTCGGCGCGCAATTCGGCGACGCGGACACCCAGAACACCGGCCTTGCGGTCCAGCGCGGATTTGCCGGGCAGACGGATCGGACGTTCCAGCGCAACGGAGTATTCAGCGTAGCGTCCTTCGTCCTCGATGGTGCGCCGGCTGACATCGCCTGACAACGTGAACTCGTTCTGGGTGGCACGCAGCGCGTTAGCCTCCTGTCGCGCTGCCTCAACCCTGGCATCGGCGGCACGAGAGCGGGGGTGGGCCTCGATTGCCTCCACCACGGCTGCATCGGAGAGGCCGGGGAGGGACTGGTCGCTGGTCTGGGCAAGGAGCGGGGCCGCCATCAACAGCGGCCATGCAAGAACAAGACTGTACTTCATGCTGAAGCGCCTTCCATTCCGCCATCAAGCGCGGCGCGCTCGGCGGAATTTTCGCCGAACCGCTCATAGAGCATCGGCAGGAGGAACAGGGTGAGCAGCGTCGAGGTGACGAGGCCGCCGATCACGACGATCGCCAGCGGTTGCTGGATCTCCGAGCCGGGACCACTGGCAAACAGCAGCGGAACGAGGCCGAACGCAGTGATCGCGGCGGTCATCAGCACCGGGCGGAGGCGGCGCTCGGCCCCCTGCCGGACGGCTTGCTTCAGCGGCAGTCCCTGTTCGCGCAGCTGGCGGAAATAGGTGACCATGACGAGGCCGTTGAGCACGGCGATGCCGAGCAGGGCGATGAACCCGACCGAGGCCGGAACCGAAAGATACTCGCCCGACACTGCCAGCGTCACGATCCCGCCAACGACTGCGAAGGGAATCATCGCGATGATCAGCAGCGAGGCCCTGACCGAGCGCAGCGTCCAGAACAGCACACCGAATATCAGCAGCAAGGCAATAGGCAGGACCACGCCGAGCCGGGCCGAGGCGCGCTGCTGGTTTTCGAACTGACCGCCCCATTCCAGACGGTATCCCGGCGGCAGCTGGATGTTGGCGGCGATGTCGGCCTTGGCTTCGTCGACGAAACCGACGAGGTCGCGTCCGGAAACGAAAGCCTGCACCACCGCAAAGCGCGATCCGTTCTCGTGGTCGAGCTTCACCGGGCCTTCGACCTGATGGACCCGCGCCACGTCACCTACGCGCAGCAGCGTGCCATCGGGACTGCGGATCAGCTGGTTGGCGAAGACATCGAGGCTGGCCGCGTTGGCGGGATCGCCCTTGATCATGATCGGAACGCGCCGATGGCTTTGGGCAACCACGCCGGCGTCAGTGCCTTCAAGCTGGGCGCGCAGCACGTCCTGCAGTTCGGCGACCGGCATCCCGGCACGGCCCGCGGCCAGGCGGTCAATATCGATCTGGAGGTAATCGACTTTGTCGTCCGCCAGGGTCTTGACCTCGGTCACGCCATCGATCTTGCGCAGCCGGTCCTGTGCCTTGGCGGCAATCTGGCCGAGCGTTGCGAGGTCCGGCCCGAAGATCTTGAGGGCCAGATCGCCGCGCACGCCGGTAAGCATTTCCGAAACGCGCATTTCGATGGGCTGGGTGAACGAGGCCTCGATGCCGGGCATCTCTTCCATGGCCAGGCGGATCTGTTCGATCAGCCACTCCTTGTCCTGCTCGCGCCATTCCTCGCGCGGTTTCAGGCGCATGAAAGTATCGGTGTCGTTGAGCGACATCGGATCAAGGCCAAGCTCGTCGGCACCGACACGGGCAATGATGTCCTGCACCTCGGGCACCTTGGACATGATGAGTTTCTGTGCCTTGAGGTCGCCCGCAATGGTATGGTCCAGCCCGATGCTCGGCTGCTTTTCGAGCTGCATCAGCACGGCGCCTTCGTCCATGGTGGGCATGAAGGTCTTGCCGGTGAAGCCATAGGCAACCGCCGCTGCCAGCAGTGAACCACCGGCCATGGCATAGACGCGCGTCCGATTGTCGAACGCCCATTGCAGGGCCGAATGATATCGCGGACTCAACTGGCGCATCAGCCACGGGTCGTCGTGACCGGCCTCCTGCTTCAGGCCAAAGTAGGCCAGGACCGGAATCAGCGTGAGCGACAGCACCAGCGCGCCGGCCAGTGCCAGCACGATGGTCATCGCCACCGGGCCGAACAGCTTGCCCTCCAGCCCTTGCAGCGTCAGCAGCGGCAGGAAGACGAGGGCGATGATGGCCATGCCCGAGGCAACCGGGGTTGCCACTTCGCTGGTTGCCACCAGCACCTGATGAAGCTTTCCGGTGGAGCCGTGGTGCGGATGGGCGAAGCGGTCGACCACGTTCTCGACCACGACCACCGCGCCATCGACGAGCATGCCGATGGCAATGGCCAGGCCGCCAAGGCTCATGAGATTTGCCGACATGCCCAGCCAGCGCATCAGGATGAACGTGATAAGCGTCGCCATGGGCAGGGCCGCGGCCACGATCAGCGAGGCACGCACATTGCCGAGAAACAGGAAAAGCAGGATGACGACGAGCACGCTGGCTTCGATCAGGGCCTTCTCCACCGTCGAAACGGCATGGCCGACCAGCTCGGAGCGATCGTAGAACACGTCGATCTTCATGCCCTTGGGCAGGCCGCTTTCGATTTCCGTCATGCGCGTCTTGACGGCTTCGACGACCTTGCTGGCGTCAGCGCCGCGCAGGGCGATGACCAGGCCCTGCACTGCCTCGCCCGTGCCGTTCTTGGTCACGGCCCCGTAACGGGTCAGGCTGCCTGTGGTAACTGCTGCCACGTCGCCAAGGCGCAGGACGCCGCCGGCTTCACTGCGGATGACGATGGCGCGCAAGTCATCGGCAGTCTGGATGGCCCCTACCGAGCGCACGATCAGCGTGCTTTCGCCATTGGCCAGCCTGCCTGCGCCATCATTGCGGTTGCCGCTTTCGATCGCGGTCTGAAGATCGTGATAGGTCAGGCCCGCCGCAGCCATGGCTCCGGGATCGGGCCGGACCTCGAACGTTTCGGCATGGCCGCCGAGCGAGTTCACGTCAGCAACGCCCGGCACCGTGCGCAGGGCAGGGCGGATGACCCAATCGAGCACGCGGCGCTTTTCGGCCAGCGATTGCGGACCCTCGATGGTGAACATGTAGACATCGGACAGCGGAGTGGAGATCGGCGCGAGGCCGCCTTCCACTGATGAGGGCAGGTCGGCCATGACGTTGTTGAGGCGTTCGGTGACCTGGGTGCGGGCCCAGTAGATGTCGGTGCTGTCGGAAAAGTCGATCGTTATGTCGGCGATGCCGTATTTGGCGGCCGAACGCAGGATTTCCTGGTCGGGGATGCCCAGCATCTCCATCTCGATCGGGGTGATGACGCGGCTTTCGACTTCCTCCGGCGTCATGCCGGGGGCCTTCATGATGATCTTGACCTGCGTGGTCGAGATATCGGGGAAAGCGTCGATCGGCAGGTTCTGGAATGACCAGCCTCCGAAAATCGCCAGCGCCAGCGCCAGGCCAAGCACGGCAAGCCGTGCCCCCAGCGACCATTCAACAAGGCGTCTCAGCATCACTCACCCCCGCCGCCAAGCAGCATCTTGAGTTCGGGGATCGCGCTGGTCGCCACCACTTCGCCGGGCTTCAGGCCAGAAAGGATTGCGCTCTCGCCATTGCCGCTGCCGCCAAGGCGAACCTCGCGCTGCTGGAAGCGATTGCCGGTGCGCACGAAGACCACGTCCTTTTCGGCGATGCGGGTAACTGCAGTGGAAGGAACGCTCACCACTTCGCCGCTGCCGCCGGCACCAATCGTGACCATGACCGACTTGCCGGCGATCAGGCCTTGCGCACCGCCGATGGACGCCTTGGCAACCACGCTCCGCGTTGCGGGATCGATGCTCGAACCGACAGAGAGGATCCGGCCTGTGGCGGCTCCGGGCAGCGTGACGGTCATGCCGGGGCGGACGCTCGCGGCCAGCCTTTCGGGCAATTGCAGATCGAGCTGGTAGGCATTTGCCGCATCGATCACGAAAGGCGCGGTCATGCCATCGACCGGCCCACCGGTCTGCACGGCGACCTTGGATACGCGGCCCGAGATTGGCGCCCGCAGGGTCACTATGCCGCTGCCGCTGGCGCCCGAGGCTGCCAGGATACGCGAGGCTTCACCTGCTTCGGACTGCGCCTGAGCCAGTTCGGCCCGCGCTTCCTGCACGCGCGCGCCAGCAATTACGCCTT
>JBEQCK010000044.1:0-20366 GCA_041639335.1 Novosphingobium sp.
CACATGTGTCCGCCCTCAGGTTGAGCCGACAAGGGGTCCGGAACCGCCCCCCGGCCACTCGCAACCGGTCCCGCGCCCTCCCCTTGCGTGCCCCAACGGCACCGCACCGGTCGCGCGATCTGTGTGTTTTCCCACCGGCGTTACCGTCCGCACTCGCCAGCGGATGATCTCTCGCACCACCAGCGCAGATACTTGCGTTCAACTGAAGCCACGTCCACTGCAGGCGGCTCAAGCATAAGGACCCAAGGCTTGGACATCGTCGGTTTCGCCCTTGCCGTACTGCTGATCGAACTGACGCCCGGCCCCAACATGGCCTGGCTGGCAGGCCTCGCCGCGACTGAAGGCAGGCGAAACGGGATGGCCGCAGTGGCCGGCGTCGCGCTCGGTCTCCTCGCCAACGGCGCGCTTGCGGCCCTCGGCCTCGCCGCCCTGCTCGAGAGCTTCCCCGCCCTGTGGAACGGCCTGCGCATCGCGGGCGCGCTGATGATGGTGTGGCTCGCGGTCGAAGCCTGGCGCGGCGCCGGCAAGGAAACGCGCGCCGCGAACGGCACCGCCCGGCGCGCCTTTGCCACGGGCGCGCTGATCAACCTGCTCAACCCGAAGGCCTACCTGTTCTTCGTGGTCATCGCCCCGCAGTTCCTCGGCGGCGAAACCCTCGGCCTCGGCAACGCCCTCCTGCTCAGCGTCGTCAGCACCGCCATCGCCACGCTGATCCATTGCGCGATCGTGCTCGCCGGAGCCCGTGCCCAAGGCTGGCTGTCCGATCCCCGGCGGACGCGCACGGTCCGCCGGATTTTCGCTCTGATCATTCTCGGCGTGGCAGCGTCCTTCCTGCTCACGCCAATCCGCTAAGGCCTTACTGGACGAAAGGCGGGCACGGAATCGTCTCGCCCACGCCCTCGATGCGGGCGTTGCGCAGGCTCACCGTGAAGCCCTTGTCCGCACTCAGCCGCAGGGGCGAACCGACCGCGTTCAGCTTCGCCCCATGCTCGGCAAAGCAGGTCAGCGGGATGCGCAGGGTCGCTGGCTTGCCCGCAGCCCCGAGGCTCTGGCTGACGTCCAGCTTCACGCCCGCAAAGGCAACCGTCACCGGCCCCGACCCGCGCGCATCGAGCCGCCAGTCCAACCGCAACGCGAAGCCGCCGTTGAGGTGGCGCTGCATATCGACCACCGGCCCGTCGAGCGCGATGTCGCCCTTGCCGCCCCAGGTAAACTGCCGCGCGTCTTCTTGCGCTGCCACATCGACCGCGCGCATGGTGACCACGCTGTCCAGCCCAAGCCGCCACGGCTCGATCACCTTGCCGGCACGGATGAACGTGGTTTCACTCAGCAGGCTGCTCACCTCGACGCGAGGGTCCTCGTTGACCTTGCCGACGCTCGCGGGCTTTGCGTAACTAAGGCCATGGCCGACCCGCCACAGCGGCTCTACCATCGGCGAACGGGCATCGCGCGGCCAGTCGAACGGGAGCGTCCCCGTAAAATCGCGCGGCGGCTTGCCGTCCTTGCGCGCAACCAGCACATCGGCCACGCCCTGCCCCTGCGAGCCCGGCTGCCACGCGGCGACGAAGGCGTCGGCCACGTTCATCTCAGGTCCCACGAACATCGGACGCCCCGAAAGGAACAGCGCAACCACCGGCACGCCCTGGGCCTTGAGCTGCTTCATCAGCTCCAGTTCGCCCTCGCGCGACTGGAACAGCAGGTTCGGCACATCGCCCTGAAACTCGGCATAGGGCTGCTCGCCGAACACGACGATGGCGACATCGGGCCTGGCGGTGCCCTGCCCCTTGGCAATCTCGGCGGAACCGCCCGCTTCGGCCACGGCCTCGACGATCGCCCGACCAATGGTGCGGCCCTTGGGGAAATCGGCGCCCGTCGTGTCGGTGCCCTGCCAGGTGATCGTCCAGCCGCCGGCCTGCATCGCCATGCTGTCAGCGCCCGGCCCCGTTACCAGCACCTTGGCGCCGGGCTTGATCGGCAGGACCGACCCTTCGTTCTTGAGCAGGACGAGCGACTTGGCGACGGCCTCGCGCGCGACATCAAGATGCGCCTGCGCCCCCACGGCTGCGGGATCGCCGCGCTCGACCAGCTTCGGGCCCATCAGCCCAAGCTTGTACTTCACCCGCAGGATCCGCCGCACGGCATCATCCAGCCGCGCCATCGGGATCGTGCCCTCGCGCACCTGGCGCAAGGTGTTGTCGTACAGGCCCTTCCAGCTGTCGGGCGCCATGTAGAGATCGAGCCCGGCGTTGATCGAGGCGGCGCAGTCGGTCGGCGTGCAGCCTTCAACCTGCCCATGTCCGTTCCAGTCGCCAACCACGAGGCCCTCGAAGCCCATCCGCTTCTTCAGCACGTCGGTCAGCAGCGAGCGGTTGCCATGGTTCTTTGCGCCGTTCCAGCTGGAGAAACTGGCCATGACAGTCAGCGCCCCGGCGTCGATGGCCGGCGGATAGCCCTGCGCGTGCAGGCGGACGAGTTCGGGTTCGGCCAACTTGGCATCACCCTGGTCCTTGCCATGTTCGGTCCCGCCATCGGCAAGGAAGTGCTTGGCACTGGCGGCGACCTTCGCGGCCGTCAGCGGCTTTCCGGCGAGCAACGGGCCTTGCAACCCCTCGACCATCGCCTTCGAGTAGCTGGCGATCACCGCCGGATCGCTCGAATAGCCCTCATAGGCGCGGCCCCAGCGCAGGTCCTGCGGGGCGGCGAGCGTCGGCGCGAAAGTCCATTCGATGCCGGAGCCGGCAACCTCGGCCGCGGTCGCCGCGCCGATGCG
Organism: Novosphingobium sp.; assembly: GCA_041639335.1. Classification (GTDB taxonomy): domain Bacteria; phylum Pseudomonadota; class Alphaproteobacteria; order Sphingomonadales; family Sphingomonadaceae; genus Novosphingobium. The sequence goes on from JBEQCK010000044.1 coordinate 2,771, forward strand.
CTTGATCAGTTCGGCATCATGCGCCGCACCAAGCCCGACGTTGTGCGGAAAGATCGTGGCGCCCGGCAAGTTGGAATGACCGTGGACAGCATCGACGCCAAACAGGATCGGAACACCCGCCCCCGCCTTGCGCGAGGCGGCGCGGAATTCGTTGACCAGCTTGAGCCACTTTGCGGCATCGGCACGCTCATCGCCGTAAGGGCCGCTGTTGCCACCGGCGAGGATTGACCCGAGCGGATAGCGGGCGAGGTCCTCGGGCTTGATCGAGCTGATATCGCCCTGGATCACCTGGCCGACCTTCTGTTCGACCGAGAGCTTGCGCAGCAACCTGGTGATCGCCCGCTCGGTCCTGGCGTCGGTGATGGTCGACGGACTGTGAGCAAGCGGCCAGTTCGCCGGATTGGCCACCGGGCTTTCCTGCGCTGCTACCGGCGCAGCGGCCAGCAGGAATGATAGCGCCACCACGCTTGCCATGGCAGGACGCAGGCTTCCCTTCGACATCGACTTCCCCAAATTCTGTGAACGTTCTCAATTGAACGTCTCACATGTTTGCGAGTGGAAATCAACCCTTGACGGAACTGCTGTCAGGCAGCCCGTCGCAATCCGATTAGAAGCACGGTTGCGCAAAGCGCGAGCAACGCCAGAACCACGAAAAGTGCGCTGAAGCCGAGGCTTGGCACAAGGGCCAAGGTGAGCGCAGGCATCGCCAGCGAAGGGATCGTGTTCGTCAGGTTGAACAGCCCGAGATCGCGCCCGCGCCGCGCACTGTCGGGCAGGACCCGCAGGGTGTGGGCGCTATGCAGCGCCAGGAATGCGGAGGTCGAAAGGCCGAACAGGATGTACCCGGCAATCGCGCCGTCGCGCCCTCCGGCAAGCGCCATGATGATCAGCCCCAGCGCAGCCCCGATCGACGAGAGCACCAGCGGGGTGACCGGCTGCCCGGTGCGATCCGCCCGGCCGCCGGCCACCAGCGCGACCAGCGCGCCGATCACCATCGCCGTCAGCAGCACGCGGGCAATTGCACCGTCGGCAAGGCTTGGATCGACCGAGCGCAGCCACAGGTAGAAGAAGGCGAACAGCGAGGCCTCGGAGATCTGCACCAGCAGGCGGGCCAGCCACATGCGCGTCGCCATGCCCTTGAGAACCTTGCGCGCAACAGCGCTTCCCTCGGCCGGCTTTGCCATGCTTTGAGCAAAACCGTCCTCGCCCAGAAGCACGAGAGGGAGGACACAAAGCGCCACGATCACGCCGACGACGGCAAAGCGCGTCTCCAACGAGAGGGCGTCGCCCAAAGTCGCCAAGGCCCCGGCAAGCGCGCCCGAAGCCGGGGCGAAAGCCAGCAGACCGCCAAGCAGCCCCTTGCGCCCATCCGGCACCTGATCCCCGGCCCAGGCGGACAGCGGCCCGAGCATCATGTTGAGCCCGACCTGCCACAGCGCGATCACCGCGGTCAGTGAAAGCAAGGTTCCGGTGCGCGGCGCGATCTGGAGCATGACGCTCGAAAGCAGCAGCCCCGCCAGCACGAAGGGGCGGCGCCTGCCCACGAGGTCGCTCGCCCAGCCAAACGCGATGTTGCACAAGCTGGCGGCAATCGCGCCCAGAAACGTCGTCGCAGCCAGCCAGCGCACGGCCTCGCTTCCCGCCAGGTCGCCCACGTGCATCGGCAGCAGCAGCGTCAGGAACGGGACGTAGGCAATCGTCGATCCAGCCCACGTCAGCGCGTAAAGCGCAAGAAAGCGGTGCTCTCGGGCCTGTCCGGCGATCACGCCCCGCAGGCCGCGGCCGGGCCGGTGGAGCCGCGCACCTCGAAGCCCATCGGCAGGATCACTGCGCCTGCCATCTCTTCGCCCTTCTGCACTGCAATCAGGCTGCGCACCGCCGTGGCCGTCGTCTCGGCAATCGGCTGATCGACTGCAGTGAGCGCGGGCCGGGTGAAGCGGACCAGCGGAGTGTTGTCGAAACTGACCAGCGACAGGTCCGCCGGGATGGCAAGGCCCAGTTCGTCGGCGATCTCGACCGTGGCCAGCGCCATCTGGTCGTTGCTGGCAATGATCGCGCTTGGCCGATCGAGGCTGGCGAGCAAGGCGCGAGCGGCCCGCACGCCAGAGGCATAGGTGAAATCGCCGGCTTCCAGCAGGCCCTCGGTGGGAAACCCCGCTGCCTCCATCTCGGCCTTCCAGCCATCGATGCGCTTGGCCGAGAGGCGATACTCCGATGGCCCCGAAATGAAGCCGATGCGCTTGTGGCCGAGTTCGATCAGATGCCGCGTCGCCGTGCGCGCGCCGCCTTCGTCGTCCATCGAAACCATGATGCCATCGGGCAAGCCCTCCTCGTGCACTTGCGCGCCGATCCGCGCGAAGGGCACGTGGTGGCGGGTCAGCGTCTCGAGGATCTGGGGATTGTCCGAGTGCGGCGGGGTGAGGATCGCGCCATCGGGCTGGAGGGCTGCAATCGCCGCGCCCAGTTCGCGCTCCACGTGATCGTTGTGGGTGTCAACCAGTTCGAAGATCAGGCGATAGCCGTGATCAGCGCATTCGAGCATGCCGCCCAGCAGCATCTGGTCGACCCAGTCGGTGCCCTGCCGCGCCCGCCAGTCGGCAATCGTGCGTTCGCGGTCGTTGAGGGCGAGGATCAGGTACGAGCGCGAACCGCTCATCCGCTGTGCCGCAATCGAGGGCACGTAGCCGAGCTTGTCGATCGAGGCCTGGACCTTCTCGCGCATCTCGGGCCGGACATTGGCCTCGTTGTTGATGACGCGGCTGACCGTCTGCAGCGAGACGCCCGCATCGGCCGCCACGTGCTTGATGGTTACCGCCTGCCGCCTTCGCGCCATGGTAGCTCAGTTACCCCCGCTCTTCGTTCCCACGCCCGCGTTAGCGGCTTCGCTGGGCTTTTGCCATACGCGGACCCAGTCAAACGTCATTGCCTTGGGAAAGCCGGAAGCGTCCACGCCCTTGGTGTTGCGCCCCTCTGGCAAGTGCCCGCCGATGGCGAGGTTGAGGATCAGGTGGAAAGGCTTGTCGAACGGCGCGCCGGGCTTGTCAGACCCCAGCGTGTGCCATTCATGGGGCATGCGGCGGGCATAGTCCTTGCCATCGACGCGCCAGACCATGCCATCCTTGTCCCACTCAACCTCGTAGGTGTGGAAGGCGGTCGGATCGGGCAGCGCCGTTTCTTCCGAGATATAGCGGTTGCGCGGAGGTTCGCCGCCGAAGTGGATCGTGCCGAGCACGTGGTTTTCGCGCCCACCCTCGCAAGTCTCGCAAGGCTCGCCGAGGTTGACCGCCTCCATGATGTCGATTTCGCCTGAGCGCGCCCAGCCACCATAGGCCCAGTCCTCGGGCAGCATCCAGATTGCGGGCCAAGTCCCCTGCCCCTGCGGCAGTCGCGCGCGCACCTGTACCTTGCCATAGAGCCACGCCGCCTTTCCGGCGGTTGACAGCCGGGCGGAAGTGAACGGCTTGGACCGCTTCGCCTCGGCCTTTTCCATGCTGTCGCGCTGGTCACGCGGGAAAGCGGGTCCGGTGAATTCCTCGCGCTGGGCGATGATTTCCAGCACGCCGCCGCTCACGCGATGGTTGGCCTTGCGCGCAGTGTAGCACTGGCGCTCCTCGTTGCCGCCGCCCCAACAATCCTCGGCAAGGACCCAGCGGCTACGGTCAAGCGTCGCACCTTCGAACTCGTCAGCCCAGACCAGTTGCCAATCGGGTTGGACCGCCGCTGCGGCCATAAGCAGAAAGCTCATGCCGCGGCCGGAACCTGCGCGCCGCAATAGCGCGCCACGTAATCGCCGTGCGATGGCAGCGCGGCGACGGTACGGCTGACCTGCTCGCGCAAACTACCAAGCAGATGCGCCAGTTCCTCGTCCCGCAGCTTGGCGGCAACCGGGTGGTGGCTTTGCGGATTGATCCCCTGCCCCATCATCACTTGCACCCACGAATTCTCGGCAAACAGTTCTTCGTTCTTGCGGAACACGCGACCGGTTTCGCGGAACAGCTCCATCTTGTGCTCGAGGCTGGCGGGCACTTCCATGCTGGCGCAATGCCGCCAGAACGGCGTGTCGCGGCGGTCGGTCGCCTTGTAGTGCAGGACCAGGAAGTCGCGGATCTGCTCCATGTCGGTGAATTGCTGGTCGTTGAACTCGTCGATGTCGCGCTGGCTGATCTCGCCCGCAGGCAGCATCCGCACGATGCGCAGGATCGCCCGCTGGATCAGGTGGATCGAGGTGGACTCGAGCGGCTCCATGAACCCGCCGGAAAGCCCCACGGCCACGCAATTGCGGTGCCACTGCTTGCGCCGCGCCCCGGTGCGGAAGCGGATGTGGTTGGGCTTGACCAGCTTCTCGCCCTCGACCGTGGAGAGCAGCTTTTCGAGCGCGGCCTCATGGCTCAGGTAATCGCTGCAATAGACCACGCCGTTGCCTTGGCGGTGTTGCAGGGGAATGCGCCACTGCCAGCCCGCCTCATGCGCGATGGCGCGAGTGTAGGGCACGGGCGGGCGCACGCTGGAGGTCTGAATTGCGATGGCGCTGTCACAGGGAAGCCAGTGGGTCCAGTCGTCATAGCCCGCACGCAGCGCACCCTCGATCAGCAGCGCGCGAAAACCCGTGCAGTCGATGAACAGATCGCCCTCGATGCGGCGGTCGCCTTCCAGCACCAGTGCGGCGATATCCCCGCTCTCGCCATCGAGTTCGACGCGGGCAATCTTGCCTTCGATCCGCGTCGTGCCATCGCCCTCGGCCATGGTGCGCAGGAACTTGGCGTAGAGGCCGGAATCAAGCTGGTAGGCGTAGTTCATCCGGTCATCCGGCAAGTGCGCGAACTTGCCCGCTTCCGCCGCCTTCAGCTCAAGGCAGTATTCACCGTAGGGCTCGGTGTGGCCTCGCGTAAGGCCGTGCAGCCAGAAGTGCTGGAACCCGGCTGACCAGTGATCCTTGCCGGTGCCGCCGAAGGAGTGAAAGTAGTTCTCCCCCTGCACCCGCCAGTTCTCGAAATTGATGCCGAGCTTGAACGTCGCCTGCGTGGCGCGCATGAACTCGGCCTCGTTGATGCCGAGCAGGCGGTTGTAGGTGACGAGCGGCGGGATCGTGCTTTCGCCGACGCCGATCGTGCCGATCTGCTCGCTCTCGACCAGCGTGACCTGCGCGACGGACCCGAGCGTGCGGGCAAGTGCGGCGGCGGCCATCCACCCGGCGGTGCCGCCTCCGGCAATGACGATGCGGCGGGGCAAATGCGAAGCGGTCATTGGCTGAGGCTCCTCAGGATGAACTGGTGAATGCGGGCAGCGCCCTGCGCGTCGATGGGTCCCAATGCGCCCTGCCTATCTGCGGGAATGTGCGCGCGGGCTTCATAGCCGCCCGAGAACACGTAGTAGTCGAACAGGTCGCGCCACACCGCGCGGTCGGCCTCGGGCAGGTCGCGGATGGCGAGCAGGGCATGGGTCAGCGCGGTCTGCGGCTGCCCCATGTAGCGCGGGGTATCGCGCCACCAGTAGTTGAGCAGGATGTTGAAGGGCTCGGTCGCCTCGACATGGTGCCACCACATCGAAGGCACGAACAGCGCATCGCCGGGTTCGAGGTCAGCGACCTGCCCATGCCTGAGCGCTTCGGCAAAGCGCGGGTGCGCAGCGAAGTCCGGCGCGGCGAAATCGACCATGCTGACCGCGCGGCCCGCAGGGGTGTTGTCGATGGGGCCGAGGTAGAGGTTGCGGAACTGATCGGGCGGAAACAGCGTGAAGCGGCGACGTCCGGCGACGCAGCAGGCAAGGTTGTCGGGGAAATCGTTGTGCGCGGCGATGCGGGTGGGCGATCCGATCCACAAGCTGGTGATCGGATCGCGCGTGCCGAGGTCGACGCGGTTTTCGGCATCGACGCCGTGGAAATGCGTCGGCACGTCGATCGAGCCGAGGTAGATCACCGGGTGATCGGCACTGCCTTCGTTGGTATCGAACCCGGCAAAGATATCCGCCAGCTTGCCGCGCGCCGTCCGGAAGTTCATCTGCATCGCTGCATCGTAGAACAGGCGGCCTCCGCTGCCGGGGTCGGCGAGCGAAACGGTAAACGGCACGGGCCGCGCCCGTTCGACGAGATAGGCGCGCGCGGCGCGGGCGGATTCAAGGCCCGCCTGCACCAGCGGCCAATCGCGCACCAGCCCGCGCAGTACGAACGGTTCGCGCGCGCCGCACAGCAGGGCATCGAGATCGCCCGGTGCTTCGAGTGTCCTCTCAGCGACTGCAGGAAGCTTCAGGGCAGTTGTTTCAGCCACCGGCAACCTTGGCGTTCTTGCGCGCGACCAGATCGCCGAAGTGCGAGAGCGAGGCGATGATCATGTAGATTCGTGCGAGGTGGCCGCTGGCCATGAGGTGCTGCAGCGCCGGGCCATCGAGGGCCGACAGCTTCTCCTCGTTGATGGTGTGATAGCCGACGAGCGAGTTCCTCGCGCCATCATCGAGCGTCACTTCGAGGGTGAAGGATTCGGCGAGCTCGTAGCGATCAAGCGCGGCGAAGAAGTCGGCGGATTCGCGGTGGGCGTGGTCGAGATCGCCGAGCTTGGCGGCGATGTCCTCGAGGTAGGGCGTGGGCTGGCCGCTCGCATCAAACACGCGCACGCCCTCGCCCGTCCTGCTGATGCGCGGATGGTCGAGATCGACGTGGACCTGGCCCACGCCATCGGGCGTCGGCGCGCGGCCGATCAGGAACGGGCGGATCGCCATGGAAAGCGGGCGGTAGGGTGCATCCCATGCACCATCCCGCAGGAACAGGTTCTCCCCGGTCTCGAACCCCAGAAGCGCCAGCGCCTCCAGCTTGCCGGTGGCAAGGTCGCGGCGCAGGACGATGGGGTAATGCGCCTGGATCGAGCGGAACTCGGCCGGAACCGTGGCGCAGGCCATGACATTGTCGCCAAGCTCGGCGCTGGCGGCGGTGTCGATGCGCAACTCGCCATGGTCGGCCGGGTTGAGGACTGCGTGGTTGCTCATTTCACTGCCGCTCCGTGCATGGCGATTAGGGCTGCGGCCGCAACGGGGCGCAGGGCATCGAGATAGGTCCGGTTGGACGGCAGTGCAGCGGCCAGTGCGCGCGAACGCTGGCGCACTTCGGCAAGGCGCTGGCTGGCAGTAGCGTCGGGTGCTCCGGCCGGCGCCGGGAAGCCCATGCCGTAGAGGACGTATTGCTGGCTGGCGGCGCAGAACAGTTCGTCCATGCGCGGCAAGTCCCACACCGACGGCGGCTGATCGCGCCACAGCTCGAGACATTCGGCAAGGCGCGCCGGGATCGTCGCCGGGTCGCGCTGCGCCAGCCAATAGGGTTCGGTGCGGCGGCTGAGCACGTAGTGCAGCTTGAGGAATTCGACGATGCGGTCCCAGCGATAGCGGAACAGTTCGTTGAAGCGCTCGGCCAGCAGGCCCATCGTGGCCTGCCGGCGCGGGAAGTTTTCGGCGAGCGCTTTGATCGACAGCTCGATCGTGACGATGGCCGAGGCTTCGAGCGGTTCGATGAAGCCGGCCGAGAGACCCACGGCAAGGCAGTTGCCCTGCCAGAAGCGCTCACGGTGGCCGGTGGAGAACGTGAGCTTGCGGGGGCGCAGGGCAGCCAAGTCGGCGGGAGGCAGCCGCGCAGAAATGTAGCTGCGCAGAACTTCCTCTGCCCGCGCATCATCCATGAAGCGCGAGGAGAAGACGCAGCCGATGCCGCGCCGCGTCGGCAGGGCGATGTCCCAGATCCAGCCCGCCTCGTGCGCCGTGCCGATGGTCTGCGAGGCGATGGCGCTGCCGGGTTCGACCGGCACCTGCATGGCCAGCGCGCTGTCGTTGAAGGACACGTCGGACCGATCCACCCACGGCACGCCGCAGTGGCCACCGATCAGGACCGCGGCGAGCCCGGAGCAATCGATGAAGAAGTCACCGGAAATTTCGCGCCCGTCGTGCAGGCGAAGACTGGCGATGTTGCCCGCTTCGTCATCGGCAACGGCAGTCACCTGCGCCGAGACGTGCATCACGCCAAGCCGCGTCGTCGCGTGGCGCGTCAGAAGCGTGGCAAACTTGCCAGCATCAAGATGATAACCGTAGTTCAGCGCCCCGGCGTAATCGGGCATGGCGCGCTGGCGTGGCGCGAGGTTTTCGTCGCAGGCCGCAGCTTGCGGCGTCATCAGCGCGGCGAACGGAACGTCCGGTGCCTGCGCGCGCCAGGCCTGCAACATCGCGGCTATGTCGCCCGGCGGCGGCGGCGTGAACGGATGAAGGTAGCTGTCCTGCGCCGAGCCATCGACCCAGCCATCGAAGCGCGAACCCTGCTTGAACGAGGCGTCGCACTCAGCAAGGAACTCCGCCTCGGGAATGCCGATGGTCGAGAGCGTTTCGCGCATGGTCGGCCAGGTGCCCTCGCCCACGCCGATGGTCGGGATGTCCGGTGCCTCGACCAATGTGATCGCCAGTTCGGGCCGTCGCGCGGCAAGCAGGCACGCCGAAAGCCACCCTGCGGTGCCGCCTCCGACGATGACAACCTGCTTCACCGACCCGATCATCTCTCACCCGTTTCGGCCACCGGTTGCTCCGGCAAGCCTGTCAGTCTTCAAAACCCCTGCGGCCCGCACTGCCGAAGCAATACGGGCCGCCGGTTCTTCGTCACCCGAAGGTCATCCCTTCAGGCTCAGAAGGTAAACCGCGCACCGGCAGCATAGCGCGCATATCCCGGTGCCGCAAAGAACACGGTCTGGGTGTTGCGCTGATAGCCCTTGCGGTCGGCGTTGGTGATGTTGATGCCTTCAACGAATACCGTCACGCCCTTGCGGATTTCGTACGATGCGCTGGCGTCGAACTGGCCATAGGCCTTTACGTAGTACGGATCGAAGCCGTAGCCCGAGAGGAACCCATCGCGCCAGTTATAGGCAACGCGCGCCTGCAGGCCGTTCTTGTCGTAGAACAGCACGGCGTTGGCACTGTCGCTGACCCCGTTCACCGCGAACTGCGGGATGGTGTAGCGCAGGGTGTTGTCGAACTTCGTGTCGCTCTTCACCACGGTGTAGTTCAGGATCGCACCAAAGCCGGTTTCCCAGAAGCTGTGCTGGACCGCGAATTCCCAGCCCCACAGCTTGGCCTTCTGGTCGCTGTTGGTCGGCTGCGTGGTGATGAAATTCACCAGCGGATCGGACGCCTGGCCAACCACACCGGTGACCACCCCGTTGTTGTCACGAATGACCGTCGAGGGGAAGTTGGCGCCGATGTAGTCGAGCAGTTGCTGCGCCGTTGCGTTCGGACCCAGCGCTGCCCGTGCGGCTGCGGCATTGGCGCCGGCAGCAGCGTTGGTCAGGCCGAACGCGGGCTGGTTGACCTGCGTCTGGCTGATGAAGTTCTTCACGACCTTGTGGAAGAAGCCCACCGAAACGTAGCTGGTCGGCGCGTAGTACCATTCCGCCGAGAGATCGACGTTGTTCGACTTGTACGGCAGCAGGCCGGGGTTGCCGCTCGATGCCGTGCTGCCACCGATACGGATCGGCGAGGCGAGCGTGGTGCCGCCTTGCAGCGAGGCGTAGTCGGGACGCGTGATCGTCTGGCTGTATGATGCACGCAGACGAACGTTGCGGACCGGCTCCATGTCGAAGTCGATTGCCGGCAGCCAGTTCTCGTACTCGCCCTTGAGCGAGGCGGCAGCGACCTGCTGCGGGTTGCCGTAGTCGATCGCGGTTTCGTTGCCGCCGGTCCAGATCGTGCGGACCGGGATCGGAACCTGTGCGGTCGAGTCGACCTTGGTCTTCTCGTAGCGAAGTCCGAAGCGCAGGTTGGCCGTACCAGCGCCCAGATCGAACGAGTGCTTGGTCTGCACATACGGCGCCCAGGTCCGCTCGCGGACGGTGCGGTCGGTCGTGTACTTGGCAATGCAGGTGCCGGCCGTAACGGCGGTGCTGCAGATGCCGATCTTGCTGTCGAGCAGACGGATCAGGCCGTCGGTGTCGATGTTGAAGTAGCTCGGGATGATCGAGGCATCCTGCGAACCCGACATGCCCGAAAGATCCTTGGGCAGATCGCGGATCTGGTAAAGATCATCCGGGGTTTCGGCTGCCGAAAGGGTGCCGCCCCATGTATCGTTCTGGATCACGCCGAATGCCGAGCGCACCTTGTTCTCGGTGTAGGTGACGCCGAAATCGAGGCTGTCGATGAACGAGGCATCGAAGTCATAACCGCCGCGGAAGGTGACCTCGTTGATCTCGTCACGCATGTAGGCGGTGCGGAAGGCGTTGCCGGCCGGACGGATGTTCGAGGCCTTGATCTCGGAGCCCGGATACATCTGCACGCTGATGACAGGCATGTCGGACGTGTAGTCAACCTTCTGCGACTTCACGCCGAAGATGGCGCTGCCGACGGCAATGCCCGAACCGTAAGGCTTGGTCGGCTTGCTCTCGGCAGTCGAGTGGTGACCGTCGAGTTCGAGGCGCAGCCCGCCCGGGCCTTCCCACTTGAGGTTGCCGCCGATCGACTGGTTGCGCGAGCGGTTGGCCGCGACCGCGCCGGTGATGGCGAGGTCCTTGCCGGGGCCAAAGTTCTCGGCATAGAAGTTCGGGCCGGCCGCCGGGCCATCGGTCCAGCTGCTCGAGGTGTCGCCGTGGTTGAACCACACGCCGATCGAGTTGGTGCGGGCGTCGATGGTGTTCTGCGAGAAGGTGTAGTCGACTGTCGCGGTCAGCGTGTCGGTCGGCTTGACCTGCACCACGGCCTGGCCGTTGATGCGCTTGCGGCGGAACGTGGTGAAATCGTAGCCGGCGTTCTGCGTGACCTGATAGATGTCGTTCGGGCCGGGGCGATTCTGGATGTTGGCGGCGCCCGGCGTGCCCGGCTGCGCCAGCGAACCCCAGTTGTTTTCCGAACCGAGATAGCCTTCACGCCAGCCTGCATTGAACTGCGCCTGGCTGGCCTTGCGGTCCTGGTACGAACCGGTCAGCAGCACGCCGATGCGGCCATCGGCAAAGGTATCGCTGATGATGCCCGAGACTTCCGGGGTGATGCTGGTACCGTCGAACAGCGAGGTGTCGTAGACTGCCTTGGCGCCGATGCTGCCGTGGAAGCCGGGGCGATCAAGCGGCTTGGCGGTCTTGATGTTGATGACCGAACCGATGCCGCCAGTGGCCAGCGAGGCGCGGCCCGACTTGTAGACTTCGACGCCGGCGATGCCTTCGGAGGCGAGGTTGGCGAAATCGAACGAGCGCGAGGCCGGGGCGCCGCTGCTGCCGCCGAGGCTGGAGGCGGGCATCTGGCGGCCGTTGAGCAGGACGAGGTTGAAGTCCGGACCGAAGCCGCGGACCGTCACGGTCGAACCTTCACCGCTGTTGCGGTCGATCGACACACCCGTGATGCGCTGCAGCGACTCGGCGAGGTTGGTATCGGGGAACTTGCCGATGTCTTCGGCCGAGATCGCATCGACCACGCCCTGCGCGCTGCGCTTGATGTCGAGAGCCTTCGACAGCGAGGCGCGGATGCCGGTGACGACGATGGCTTCGCCTTCTTCAGCCGGAGCGGCAGCATCCTGCGGCGCTTCCTGCGCGTGGACGGCCTGCCCGGCGAGTGCGAGTGCAAGGGCACCCATGCTGGCTGCGCGAACGGCAGCGGAACGTGTCATGGAAACCTTCATGATCCTCCCCTTTTACAACCTCGGCACTGCCACGCGAAATGCTCGCCATCAGCGCTCTTGTGAACGTTCACCTAATTGAGAACGTTCACGCGGTCAAGGGGCTTCGGCGCCGATCGCCCGAAATCCTAGTTCTTTTGGGCAATCCCGGCGGGCACTTGCGCGAAACCGCGCAAATCCGTTTGGCGGCGCGGCACTCTTGGCATAGCGTTTTGCGCAAGCGGCGGCGCCAATGGTGCTTCTCTCCTGCCAGCCGCGTCAGGGATTTCCACCCATGCGCGACCATGACCTTCGAAGCAGGGCCGTTGGCGAGATGCACTTGCGGCGCTGGCCGCCCTTGCCGGTACCGTGTCATATCGTGCAGTGGGTCCTTGCGATCGACGATAGCGAGCGTGCCGAGGAATTGTCCGCGATAGAGGCATTGACGGCGAGCAACGACAGCGTCGGCAACCCGACACACCGCGAAGGGCGGATCAACGAGAGGGTCACTTTCACCTGGGAGCGCCAGAGTGAAGGCAGCAGCCTGACGCTGTTCTGTGCGCCTTGCGACGACGAAGGCTTTCTCGATCCGACTGCCGATGCCGAACTATCCGCCGCAATCACCTGGGCACGCACTCTCCCCGGCCAGATCGTGCGGAGCACGCGCGTGTGGCTGGCGCAAAGCGATGCCGACGTGGAGCAGGTTCTCCATCGCCATCCGATCAATCGCGACGAACTTGTTTCCAGCACGCTGGGCGGCGGAATCCGCATATGGTCGGACTTCCGGCTGAAGGACGATGGCTTCGGGCGGTTGCTCGCCGCGGCCAACGGCATCGACCGGCGCGATCTCACCCGCCAGATCCAGCGCCTGCAGGAACTGGGCAACTATCGCAACAAGGCGCTGCTCGGCCTGCCGGTCGCCCGCGAATGCTGGCCCAAACTGGATGCTGCCGAAGAGCGCCTCAGCGATCTGGCAAACCGCATCGCCGACAGCGACGCGCGCGACGACAGCCTGCTTGAGGAACTGTCACGCCTCGCGCTCGATCTTGCCTCTGTCGCAACCGCCATCTCGTTTCGCATGGACGCGACCAGGGCCTATGGCCAGATCGTCGAAGAGCGTCTGGAGCAGCTCGCCGTACAGCCGGTCGAGGGCTACGCCTCGCTGGTTGATTTCACCCAGCGCCGCTTCCGCCCGGCCATGAACACCTGCATCGCCACGAGCGAGAGGATCGAGCGCATCGGCGAACGAACCGAGCAGCTGACGTCGCTGCTGCGCGCGCGGATCGATACGCGGATCGAGAACCAAAATGCAGAGCTGCTGCGGTCGATGGAGCAGTCGATCTCGATGCAGGCGCGTTTGCAGCAGCTGGTCGAAGGCCTGTCTGCGGTGGCGCTCAGCTACTATGTTCTGGGCCTGATCAAGTACGCGCTCTATGCAGCGCCCGACAGCGCATTGGGCGTTTCGGACGAGTTCGTGGTGGGCTTGCTGGTGCTGCCGATGGTGCTGGGCGTGTGGTGGACGATGCACACACTCAAGGACCGACTGATCAAGACTTCAGATCAGCAATAATTCCGCTTGTCCTGACGGACATATGTGTCCACACTTCTGGACAGATGGCGCGCTTTCCCTTCTCTGCGATCGTCGGTCAGGACGAGATGAAGCTCGCGCTCCTGATCGCTGCGGTCGATCCCTCCATCGGCGGAGTGATGGTGTTTGGCGACCGTGGGACAGGAAAGTCCACCGCCGCCCGCGCACTGGCCAGCCTGTTGCCGCCGATCATGGTGATGGATGGGTGCCGCTATGGCTGCTCACCCGACGCGCCGCACACCTGCCCTGACCCCTGCGAATCGAACAAGGCCAGCAAGCGGCCGGTGCCGTTCGTCGATCTGCCACTGGGCGCCACGGAAGACCGCGTGCTCGGCTCGCTCGATCTGGAACGCGCGCTGCGTACTGGCGAAAAGACGTTCGAACCCGGCCTGCTGGCGCGAGCGCATCGCGGCTTCCTCTACATCGACGAGATCAACCTGCTCGAAGACCATCTGGTCGACCTGCTGCTCGACGTGTCCGCCTCGGGCGAGAACGTGGTGGAGCGCGAGGGGCTGTCGGTGCGCCACAAGGCAAAGTTCGTGCTGATCGGCAGCGGCAACCCCGAAGAAGGCGAACTTCGCCCGCAGCTGCTGGATCGCTTCGGCCTTTCTGTCGAAGTGCGCACCCCGCGCGAGATTGAGAACCGCGTCGAGATCATGCGCCGCTGCGCCTCGCATGATGCCGACAGTGAGGCTTTTGCCGCGCAGTGGGCCGAGGAGGACGACAAAGTCCTGCAGCAGATCGCGCGCGGGCAGAAGAAGCTGGCGAAGATCGAGGTGCCGGACAGCGTGCTGATCGATGCCGCCGGAATCTGCAGCGCCGTGGGCGTTGACGGCTTGCGCGGCGAGCTCACCCTGATGCGCGCCGCACGCGCTTTTGCGGCGCTGAAGGGCGCCAAGGTGGTCAAGCGCGATCACCTGCTGCACGTGGCGCCGATGGCCCTGCGCCACCGCCTGCGCCGCGACGTGCTCGACGAAAGCGGATCGACCGCCCGGATTGATCGCGCGATCGCCGAACATTTCAAATGAGCACAGGCCTCAAATGACCAATGGGCTGGCAGATGCGCTCCTGGCAGCGCGCCTGCTGGCCGCAGACCGCAAGCTCGGCGGCATGGTCCTGCGCGGCGGTGGACCGGCACGCGATCTCGTCCTGCAAGCGCTGCGCGGACTGCTTCCGACGGACACACCCTTCCGCCGCTTGCCCGGTCATATCGATGAGGACCGGCTGACCGGTGGCACCGACATTGCCGCCAGCCTCGCCACGGGTTCGCTGGTTCTCCAACGTGGCTTGCTGGCGGAGGTGTCAGGCGGCGTGCTGGTCGTGCCGATGGCGGAACGGCTGCGCACCGACATTGCCGGCCGTATCGCGCAGGCGCTCGACAATGGCGGCGGCTTCCTGCTCGTCCTGCTCGACGACGGCGAAGGCCCGGACGAACGGCCGCCGCTGGCGCTGATGGAACGGGTGGCCTTCGACCTCAGCCTGCAAGGGGTGCGCGCGGCGGACCTCCACTGCGACATGCCTGAAACCGCCGTTGCAGGTGGCACGCCATCACTCGAAAGCGAGGCGATGTCAGCGCTTGCCGCCACTGCAACAGCGCTTGGCATTGCGTCGATCCGGCCGCTCCTGCAAGCCGCCGCCGTGGCCAGGGCGCACGCGATGCTTGGCGGACAAGACAGCGTCCGCCGCGCCGACCTCGAGGCTGCGACCCGTCTCGTCCTTGCCCCACGCGCGACGCAACTGCCGTCGGAGCCCGAAGCGCCCCCACCTCCTGAACCCGAGCGTGAGCCTGAGGAGGCAGAGCGCCCGGACAACGACGAAGATGACGACAGCGTACCCGACATTCCCGAAGACCTGCTGATCGAAGCCGCGCGCGCCATGATCCCGCCCGACGTGCTCGAACTGATCGCCTCCGGTCGCGCGCAGCGGTCGGCGCGTGGCGGAGGCGCAGGACGCCGCACCGGTTCGGCACTGCGCGGCAAGCCTCTCGGCGCGCGGCCCGGCATGCCCGGCGGAGGTGTGCGCATGGCGCTGGTCGATACCCTGCGCGCCGCCATACCGTGGCAACCCTTGCGCAGACGCGAACCCGCTCCCGAAGGCGCCGGCCCGATCCGTTTTCGCCGCGACGACCTCAGGGTCCGCCGCTTCGAGGAACGCGCCACCACGGTCACGATCTTCGCGGTGGACGCTTCCGGCTCGGCAGCCCTCGCCCGCCTGTCAGAGGCCAAAGGCGCGGTCGAGCTGATCCTCGCCCAGGCCTATGTGAAGCGGGCCGAAGTTGCGCTGGTTGCCTTTCGTGGGACCGAGGCAGACCTGCTGCTGCCGCCCACGCGCTCGCTGACCCGCGCCAAGCGCGCCCTTGCCGAACTGCCCGGCGGCGGCGGCACCCCGCTTGCCCGAGGCATTGCCCTTGCCCGCCAGCTGGCCGATGCCGTGATGAGCCGGGGGCGGACCCCGTTCCTCGTATTCCTCACCGACGGCAGCGCGAACGTGGCTGCAGACGGCACATCCGGTCGCGCCCAGGCCAACGCCGACGCGCTGGCCGCCGCACGAGGAATTGCCAGCGCCGGTCTCGATGCCGTGGTGATCGACATATCCCCTCGCCCTCGGCCCGAAGCTGCGCGCATCGCCGAGGCCATGCGGGCGCGTTACCTGCCGCTGCCCTTCGCCGATGCCAAGGCGCTCAAGGCGGCGGTGACGCTTGCTGCCGAGCCGCAGAAGAAACGCGCATGAGCGGGCCGCGCTGGGACGTCGAAGGGCGCAACTGGCCCAACCGCGAAGCCAGCCGCTTCGTGGAGACGCCCGGGCTGAAATGGCATGTTCAGGTCGCAGGCGAGGGGCCGACGATCCTGCTGCTCCACGGCACCGGCGCGGCAACGCACAGCTGGCGAGACGTGCTGCCACTGCTGGCGCAGGGCTTCACTGTGATCGCCCCCGACCTGCCCGGCCACGGTTTTACCAGGGGCCGTCCGCGTCAGGGCTTGACCCTGCCCGGCATGGCAAGTGCCGTGATCGCGCTCCTCGATGTGTTCGAAGAGAAGCCATCGCTAATCGTCGGCCACTCGGCGGGCGCGGCCATAGCGATCGAGACCGTCCATCTTCAGGGCGCAGAAACGCCCCTGATCGGCTTCAACCCCGCCCTGATGCCCTTCCCCGGCCTTGCCGCCAAGTTGTTCCCGTCGCTCGCCAAAATGCTGTTCGTGAACCCGCTTGTGCCGCGCATGCTGGCCGGAATTGCCCGCATTCCGGGCGAGACCGGGCGCTTCATGCGCCGCGCCACAGGCTCTGCCATCGATGCCCGGGGGATTGCTGCCTACGAGGCGCTGATGGGCAACCATCACCACTGCGGCGGGGCGATGGAAATGATGGCCAGCTGGGACCTCGAAGCGCTCAGCCGGTTGCAGCCGCAGTTGAGGAGCCGCGTGCTGCTGGTCCATTCCAGTGGCGACACCGCCGTGCCGCTGTCGTCTGTCGAACAGGCCGTAAGGCTGATCCCCGATTGCCGTGTGGAAGTGCTGCCGGGTCTCGGGCATCTTGCGCATGAAGAGCGCCCCGGGGAGGCCGCTGAACTGATCCGCACGTTCGCCGCTGCAAGCGCGCAAAGGGAGGGAGAGCCAGCATGAATTCGATGAGCGAACACTTCGGCTGGGTGGAAATCGTCTTCACCGCCTTCATCGCGCTGGGCTTCGGCATCTACCAGCTATGGTCGGTCAACCGCGAGATTGCCAAGGACAAGGCGAAGAAACAGGACCCCGACGACTAGCCTCGCGGAATCCGATACGGCAGCATGAACTGCACGATCGGCGAAGAAAAGCGATCGAGATCAAGGCTTTCCTGCACCGCCACCACCGGCTCTCCGAACAGGCGCGATGACAGGGTGGAGCGGGCATAGAACGGCGCGTCCTCCCAGGTGCGGATGACGCTGGCATGGCCTCTGTCCGCCCGCGTCTTGCGCTCCATCTGCCAGAGCGTGTTCGGCAAGGGCGCGACCGGCGGCAGCGCTTCCTCCTCGTGCGGCACCCCATCCGCACCGAAGCGCAGGGCGCTGGCAAAGCCCTGGCCATTGCGGCGGATGCCCTCGTAGCAGACCACCGACCCGCTTCGCCCATGGGCGCGGGACCAGTGCCAGACGCGGAAGCCTTCCTCCAGCGACTCCGCGCCGAAATTCGAATCGAGATAGGCGCTGCCCTTCCAACTGAGACCGGGCTTATCCATCCGGACCTCGATCCGCGCGCGCGGGGCGATGCAGTGCCAGCGGTGGCGCCCCTCCGGGTCAAGCGAGAAGGCGCGATCGTTGGTCGCTTCGGGATAGACACGAACCTTGCCGGCCACGCGCCGCTGCCACGGCACGCCAACCCGCTTGTCCATCTCCTCGATGTCGATTTCGAGCGCGTCACCGGTCCAGCGCACCGAACTCG
>JBEQCK010000045.1:0-20188 GCA_041639335.1 Novosphingobium sp.
CCACGGAAACGCAGCGTGATCTTCACCTTGTCGCCTTCGCCGATGAACTTCACGACGTTACGCATCTTGGTGTCGTAATCGTGGTCATCGATGTTCGGACGCATCTTGATCTCCTTGATCTCCTGCGTCTTCTGGCTCTTGCGGGCGAGGTTGGCTTTCTTCTGCGCCTCGTAGCGGAACTTGCCCACGTCGAGGAACTTGCAGACCGGCGGATCCGCGTTGGGGGAAACTTCGACGAGGTCCAGGCCAACTTCGGCAGCCTGCTCGATCGCTTCGCGGGTGTACATCACACCCAGGTTCTCGCCGTTCTCGTCGATCACGCGCACCTTTGGCACGTTGATCATCTGGTTGTAGCGAGGCCCGCTCTTGACGGGGGGCGCCATCATGCGCCGCGGTGGGGGAGCTATAGTGCTTTCTCCTGCAGTTTTTGCCCAATATGGTTCCGCGCGCTCATATCACAATGTGCGTTCAGATAAAGGGCGGTTTTGCCCTTGGTTCCGCAACGAGCCGGTTTCGCTGACGGATGTTGCCTTCAGGCTGCAGCGCGCCACAGGTTGAACCGGGCAAGCTTTTCACCGGCAGGCACGATCGCATCGATCGACCGTGCCGGCTGCAATGCCTTGAGAATGGCAGGATCGCCAGCGTCCATGCCCCCTGTCAACGCGCCAAAAGCGGGCAGAATCAGGCGGTTCTCGCTTGCGACGGCGCAGGGCCGGGCAATGGTGCGCCCCCGGATCGACACGCGCAGTTTGGGGTGGAAGTGGCCGGAAACTTCGCCTTTGGCGGTGCCCCTGCGCGCGATGTGGCGCAGCGTCAGTCCGCGAACGACGAGTTCGTCAACGAGTGTTCCGCCCGGTGCAGAGGCATCTTCGTCATGGTTTCCGGTGATCCACACCCAGTCCGTGGCGCGGGTGAGCGCATCGAGCATGCCGGCTGCGTGGGGTTCCATACGGGCGACCGCAGCCGCATCGTGGAACGAGTCGCCCAGGCAGAAAACGCGGCGCGCACCTGTCTCGCGCAGGGCCTGGGCAATGCGTTCCAGCGTGGCGCGGCTGTCGTAGGGCGGAAGCATCTGGCCGTGGCGCGCAAAGAAGCTGGCCTTCTCGAGGTGCAGGTCAGCCAACAGCAGCGCGTTCTCCTCTGCCCAGAAAAGCGCGCGCGAGGCGCCGAGGCGGAATTCCTGAGAGGCGAACGAAAAGGGAACCATGGCTTTCCCTTGCCGGATCGCGATTCCCTTGGCAAGTCGCCATGAGAGACCTCTGGGGGATTGCATGACCGACTGGACGACCCACACCACCCGCGCCCGTGCCTGGTTCGAGAGCTTGCGTGACCGGATCTGCGCCGAGTTCGAGGCGATCGAGCGCGAGGCGGGATCGGATGCGTCATTTGCCTACACCCCATGGAACCGTGAACATGAGGGCGAGGCCGTAGCAAATGGCGGCGGCGGCGTGCAGGGCCTGATGAAGGGCAAGGTGTTCGAGAAGGTGGGCGTCAACGTCTCGACGGTGCAAGGCGAATTCTCGAAGGACTTTGCCGGATCGGTCAACGGGGCGAGCGTCGAGGCACCGGGCTTCACGGCAACCGGCATCAGCCTCGTGGCACACATGCGCAACCCGCACGTGCCGGCGGTGCACATGAACACGCGCTTCCTGACGACCAGCAAGGCGTGGTTCGGCGGTGGTGGCGATCTCAATCCGCCGATCCCCTATGAGGAGGACACAGCCGAATTCCATGCCGAGTACAGGGCGGCCTGCGATCGGCATGACCCGGAGTATTATCCGAAGTTCAAGAAGTGGGCGGAGGACTATTTCTGGATCCCGCATCGCAAGGTTCATCGCGGGGTAGGTGGTATCTTCTACGACCATCTCGAATGCACCGACGATGCGGCTTTCGAGGCGAACTTCGCTTTCACGCGCGATGTGGGCGATGCGTTCATCAATGTCTTTCCGCGCCTCGTCCGCAAACGGATGGGCATGGACTACTCGCCGGCAGAGAAGCTGACCCAGCTTGAATATCGCGGGCGCTATGCCGAATTCAATCTCGTGTGGGACCGCGGCACGCTGTTCGGGCTGAAGACCGGTGGCAACATCGACGCGATCCTTATGAGCCTGCCGCCGGAAGCTGTCTGGAGCTGACGTGATCGAGGCGGAAGGCCCGGCGCTCGGGCACGGCTTTCACAACGTTGCGCCAAGCGATCTGGCATGCGTCGTCACCGCGCTCGAGATGCTTGCGCCGCCCGAGGGTCTGCGCAAGCTAGTGCCCGAGGGCGACGTGCCCGTGCAGTTGGTCCGATGGAAGCAGGCGGGACCTGAAAAGTACCGTCTGCTCTACAAGCGCATTGGCGGTCCGTGGCTGTGGTGGACGCGTCTCGGCAAGAGCGATGCGGAACTGGCAGAGATCATACACGATCCGCGTGTGCAGATCTTTGCCGTGGCCGACCGCGCCGGTGTCGAGGTTGGCATGCTGGAACTCGACTGCCGCGTTGAAGGAGAATGCGAGATCGTGTTCTTCGGTTTCATCAAGGGAGCCACGGGCAAGGGCCTTGGCAAATGGCTGATGCGGCGAGCCTTGCAACTGGCATGGGCGCCCGGAATCGGGCGGGTCTGGCTGCACACATGCACGACCGATGATCCGCGAGCGCTGCCATTCTACCAGGCCCAGGGCTTCGTGCCGTTTGCGCGCTTCGTCGAGATCCTACCCGATCCACGTGTTGCAGGACTTCTTCCGCAGGACAGGGGCAGCGCGCCGATTATTCTCTGATCGACCAACACGATTGCATTAAAGAGGTATTCCCCCTTGCGGGAAACGCTCCGATGCCGCCATTTAGGGCGCAGATGCTCCGCCAGTACGAACTTGTCGAACGTGTGCTTGCCTATGATCCCGACGCGGACGAGGCGATGCTCAACCGTGCCTATGTCTATACCGTGCAGAAACACGGCACGCAGAAGCGCGCGAGCGGAGACCCGTACTTCTCGCACCCGGTGGAAGTGGCGGGCCTGATGACCGAGCTGAAGCTCGATCAGGACACGATCATCACCGCGCTGCTCCACGATACCGTTGAAGATACACTTGCCACCGTCGACGAGATCGAGCGGCTGTTCGGGCCGGATGTGGCGCGGCTGGTCGACGGCGTGACCAAGCTCTCGAAGATCGAGACGATGAGCGAGAGCGAGCGCGCGGCGGAAAACCTGCGCAAGTTCCTGCTGGCGATGAGCGAGGACCTGCGCGTCCTGCTGGTGAAGCTGGCTGACCGCATGCACAACATGCGTACGCTTCACTACATCAAGAGCGAGGAAAAGCGCCGCCGTATCGCGCGTGAGACGATGGATATCTATGCCCCGCTGGCAGAGCGCGTGGGCATGTACGAATACATGCGCGAGATGCAGCTGCTCGCCTTCGAGCAGATCGAACCCGAAGCCTATGCCACCATCACCGGCCGGCTGGCGGCGATCCGCAGCGAGGAGGGCGCACAGGTCGATGCCATTGCGCTGGAGATCAAGAAGGCGCTGGCCGAGGCGGGGCTGCGGGTCGAGGTTTCGGGGCGCGAGAAGCACCCCTATTCGATCTGGCGGAAGATGGCCGAGCGGCACGTCTCGTTCGAGCAGATTACCGACATCATGGCCTTCCGCGTCCTGACCGACACCGAGGACGACTGCTACAAGGCCCTAGGCATTCTCCACCGCGAATGGCAGATGATCCCGGGGCGCTTCAAGGACTACATCTCGACGCCAAAGATGAACGGCTACCGTTCGCTGCACACCGCGCTGATCTATTCCAACGCGATGCGCGTGGAAGTGCAGATCAAGACGCACGAGATGCACGAGCGCAACGAATTCGGGCTTGCAGCGCACTGGGCCTACAAGCAGGGCGGCACGCCCGATGGGCAGGTGGGCTGGCTGCGCGACCTGATCGAAATCCTCGAATCCAGTCACGATGCCGAGGAACTGCTCGAGAACACCAAGATGGCGATCTACCAGGATCGCATCTTCGCCTTCACGCCCAAGGGCGCGTTGTTCCAGTTGCCGAAGGGGGCAACCCCGATCGACTTCGCCTTTGCGGTGCACACCAATCTTGGTGCGCAGGCGGTGGGCGCGAAGATCAACGGACGGCATGTGCCCTTGCGCACCGCGCTCGGGAATGGCGACGTGGTGGAGATCATCAAGAGCCGGACGTCGGAACCGCAGCTTTCATGGCTGGGCTTTGTCGTTACCGGAAAGGCGCGTGCGGCAATCCGCCGTTTCGTGCGCCAGAAGGAACGCGCCGAGGTCGCCGCGATCGGGCGCAAGCTTTACGAGGAAATTGTCGAGCGGTTGCCGACCACCATTGGCAAGAAGGCCTTGAACGATGCCCTCAAGCGCTTGAAGCTGGCCTCCGAAGAAGACCTCATGTTCGCCATCGGCTCTGCCAAGCTGGACGACCGGCAGGTGATGGAAGCGCTGGTTCCCGGCAGTGCAGCCAATCTTCCGGAGGAAAACTGGCCAAGCCAGAAGCGCGCCATCGCGGTGCGCGGACTGACCCCCGGCATGGCCTTCAAGCTGGCGGACTGTTGCCATCCGGTGCCGGGCGACCGCATCGTCGGGCTGCGCCGCCCCGGCAAGGGCGTCGAGGTCCACGCGATCGACTGCATGCGGCTGGCCGATGGCGTCGATGCCGACTGGATCGACTTGTCATGGGATGCACGCACCGACGGCGCGATCGGGCGATTGCGGGCAGAACTGTACAACCGCCCCGGGACGCTGGCGGAAATGGCAGGCATCTTCGCCAAGAACCACGCCAACGTCGTCAATCTCGAGATGACGCAGCGCGAGAACCCGTTCCACACCTACGAGGTGGACCTTGAGGTGCGTGACCTTGCGCACCTGACTCGGATCATATCGGCATTGCGGGCAAGCGAGGCGGTGGCGCAGGCGGAGCGGATCTAGATCCGGCGTACCTCGACCACTTGCTCGTTGAGCGTCGCGCTGCCGAAGATCGTGAGGAACGCTATGTCGGCGGCGTCTCTGCCGACGCCGATGATGGCCGTGCTGGCAGGGTCTGCCATGCCAGTCGCCTCAACGAGGTGCCAGGCTCCTGCCAGCCAAACCTGGGCAAGCGCATGGAAGTCCTGCGGATCGACGTCGGGGCTATAGGCGCTGACCATCCTGGCAGGAATGCCAAGGCCACGCACCAGCGCGATCAGGAGGTGTGCATAGTCCCTGCAGACGCCTTCGCGAGCGTGAAAGGTATCGAGCGCGGTGGTGCCGCCGTGGCTCGCGCCGGGTACGTAGGAAAGATGGGTAGATATCCACTCGCGCACGGCCTCCACGATTGCACCGCCGGAGAGATGACCGAACAGGTCCACCGCGGACGCGTGCATCGTGTCAACCGGGCAATAGCGTGACGGGAAGAGGTATTCGAGGACCTCGCCGGGCAGGCTGGTGAGCGTGTCTGCGGCAAGGCTCGCGAGCGCCACCGGCACACGATCGATCTCGACTGTGGCGGTGTAGGCAGCGGTGAAGCGGTCTTCCGGCTCGAGCCAGAGCCGGTTGCCAAGACCGTCATGGCCCGAAACCGTCCGCGTCACTTCGGGCGCAGCGTTGCAGGTTGTATCGATGATGCGTTGCCCCGCCGCGTCCGCCACGCCGATCTGCATCAGCACGGGCGCGGGGGCGTTCATTGCATAGTCGAGCTTTACGGCAATGCCGAGGATATTGGTCAGGGGACTTTTCCGGCGCAGGAGGGGCGGTGCCGCCACCGGCCACGCAATGGGTTAAATAGTGGCCCGATCTCGCTCTGCAAAGAGCCAGGCGAGAAATGCGGTCAAATCGATAGAGGTGACGTTTTGCAGGGGCGATGCTCCATCGTTAGTGATCTGGTCCGTGCCGGCCGAGACGGTTTCCGAAGTGATTTCCAAAGCGATCCGATTTTGACGCCAGCGGAGATTTGCGATATGTCCCTCCACATCGGACTGGCATATCCGCAGGACCGTGCCGGAGCGGCGCGCCGTCCGCCCTTTGCCCCTGTGAAATGGTTGACGTTGCAGTCGAAACCGCCTAATCGCGCCTTTCACTCATTTCCGGGCAGTGTTTGCGCAATCAGGGACAAACTCCTGAAGCCCTGCACAAATCCCGGATTTCCCGAGTGTTATTTCGCGATGAGATAGGCGGCGTGAGTGATTCGCGCGGCCTGTGGAGCAAACGGAGAAGCAAGTGGCTCGTATTGCCGGGGTCAATATCCCCACCAACAAGCGCGTGATCATCGCGCTGACTTACATTCATGGCATTGGCGCTCACAAGGCCAAGCAGATCGCCGACAAGCTGGGTATCGAACACACCCGCCGCGTGGCCGATCTTTCGGATGCCGAAATCCTTCAGATCCGCGAAACGATCGATGCCGATCACACCGTGGAAGGCGATCTTCGTCGCGAAGTGGCGATGAACATCAAGCGCCTGATGGACCTCGCATGCTATCGTGGTCTGCGTCACCGCAAGGGCCTGCCGGTTCGCGGTCAGCGCACGCACACGAACGCCCGCACCCGCAAGGGCAAGGCCAAGCCGATCGCCGGCAAGAAGAAGTAAGACCTTTTCAGGTCCTTCTTCCGTCCCAGTTTCTCGAGGATAGAAAACAATGGCACGCGAACCTCAGCGCATTAAGCGGCGCGAGCGCAAGAACATCACCAGCGGCATTGCGCACGTCAACGCCAGCTTCAACAACACCATGGTGACCATCACCGACGCACAGGGCAACGCCATTTCGTGGTCGTCTGCCGGCATGATGGGCTTCAAGGGCAGCCGCAAGTCGACCCCGTATGCAGCACAGGTTGCTGCTGACGACGCCGGCAAGAAGGCGGCGGAACATGGCGTCCGCACCCTCGAAGTCGAAGTCAAGGGTCCGGGTTCGGGCCGCGAAAGCGCCCTGCGCGCGCTTCAGGCGGTTGGCTTCACCATCACGGCCATCCGTGACGTGACCCCGATTCCGCACAACGGCGTTCGCCCGTCGAAGCGTCGTCGCGTCTGATCCTGCCTATGGTGGATGGGGCGCAGGTACCGGCGCCCCTTTCACCCAATACCTCGACCGGAGCCGGGAATTAAGCATCCCGGCAACCGGCAAAAGCCCGCACAAACCCCAGGGGAATTCCATGACTGTCAACATCAAGAACTGGCAGGAACTGAAGAAGCCCAACAATCTCGAGATCAAGCCGGGCAACGACGCCAAGCGCCGCGCGACTTTCGTCGCCGAACCGCTTGAGCGTGGCTTTGGTCTCACCCTCGGCAACGCGCTGCGTCGCGTGCTGCTCTCCTCGCTTCAGGGCGCGGCGGTTACCTCGATCAAGATCGAGAACGTCCTTCACGAATTCTCGTCGCTCGCCGGCGTCCGCGAAGACGTGACCGACATCGTGCTCAACGTGAAGCAGATCGCCCTCAAGATGCAGGGCGAAGGCCCCAAGCGTCTGCAGCTCTCGGCCACTGGCCCGGGCGAAGTGAAGGCAGGCGACATCGCCGTCACCGGCGACATCGAGGTCATGAACAAGGACCTCGTGATCTGCAATCTCGACGAAGGCGCGACGTTCAACATGGAACTGACCGTCGACACCGGCAAGGGCTATGTCCCCGCGGTGTCGAACCGTCCGGTTGACGCGCCGATCGGCCTGATCCCGGTTGACTCGCTGTACTCGCCGGTTCGCCAGGTTTCGTACAAGGTCGACAACGCCCGCATCGGTCAGGAGCTTGACTACGACAAGCTCAACCTGACGGTCGAAACCGACGGCACGATCACCCCGGAAGACGCCGTGGCCTATGCCGCGCGCATCCTTCAGGACCAGCTCGCGCTGTTCGTCCACTTCGACGACCAGGTGCCGGTCGGCCACGTTCCTTCGGTTGCCGGCGGCGTTGCTGCCCATGCACCGGAAGAGAGCGATGCCAACCAGCTCAACCGTTACCTTCTCAAGAAGGTCGACGAGTTGGAACTGTCGGTGCGTTCGGCCAACTGCCTCAAGAACGACAACATCATCTACATCGGCGACCTGGTCCAGAAGACCGAAGCCGAGATGCTGCGCACGCCGAACTTCGGCCGCAAGTCGCTCAACGAGATCAAGGAAGTCCTTTCGTCGATGGGCCTGCGCCTCGGCATGGACATTCCCGGCTGGCCGCCTGAGAACATCGAAGAAATGGCCAAGAAGCTCGAGCAAGAGCTTCTCGGCTAAGGAAATTCGGGGCGTCCTTCGGGGCGCCCTGTTTTCAAGGGTGACTTGGCGGCAACCCGAATTCGCCGCCTGGATCGGGGTACCTTGTACGGCCCCCCTACGAACGGAAGGGAAATACCATGCGTCATAAACTTGGCCAGCGTAAGCTGGGTCGTACTTCTGCCCACCGCATCGCGATGCTGCGCAACATGGCTGCTGCGCTGATCAAGCACGAGCAGATCACCACGACGACGCCGAAGGCGCGCGAACTGCGCCCCTACATCGAGAAGCTGATCACGCTCGGAAAGAAGGGCGGCCTTTCGAACCGCCGTCTCGCCCATGCCCGTCTGCTTGACGACGCCCAGCTGCAGAAGCTGTTCACCGTTCTGGCCGAGCGTTACGCCGACCGCAACGGCGGCTACACCCGCATCATCAAGGCTGGTTTCCGCTCGTCGGACGCCGCGCCGATCGCCGTGATCGAGCTGGTTGACCGTGACACCTCGGCCAAGGGCCAGGATTCGGGTCCGGTGATGACCGCCGATGAAGACGAATACGAAGCCGCATAATTCGCGCTTCGGTTCGACCGACGAGATTGACGGGCGGAGCCACTGGCTCCGCCCGTTTTTCGTGCGTGGGACTTGTGCGAGACGGGAAGCTGGCTAGTTTCGGCTGTAACCGAATGATTCACCGGAAAGTCTTCCCATGCCTTTGCGCCAATTCCTGCTCGCCACTGCGGTGGCGGCCGTCAGCCTGTCTGCACCTGTCCATGCCGGAGAAACAGCCGTGAACTATCCCGAGACCGACCGGGGCCCGGTGGTCGAGACCCTTTTTGGCGAAAAGGTTGCCGATCCCTATCGCTGGCTGGAAGCGGACGTTCGCTTTGACAGCAAGGTTGCCGCGTGGGTCGACGCACAGAGCAAGCTGACGGATGCCTATCTCAAGGCGCTGCCGGAGCGGGCCGGGTTCGAGAGGAAGCTCAAGGGGCTGTTCGACTATCCCCGCTGGGGCGTGCCCCGCGAGGACGGCGGCCGTCTGTTTCACACCTACAATTCGGGCCTGATGAACCAGGCACAATTGCTCGTGCGGGATGCCGCCTCCCCGCAGGGGCGCGTGTTGCTGGACCCCAATGGCTGGGCGAAGGATGGGGCCACAGCGCTTGACGCGTGGGAGCCTTCGCCGGACGGTGGAACCCTTGCCTATACGGTGCAGGATGGCGGTTCGGACTGGCGGACGATGAAGTTCGTCAATGCGAGTGACGGGACGGCGCTGCCCGACGAAATCAAGTGGGTGAAGTTCAGCGATATTGCGTGGGTCGGCAACGATGGCGTGCTCTATTCGCGCTTCGAGGCACCGAAGGAAGGCGAGGCGTTCCAGGCGCTGAATTACAACCAGACCGTATGGTATCACAAGCTGGGCACGCCGCAGACCGAGGACCGGCCCGTCTTTTCAACCCCTGACAAGCCGAAGTGGGGGCACGTGGCGCAGGTCAAGGGTGAAGGGCGCTGGCTGGTCGTGACGAGCCATGAAGGCACCGATCCCCTGTCAGCGGTGTTCGTGGCGCCCATCGGCAAAGCTGACTGGAAGCTGCGGCCGCTGATCCCCGACATGACCGCGCAGTGGGACTGTTTCGACGCGACAGGTGATACGCTGTGGTTCGTGACCAGCAAGGACGCGCCGCTCAAGAAAGTGGTGAAGGTCGACCTTTCGGGGGCCGAGCCGGTATGGACTACGGTGGTGGAGCAGAGCGACGCGAACCTTGACGGGGCGGCGATCGTCGGGGGGAAGCTCTATCTCAATTACCTGCGTGATGTGAAATCGCAGATCAAGGTCTACGCGCTTGACGGGACGCCGGTTGGCGAAATGACGCTGCCGGGGATCGGATCGATCACCGGGTTCTCGGGCAAGTCCGGCGACCGGACCGGATATTTCGGATTCACCAGTTTCACCACGCCTGGAAGCGTCTACAGCTTTGACGCGGCCAGCGGCAAAGTGGCGCCGTGGCAGAAGGTGCCGCTGAACTTCGTGCCCGAGGACTACAAGGTCGAGCAGGTGTTCTATCCGTCGAAGGATGGCACGAAGGTCCCGATGTTCGTGGTCAGGCGCAAGGACGCAAAGGGGCCGGTGCCGACGATCCTGTATGGCTACGGCGGCTTCAATATCTCCTTGCCGCCAGCCTATTCGGCGGCGCGCATGGCCTGGCTGGCGAGCGGCGGGGCCTATGCCGTGGCGAACCTGCGTGGTGGCGGGGAATATGGCGATGCCTGGCACGACGCCGGGCGGCGGGCTCGCAAGCAGAATGTGTTCGACGATTTCATCGCGGCGGGCGAATGGCTGATTGCCAACGGCGTGACGGCGAAGACCGGGCTTGCGGTGGAAGGCGGTTCGAACGGCGGGTTGCTGGTGGGCGCCGTGGTTAACCAGCGGCCGGACCTGTTTGCAGCGGCGCATCCGGCGGTGGGTGTCATGGACATGCTGCGCTTCGACCGCTTCACCGCTGGGCGTTACTGGACTGACGATTACGGTCGGCCCGACGTCGAGGCGGACTGGCGCGTGCTGCGGGCCTATTCGCCGTACCACAACGTCAAGGCGGGCACGCCCTACCCGGCGGTGCTGGTGACGACGGCGGATACAGATGACCGCGTGGTGCCGGGGCACAGTTTCAAGTATGCGGCCGCGCTCCAGGCATCCGGGCTTGGGCCGAAGCCGCAACTGATCCGCATCGAGACCCGCGCCGGGCACGGATCCGGCAAGCCGATCTCGAAGCTGATCGAGGAAACGGCTGACGTCTATGCCTTTCTGGCGCATTGGACGGGGCTGAAAGCCACGGACTGATACCAACCTGCACTGATCCTGACCCATGAGGACGGTTTCTGGCGGTTCTCGGCAAGGAGCCTCCGAAGTGGCGATGTGGTTCATCGTCACAAGGAGGTGACGCTGTCCGAGGGCCGCCAGTAATCGCCTTCGGTTGCCATATCCCGCCCGCTGGACTTCGTCGCGACCTCGCTACGATGAACCACATCGCAGCTTCGCCCGCTCCTCGCCAGCAGACGGGATATGGCAATCCTCAGGGGTCAGGATCAGTGCAGGTTGGTATGTGGGATAAGGGCATCTCCCGCAGCACGTTGCGTTGTGCTAGGCTTATGTCAACGATGATGCGGGAGATGGCAAGGTCTGCGCGCGGCCTGTTGGGCGGCGCACTTCTGTTGGCGGCGCTGCTGCCAGCAGGCCGGGCAGTTGCGGACAGTTCCGAGGTGGCCTATCCGGAGGGCACGGGCGGCTCCAGCCCCGGCAGCGGCAAGGCCATGCTTGTCCTGCCGAAGACGGCTTATCCAGCGACCCGGGCCGATGCTCTGGTCGAGCAGGTTTTCGGGCAGCGCGTTGCCGATCCCTTCCGTTGGCTTGAAGCCGATCCGCGCACCGATGGCGCGGTCGCTTCATGGGTCGCAGAGCAGAACGCCTTGAGCGGGGAATATCTGGCAAGGCTCCCCGGCCGTGAGCGCTTTGCCAGTCGCATTCGCGCCCTGTTTGATTTCGAGCGCTATGGCCTGCCGCGCAAGGCAGGACGCAGCTATTTCTACACGCGCAATTCCGGCTTGCAGAACCAGTCGGCGTTGTGGGTCCGCAAGGGCGTGGAGGGCAAGCAGCGCCTGCTGATCGATCCGAATGGCTGGAGTGCCGATGGTTCACTGGCACTGGCGCAATGGGAGCCATCGCCATCCGGCAGATACGTTGCCTTTGCAGAGCAGGAGGCGGGCAGTGACTGGCGCACCTTGCGGGTGGTCGATGTCGGGACCGGACGCATCCTTGACGAACGCATCGCCTGGGCCAATGACACCGAAATCGCCTGGGTGGGGGACGAGGGCTTTCTCTATTCCCGCTTTCCTGCGCCCCGACCGGGCGATGATCCCCGGGCGCCGCGCTTCAACAAGGCGGTCTGGTTCCACCGCGTAGGCACAGCGCAGGATCGCGACGAACTGGTTCACGCAACGCCCGAGCAGCCGGAGTTGAGCCACAAGGCACTGGTGACGAGTGACGGGCGCTGGGCCGTGGTGGTCAGCGAGGTCAGTACCGACAAGCGCAACGCGGTGCATCTGATCCAGCTTCGCGGCAGGCGGGCGGGGCAGTGGTTTGTCCAGCCGCTGGTGCCCGAGATTGCCGACCATTGGCGCCTGGTGGCAGGAATTGGCAACCGGCTGTGGTTCCTGACGGATCGTGGCGCGGCGAACTATCATCTGGTCAATATCGACCTTGCCCAACCGCGGAAGGGCTGGACCGTGGTCGTGCCCGAGCGCGGCAATACGCTGGAAGGGGCGCGGATGATCGGCGACCGCTTCCTGCTGTCCTACCTGAAGGATGGCCAGACAATTGCGGTGATGACCGATCGCAGGGGCAGGCCGGGCAAGGCGATCACGCTTAACGGCATCGGCACGGCAAGCGGTTTTGGCGGACGGCCGGGCGATGCGGAGACGTTCTACCAGTTCACCAGCTTCAACCTGCCGCCCGCGATCTACCGCATGGACCTGCAGAGCGGCGCTGTGACACCGTTTGCTGTGCCCAAGATGGCATTTGATCCGGCAGACTATCTGGTCGAGCAGCGCCAGTACCCTTCGAAGGACGGGACGATGGTGCCGCTTTACGTCGTGCGCAAGAAGGCGCTGGCGGCGGCAGGCAAGCCGCTGCCGACCCTGCTCTATGGCTATGGCGGTTTCGACATTGCCCTGACGCCGGGCTATTCGCCGGTGCGAATGGCCTGGCTCGAGGCGGGCGGAGCGTTCGCGCTGGCGAGCATCCGGGGCGGCGGCGAGCTGGGGCGCACCTGGTACGAAGCAGGGCGGCGCGAGAAGAAGCAGAACAGCTTCGACGACTTTATCGCGGCGGGCGAATACCTTGTGAAGGAAGGCATCGCGGCCAAGGGCGGCCTTGCGATCCAGGGCGCATCGAATGGCGGGCTGCTGGTGGGCGCGGTCGTGAACCAGAGGCCCGACCTGTTCGCCGCGGCCAATCCAGATGTCGGTGTGATGGACATGCTGCGGTTTGACCGTTTTACCTCCGGCCGGTTCTGGGTGGACGATTACGGCCGTCCTGATCGGGAGGAAGACTGGCACACGCTGCGCGGCTATTCGCCCTATCACAACATCACCGGGGGCAGGACCTATCCGGCCATCCTCGTGACCACCGCGGACAATGATGACCGCGTGGTGCCCGCGCACAGCTTCAAGTACGTGGCGGCGCTGCAGTCGGCTGACATTGGTGAGCGGCCGCGCCTGTTGCGGGTGGAGGCACGTGCCGGGCATGGGGCGGGCAAGCCGGTGGACAAGGTGATCGGCGCGGGCGCGGATGTGCTTTCGTTTCTGGCCTACTGGACGGGCTTGCCGGCTGACGCGCAGGGCCAGTAATCCCGTTCAGGTTGACGGCTGTTTATCTGAACAAATCCTGTCGGCCCGGTTCAGCGTCTTATCACCGCGAATCAGGCAAACCTTCATGCATGGCGGGAAAGGCCCGCCGTTTTGAAGGATCTGAGCCATGAAGACTTTTTCCAAGGCCCTGGTCGGAACTGCTGCCGCCGCCGCGGTCGCGGTGTCTTCGGCCTCGCCCGCAGTTGCCCGCGATCATCGCGGCGGCATCGACGGAGGTGACATCATCGCTGGAGCGCTGGTGATCGGCGGCATTGCCGCCATCGCTGCTGCGGCAAGCAACAACAACGACCGCGACTATGACCGCTATGGCTATGGCGATGACTGGCGCGGCCGGGATGGTTGGAACGACGGGCGCTACCGCGATGGCTACTATGGCCGCGGCAATCCGCGCCAGGCGATCGAACAGTGTGTTCGCACGGCAGAGCGCAACGCTGCCCGCTACAGCTACGGCCGGGCTGACGTCACCGACATCCGCGAGGTGAGAAACACCCGCTGGGGCTATGAAGTGCGCGGCCGCATCGCCGTTAACTCGCGCGGGCGCGATTGGCGCAGTGGCGACCGCTACTACGGCAACGGTTGGGGCGGCGACTATCGCGGCTGGAACAACTCCCTGCGCGGTTACGATAGCGGCTCGTTCAAATGCAAGGTCGAGCGGGGCCGGGTGGTCGACCTCGACTACAGCGGCATTCGCGGCCTCTGACGCACGAAAAGGTAGGCGGTTCAGGCATCGGAAAGCCTGGGCCGCCTAGCCCTGCAAGAATGACGGGCGCCGACGGCCAGCCCATGGATCGGGGCAGGCGGTCGGTTGTGGAGGGATGATGATGGCGGGACGTTTTTCCAGGATTGCAATGGCGCTGGCCGCGCTGGCGACGACGGCGCTGCCGGTTGCTGCCGAGGCGCATGGACGCTGGGACCGCGGCGGCTGGGGCGGACGCGGATGGCACCGCGATCGCGGCGGTGTTGATGGCGGGGATGTGCTGGCCGGGTTGCTGATCATCGGCGGCATTGCGGCGATCGCCACGGCTGCCAGCAAGGCCGAGAAGAAGCGCAATGCGCCCGAGGACGATGGCTATCGCTATCGCCCCGAGGATGATCAGCGCAACGATCAGCGGGACCAGCAGCCCGACGACTGGCGGGACGACAGCCGCGCAGGCGTCGGCTCGCGCGGGTTGAATGACGCGGTGGATTCCTGCGTCACCGAAGCCGAGCGGAAGGGTGAGGTGGACGAGGTCTACGACGCCACCCGCAATGGCGATGGCTATCGGGTGTCCGGCAAGCTGCGCAATGGGGACCGCTTCTCCTGTGATGTGAGCCGCGAAGGCGGGGTCCTGCTCGACATTCGCCGCGGGCGGATCTGAGCCGGCCTGCCCGCCTTTCCCACTCCCGGCAGTGTTTCTTTTCGTGACGCCTTGCAGGGAACGCGCTCGCTGATTATCGGCTGGAGAAACCCTTTTACGAAGGATATCCGGCCGATGACCACGTTCGACGATCGCGAGAAGGCTTTTGAAGCCAAGTTCGCCCGTGACGAGGAAATGATGTTCCGCGTCCACGCCCGCCGCAACCGTCTGCTGGGCACCTGGGCCGCCGAGCGCATGGGCCTCGATGCGGCCGAGACCGAGGCTTATGCCAAGTCGGTCGTGCAGGCCGATTTCGAGGAAGCCGGTGACGAGGACGTCATCCGCAAGCTGCTGGGCGATCTGGTTTCGGCCGGGATCGAAACGGACGAAGCGGAAATCCGCGCGGCGATGGAAGCCAAGCAGGTCGACGCCCGCCGCCAGCTGATGGGCGAAGCCTGATGGCGATGCCCGCAGCCGCGATCGAGGAGATGATCCGTGCGGCCTTGCCGGACGCAGAGGTCGAGATCACGGACCTTGCGGGCGACGGCGATCACTATGCCGCCCGTGTCACGTCTGCTGCCTTTGCTGGCCTGAGCCGCGTCAAGCAGCACAAGCTGGTCTATGATGCGCTCGGCGGGCGCATGGGTGGCGAGCTCCATGCCTTGCAACTGACCACTGCCGTTCCCAACTGAGAGCGGAAAGGAAACTCATCCACCATGTCGACCGAGCAGCGCATTTCCGAAATCGTCAACGGCAACGACGTCGTCCTGTTCATGAAGGGCACGCCGCTGTTTCCGCAGTGCGGCTTTTCCAGCAAGGCCATTGCCATCCTCGAGCACCTGGGCGTCGAATACGCCTCGGTCGACGTGCTGCAGGACATGGAAATCCGCAGCGGCATCAAATCGTACTCCGACTGGCCGACGATCCCGCAGCTCTACGTCAAGGGCGAGTTTGTCGGCGGTTCGGACATCATGATGGAGATGTTCCAGGCTGGTGAACTGCAGCAGCTGATGGAGGATTCGGGCGTCAAGGCAGCCTGACTCCACACGCAAAGCATTTCGAGAGGCGCGGTCGGCAATGCCGGTCGCGTCTTTTTTGTGTCTTGCTTGCTCTGGGAGGTCCCGGGAGAGGCGGAGCCATAGAGACCGGGGGGACTGGCTCCGCCTCGAGAAGAAGCTACTCTTCGGGACATCAGGACCTAAGCATGCTCCGTGCCAGTTTACGGAACGGCCCTGTTTTTCTGGCTTTTCCGATCGCAAGGTCACGAGGTTGAGGGCAGTCGTGTAAAGCGATCCGACACTTTCTCGAGGCTTGGCAAGCGCGCGTCGGCGGGACATGATCGCCAGGATGGAAACG
Organism: Novosphingobium sp.; assembly: GCA_041639335.1. Lineage (GTDB taxonomy): Bacteria > Pseudomonadota > Alphaproteobacteria > Sphingomonadales > Sphingomonadaceae > Novosphingobium. The sequence continues at coordinate 16,272 of JBEQCK010000045.1, forward strand.
CATGATATCGAGCCCGAAAACTGGCTGAGCAAGACCACTCCGGCGGCAACCGTGATCATCTTCCGGCATGCTCCGGCCGGTGGCGCGCCACAAATTCTCATGGTGGAGCGCAATGCCAGTCTGAAATTTGCCGGTGGCGCGACCGTCTTTCCGGGTGGCAAGATCGATCCATCGGACTTTTCGCTGGCGGAAAGCCTGGTGCAGGGCGGGAACGGCGACCTGGATGACCTTGCGGCGCGAGTGGCTGCTGTCCGCGAGACCCTGGAAGAGACCGGCCTTGTGGTTGGCATATCGGGCGAGGTTGATGGCAGGCTTGCGGCGGAAGCGCGCCGCATGCTGATTTCGGGCGGTGATCTTGCCCCGGTACTGGCCGAGTTTGGCTGGCAGCTCGAGGCAGATCGCCTGGTGCCGTTTGCCCGCTGGTGGCCAAAGCACAGGACTGAAAGAATTTTCGACACTCGCTTCTATCTCGCCAACCTTGGCACAGGTGCGGTTGATATCGAGGTTGATGCCACCGAGAACCGGCATCTTTTCTGGGCGAGCGCGCAGGAAGCGCTCGATCTTGCCGAGGCGGGCAAGATCAAGGTCATCTTTCCGACGCGACGCAATCTTGAGCGCCTGGCATTGTTCGGCAACTACGACGAAGCGCGCAATCATGCCGAGGCGACACCGATCGGCACGATCAGCCCGTTTGTGGAAGAGCGGGAAGGAAGGCGCTGGCTGATGATCCCCGAAGGGTTGGGCTACCCGGTCCGTGGCGAACCGCTCGACATGGCGCAACGAGGCTAAGGATCATTCCTTAGGCCCGCGGTCAGATGCTGTTGGTGACCCTGTGGCACTGTGATGTCGAGGAGCCATCATGTCGGGATTGCCGGTACTGTCTGCCGAACGGCCATCAGAAGTTGCCGAGAGCATCGCGCCGACCACCACGGCGCCGCGACCTGTCCGGCAGGAAGACGCGCCGGTTCGTTCGCCAGTCCATCAGTTGCAGGAAGAGCTGTTGGCCGGGCGATTCGGGCAGACGGAGGGTGATTCGCCACCGGAAAGTGCCTCGGGTTGGGTTCGCCTTGCGCTGCCGCTTGCGCTGTCGGTTCTGCTATGGACTGTAATTTTTGGATTTATTCGGATCGTTTCTGGACCTTTCGTGCCGTAACGAATTGTTGAGAGGCTTGGGCAATGATCCTGCGTATGCGTAGCCCACTCGATCTGCTGACCCCTGGTCAGATTTCCCGCACCGCCCGCGTTGTTGCAATTGCCAGCGCGGTTGCGCTCAGCTTCGGTTATGTGACGGACGAACTGTCCGCGACGACAGCCGGGGTCGGGTCGTTCTTTCTGGCGTGCTCGCTGCTTCTGGCCGCTCCGCGTCAGCGAGCGACCGAGCTGCTTGGCGCTGTGACGGTATGGCAGTGCTTCGCCGAATTTCTTTCGACTGTGCAGAGCGGACAGTTCGCGATCTGGCGGCTGGGTGTATCCATTGCGACGCTAGGCTGCGTGATGGCGGTGATCCGCGTGCAACATCTGCGTGAACTCACCCGCCAAAGCCCTGACATGCAGCTTCAGCATCTCGATCGGCGTACTGTGAACGGCATGGGCATCCTGCCCCGGACCGACGCACAGCTTGCGGAACTGCGGCACGAGGAAGCGGCCTGAATCCGGTTCAAGGGAAAAAGGACGGCGCCGCTGGTTGCCGCGAATTGATGCGCAGGTATGATGGCGCCATTCGGAAGGATGGGGGATGCGGATTGTCATACAGGTTCTTGCTGCTGCCCTGACCCTGACGTCGACGCTCACACTTGCGGCCCCGTCGTCCGCCGGCGATCGTACCGAGGCGCTGACCCTGTTGCGGCCGGACGCTGTGTTCGATGGCGAGACCGCAGTGCTGCGCAAGGGCTGGGCGGTGCTGGTCAAAGGCAACCGCATAGAAGCGGTCGGCCCTGACATCGTCGCGCCAGCAGAGGCTTCGGTCCTGGCGCTGCCCGGCACGACCCTCATGCCGGGCATGATCGAGGGGCATTCGCACCTTTTCCTTCACCCCTACAACGAGACGGCCTGGGACGATCAGGTCCTGCACGAGCCGATTGCGTTGCGCACCGCCCGCGCCACTGTCCATGCGCGGGTGACGCTGATGGCGGGGTTCACCACGGTGCGCGATCTAGGCACCGAAGGGGCGGGCTATGCCGATGTCGGGCTGAAGCAGGCAATCGAGCAGGGGATCGTGCCGGGGCCGCGCATGCTGGTGGCGACGCGCGCCATCGTAGCGCCAGGGGCCTATGGGCCGAGAGGTTTCGAGCCGGGCGTCGTGGTGCCGCTGGGAGCGGAGGAAGCTGGCGGGCCGGACCTGGTCAATGCTGTGCGGCGGCAGATCGGCGCCGGGGCGGACCTTGTGAAGGTCTATGCCGATTATCGCTGGGGACCTGGCGAGCCGAGCCGACCGACATTTTCCGAAGGCGAACTCAAGGCGGCCGTCGAGGCGGCGCACAGTGCGGGGCGGCAGGTTGTTGCCCACGCCAGCACGGCAGAGGGAATGCGCCGCGCCGTGGTAGCCGGTGTCGACACGATCGAGCACGGCGACGAAGGCACGCAGGAGGTGTTCGCGGCGATGAAGGCCAAGGGTGTGGGCTTCTGTCCGACGCTGGCAGCTGGCGATGCCATCACGCGCTATCGCGGATGGAATGGCGAGGCGCCGATGCCCAAGGGCGTGCAGGAGGGGTTTGACGCGCTCGCCAAGGCCCGCAAGGCCGGGGTCGCCATCTGCATGGGCGGAGACGTCGGCGTCTATGCCCACGGCGACAACGCGCGGGAGGCCGAACTGATGGTCAAGGGCGGGATGACGCCAGCCGAGGTGGCAATTGCGGCGACGTCGGGCAATGCGAAGATGTTTGGCATTGCTGACCGGCTCGGCAGCGTGAAGACGGGAATGCTGGCCGACCTGGTGGCGGTCGAGGGCGATCCGCTCACCGACATTGCCGCGATCCGCAAGGTATCGCTGGTGATGAAGGACGGGGTTTTGTGGAAGGGGCCGGTCGGGCGCTAGGCATTCTGGCTTGTTTTCGGTTTTTCCAGCATGGCGCCTGCCAATGCGGCATAGTCCGGGCAATCCGATGTACCCGCAAGACGTTCCTGCAGTGCGCGATAGTGTTGCAGGACCGCAATTCCCAGTGCGGTAAGCCTAGCCCCGCCGCCTTTGGCGCTGCCGGGGGAGGTTTCGACCAAGGGCTCGCGCCAGCAGCGGTTCATGGCATCGACCAGCAGCCACGCGCGGCGGTAGCTCATATCCATCGCGCGCGCTGCGCCGGAAATGGAGCCTGCGCGGTCGATCGCATCGAGCAGGTCGGCCTTGCCGGGGCCCATGGCAATCTCGTCGCCACAGTAGAGCTGGATCTTCAGTTTGAGGCGCTGCATCGGCGGCAGGTTATCGGCGCGGCTGGCGGGGTTGCAACTTGTTTCGGTGGCAACTAGCACGCTGCGATGATCGCCGAAGTCGAACCGTTTCACGCCATCGCCGTTTCCCGCATCGCGCATGATATGGAGGCGGCGGGGGACAGTGTCATCCACATGGAGTTCGGCCAGCCTTCGACCGGCGCTCCGGCCAAGGCGATTGCCCTGGCGCATGAGGTGCTCGACAGCGAGGCAATGGGCTATTGGGAAAGCGTGGCCCTGAAGGACCGCATCGCCCGAAGCTATGCCGAGAACTATGGGGTGACGGTGGAGCGCGAGCAGGTGATCCTGACGTGCGGCGCTTCGCCGGCGTTCGTGATGGCGCTGTCGTGCCTGTTCCGGCCGGGTGCGAGGATCGCTCTGGCGCGGCCGGGGTATGTTGCTTACCGCAACTCGCTGAAGGCCATGTACCTCGAGCCGGTCGAGATGGATTGTGGCCCGGCCGAGCGGTTTCAGGTGACTGCGGCGGCGGTCGAGGC
>JBEQCK010000046.1:0-20081 GCA_041639335.1 Novosphingobium sp.
GGTCTATCAGGCAGAGGAAAGACACTGCAACCAGTGCCCCCTGCATCACTGCAAGTGGCCGAACCACGCCGGCCAGCACCTTGCCGCCCGGCCGGAGCGCCGAGAAACCGGCGAACAGTTGCAGCACGGCAAGCGCTGCCGCCATCCACAATACGGCAAGACCGAGTTCTGCGATCATTTGGTTTCGGCCACCACTTCCTTGGCCTGTGCGGCGGTCATGTCGCCCATCTGGCGGGGAACATACTTCTCGTCATGCTTGGCGAGAAGATTGTCGGCGACGAAAGTGTTACCCTCCATCCGCCCCTCGGCGACGACGCCCGATCCCTCGACGAAAAGGTCCGGGGTGATGCCGGTATAACGGACCGGCACGCGGGCCTTGCCGTCACCGACGATGAAGTCGATCGTCACGCCGTCGGCTTGCGTCTTGAGCGAGCCCTTCTCGACCATGCCACCGAGGCGGATGGCGCGGCCCTGCTCCGGCTTGTCCTTCACAAGATCGCTCGGCACGTAGAAGTAGCTGGCCTGGTTGGACAGGGCATAGGCCGCAAGCAGCCCGGCCCCGATCAGCGCAGCAAGTGCGATGACCAGCAGGACGAGCCGCTGGTGCTTGGGCTTGATGCCGCCGGTTGAATTGGTGCTCACTTGCCTCTCACCTTGTCACGACGGCGTTCCGCCCGGACCATCGCCACCAGCGTCCAGCCGACCAGCACCAGCGTGCCGATCACGCCGATTGCCAGGGCTGCTGCCACGTAATCCCACTGCTGAAGACCTTCACGCATCGTAAGCTTACGCCATCGCTTTCCGGCGCAGACGCGCCTCGGCCTGAATTTCGGCCAGAAGAGTGCGCATCCGCGCGAGGACCACGCCGCCGAACACCAGGCTGAAGCCCAGCGCGGCAACGAGCAGCGGCCAGAGGAATGTTCCATCGATGGCCGACTTGCCCGCGGTAATCGAAGGGGGTTGATGCAGACTGTTCCACCACACCACCGAGCGGTTGATGATCGGGATGTTGATGGCGCCGACCAGACCGAAAATTGCCGTGATACGGCTGCCGCCACCGCCGCCGGCCATGTCCCGCTGCGCCGCGCCGGACAGCGCAATGTAGCCGAAATAGAGGAACAGGAGGACGAGGAAACTGGTGAGACGTCCGTCCCAGACCCACCACGTGCCCCAGGTCGGCCGCGCCCAGATCGAGCCGGTCGCGAGGCAGATCGCGGTGAACGTCGCGCCGGGAACCGCCGCTGCACGTCCGGCGATGGCCGCCAGCGGATGCCGCCAGACCAGTTCGACAAGACTTGCAATTGCGATGGTGGACCAGCCGGCCATGCCGAGCCACGCTGCGGGGACATGGATGAACAGGATACGCACGGTGTCGCCCATCAGGCGATCGGGTGGCACGACAATTACGCCGTAGAGCACCGCGCCCATCGACAGGAGCAGGCCGGACACCAGAAGTAACGGCATCATCCAGCGGGCAAGGCGCAGGAAACGGGCGGGATTGGCAAATCCGTGCATGGGCGCGGGGAATCTGATCCTTCTCCCGGCGACCCCCGCCGCCGGTCCGTCATCGCTCTGCCACTTGCCGCGCCACGGGGCAAGCGCAATGGCGCCGAGCCGTACCAAAAGGCGATACGACAGGGCAAAAATGCCTTTGATGTCAGGAGAGAATGGGGCGACCGATGGGGTTCGAACCCACGACCTCCGGTACCACAAACCGGCGCTCTAACCAACTGAGCTACGGTCGCCACATTGCTGCGCAGGTTTGCTCTGCGCGGGGTGGCCCCTTTGCAGAAAGGCGCGACAAAGGGAAGCGGAAATTTGAAGGTGGCGACGATTCAGCGGCTGAACCTGTCACCCCAGGTGCGAAAGGCGATGCGCGGCGGGTTCACACCGACATCGATCAAGGCCTGCTCTTCCACGCTGGCCGAATCGACCGTTACGGTCTGCGTAAGCAGGAACCAGCGGCTGCGCACCTGCAACTGGTTGAGCGGAACGCCAGCGCCCTCCCCTCCCGCACCGCGCAAAACCTCGTCGGCATTTTTCCAGCCGAGCGCAGGCCGTGCCGCCAACAAGGCGCGGGCGCGCTGCGCGGGAATCGCCTGGGGCGCGATCATCGTGAGCAGCAGGGCCTGATCCGGCCGCAGGGTGTTGACGTTGATCGGCGACAAGTCCGCGCCGGGCAAGGCACAAAGCCATGGGCGCAAGCGCTCATAGAACTGCGGCGTCATCCCCCGCACCGCGCGAATCTCGCTGACATCGCTGACTATCCGGCCGGCCGTGCGATATGGAACGGCCTGACCCTGATAGCTGTCGTCCTCGGCCCCGTTTGGCGCCGGTGCATTGTCAGTGTCGATCCAATCGGCGATCGAATCGCTGATGATGGCGGCTTCCGCTTCGGGAATGGCCAGCCCCTTCATCAATGCCCGCATCTGGTTCAGCCCAACCAGCCTGAGGCGCAATGCGCCTTGCGCATCGGCTTCGACGAGGGAGTTGAGATTGAAACAGTTCCCCGCATCGTCAACGCGCGCCATCACGGTGCCGCGCGGCAAGGGCAGAGGAAAGTCTCGACCGAGCAGACCGTTGCGATCCACCGTCCGGTCTTGCGAGGTTTCGACCAACGCCTTGATCCGCGCCATCGCCAGCGTCTCGGCGCTTGTCGCATAGAGCCGCGCCTGCGTCATCGCCTGGCCATTGGCGGCAAGGCGCGTGGCGAGATTGAGGCGGTCGAGCATCAACGCGGCAATGACTGCCATCACCGCAACCAGCAGCAGGACGGAGAGCAAGGCCGCACCCCGCTCGCGAGGGTCATCCGCCCTCACTGATAGTTCACCCCGACAAGCGATACCACGCGCAATGGCGGCACGCCCTTTTGCGGGATCAGCAGTTCGATCGCCACGGGCAGTTCGGTCGACAGTTGCGGGTCCCAGCGATCGCGCCAATTGCCGTCCTTCGCCCGGAAACGCACCGTGGGTGGCGCACTGAGCGAGAGAACATCCGCTCCGGCTTCTGCAACCGAGCCATCAGGAAAGGGATAGCCTGCCCGAACCAGCGCCTTTGCGGTGATTCGATACTCGACCTTCTGCAAGCCTGGACGCGGTGCGCCATCGACATTGTCCCAGCCGCTCCGGGTAAAACGGATCATCACGCCATCGGTATTGGCTTCGAAGGCCGGGTGGCTCGCGCCGGAAGCGTCACGCGAAGGACGCGGCACCGCCTGGGCAAGATCGGCCGTCCACACCGACAGGAAGCGCCGTTGGCTGGCGATACTTTCCGTCTTGTCCCGGCTCGCCAGCTCAGCATCCACCGAGAATCGCAGCAGCCCAAGTGCACCGACTGCGATCACCGCGAACAGGGCAAGCGCCACCAGCATTTCGACCAGGGTGAAGCCGTTGGGCGAAGGGTGCTGCCTCACGCGCCCGGCAGCCTGGTGAAATCGAGGGTGAAGGACTGGCTCTGGGCGCCCGGAGTCGTCTCGCGGACCGACAGGACAATGCCCAAGACGCCATAATCGGGCCGCATCTGGACGGTACGGGTCCATTGGAAGCGGCGCCCCGCATTCTCGATGGTACCCGAAGCCGAACCGACCGGCGGCGGTGCGGGATCAGTCAGAATCTCGGCCGCCATGTTCTGCGCCACGATTTCCCGAAGCAGCCGCTGATCCAGATCTGCAGTGCGCGAAATGCTCGCGCCCTCCATCTGCAGCAGGGCGAGCGCCGCGATCGCAAACACTGCAAGCGCGACGAGCAGTTCGAGCAAGGTAAAGCCGTTACGCTCAGCCGCCATCGACGATCACGCTCCCATCGCGGCGCAGGTGGATTGAAAGCCCCGCTTCAGCACGGCGCAGACGGATAAGGGCTTCGCTGCTGGCGAGCCCCAGCGAATCGAAGACGATACGTTGCCGCTGGCCGTCCACGATGGTCTCGGGATTCCACCCGGTGAGCTCGAAGCCACGGCCCGGCAAGGGCTGCCAACGCCCCTCGCGCCGCCCTTCGAAGTAGTAACCCTTCTCGCTCACTACCAGTGATACAGGTCGCGCGCCGACGATCGCCTCATCCCGCGCCGCCAGCGTCCGCGCCGCAAAGCGCTCAGCCTCGTCACGCAGCTTGCGTCCATCGCCGGGGATCGTCAGCACTGCCGCCGTCGCCAGAAGTCCCATGACCAGCAGGACGACCATCATCTCGACCAGCGAGAAACCGTTGCGGGCAGTAAAAGAGCGACTCTGACAGGGCACGGTATCTCGCATGCGGCAGGAACGTGACGGTTTTACGACCAAGTGACCAGCGGCTTCAAGTTGCAGTCTGCCGCTTCGGTGGAGTAGGGATCAGGCGATGACGCTTGCCAACGAAGCTTCTGCCGACCGCCTGCTGACCTTGCCGGGCATGATGCGCGTGCCAACACCCAGGCTCGAGATGTTCATGCTGCGTGAGTTTCTGAACGATCAGGAATGCGCTTCGCTGGTCGCACGCATCGATCGCGACCGTCGGCCTTCGACGATCGCGGACGCAAACGGTGATCACTACTTCCGGACAAGCGAAACCTGCGATCTGCCAATGCAGGAGCCGGAGATCGTTGCCCTGGACGAGAAGATCTCGGCAATCGCCGGAATTGATCGACAGTTCGGCGAACCCATTCAGGGTCAGCGCTATGAACCGGGGCAGGAATTCAAATCGCACACGGATTACTTTGATCCGCATGGAGCGGATTTTCAGCGCTACTGCAACATATCCGGACAGCGCACCTGGACCTTCATGGTCTATCTCAACGATGTCGAGGCGGGCGGCGCAACGCGGTTCAAGGTGATCGACAAGATCATACAGCCCGAAAAGGGCAAGCTGGTGTGCTGGAACAACCGTCGTCCCGACGGTTCGGTAAACCCGGCCACGCTCCACCATGCCATGAAGGTGCGCAAGGGCCTCAAGTACGTGATAACCAAATGGTATCGCGAAAGACCCTGGACCTGACGGTCAGATTTCCTCTTCGCTGCTCCGTGCGCTGCGGATGGTCGGAAGGCACCGAAACAGAACGTTCGTGTCCGCCTCCCCAAGCAAGGCCGTAAATCGGGTTTCGTGCCTTTCGATCCGCGCCACGGCATCGTCCGCCATCTTGCGACCGGCTTCCGTCAATGTCAGTGCATGGCTGCGGCCGTCCAGGCGCCGACGCTCGACGAGGCCTCGCTCCATCAGTCGCGAGATGATCGGAACCATGTTGGCGCGCTTGATCGCCAGCACCTGCCCGACCTCGGTCTGTGAACAGTCAGGATTTTCGGCAATGACCAACAGCGTCGTCACTTCGGCCGGACGCAGGTCAAGATCGGAAAGTTCGCGCCCGAGGTCTGCCATCATCACGGCGGACGCCCGGCGGAGCTGATAGCCAAGGCGGCTCTCAAGGGAATTGGTCAGCGTCATGGCCTGATCTTTAGGACGGCTATCGGTGATAGCAATATGCCATGGCAAACCGCTCGCGCAAAAGAAAAGGGCGACCGAGGCCGCCCTTCCCGTCAATGCCCTGTCGCATGCGCTCAGCGCTTGAGCGAAAGACCACCAAAGCGCTTGTTGAACTGGGCAACACGGCCGCCCTGGTCCAGCTGGCGCGTACCACCGGTCCATGCCGGGTGCGAGGTCGGGTCGATTTCGAGAGCGAGCGTGTCGCCTTCCTTGCCCCAGGTGGAGCGAGTCTCGAAAACGGTGCCGTCGGTCATCTGCACCTTGATCATGTGGTAGTCGGGGTGAATGCCAGTCTTCATGGGTCTTGCTCCGGTGCGCAGCCGGTTCCGACCGGCCGCTAGAATCTGTAAGGGCGCGCGCCTAGCGGAATGCAGCGCTGTTGTCCAGCGTGGCCCGTGATCAGCTGTCCGCAATCATCGCGGTGAAGTTGACCTCGCAGGTCACCTTGTCGCCGATCATCGCCTTGCCAGCGAACTTGCACACGCGCGAACGCTTCTGCGTGAACTCGACGTGCAGGTCGAGCAGGACGCCGGGCTCCACGGGATTGCGGAACTTGGCCTCCTCGATCGCCATGAAGTAGACCAGCTTGCCGGACCCTGCGAGGCCGAGCGATTCCACGGCGAGGACGCCAGCCGCCTGAGCCAATGCCTCGATCTGGAGTACGCCGGGCATGATCGGGCGGCCGGGGAAATGCCCCTGGAAGAACTGCTCGTTCATCGACACGGCTTTCACCGCGTGGATACGCTCGTTCAGGGTGAGAGAAGCGACACGATCGACCAGCAACAGCGGATAGCGGTGCGGAAGCGCCGCCATCACCTTGCGAACGTCATAGTCGGTGATCACGCCCTGCGGCGCGTTCTGATCCTCGGACATTACCCGGCCCCCAAACCGAAGACCTCAGCGGCCTTCGGGTGCCTTCTTCGCAGGCTGCGTGGCCGTTGCCGGCTGCTGTGCGGCCTGAGCCTGAGCCTGCTGCTCACGCTGTGCACGCGGCATCCAGCCGGCCGGCGGCACCAGCTGTGCCGAAGGAATGGCCTTGTTGAGCTCGGTCAGGATGTCCTGATTGAGATTGTAGACCTGGCCAGCCTTGATGACCGACTGGGAATCGATCACGAGCGTGATCTTCTTCTTGTCCATCGCGGCTTGCGTAGCGGCATCAAGCTTGTCGCCGATCTGCTCGAGCACATACTGCTGCGACAGGTTGAGAGGCTCGAGAATTTTCTGGATCTCAGCCTGGCCAGCCTGCTCGATCTGCTGGATCTGTTCGTACTGGGCCTGCAGCGCCGCACGGTTGGGGTTGGCCGCCTTCGAGTCTGCCTGAAGCTTGTCGATCAGCGGCTTGAGCTGCGCTTCGATCTGGGCCTTGCGTGCATTGGCCTGGTCGATCTGCGGCTTGTAGGTCGTCGGGCGCTGCTGCTGGGCGGTCTGGTAGGCAGCCGATGCGGCGACAACTGCCGAGGGATTGGCGATTGCGATGCCAGGAGTGACCGTGCCCGAAGTGGCCTGCGCCACAGCAGCAGTCGGCGAAACGGCAAGAACAGCGAGGCCCGCGAGAAGCGCGGAAGCGTAACGGATTTTCATCAGAACTGGGTTCCCACGTTGAAAGTGAAGGTCTTGGGATCATCGCCATTGGCCTTCTTGAGGACCTTGGCAAAATCGAGGCGGAACGGGCCGAACGGCGAATTCCAGTTCACGCCGATGCCGACCGAGACGCGCGGCGAGATCGTGTCGCCGACGTATTCTTCGATATAGCGCGTGATCCGTGTGGGATCCGCGTTGGGTGGAATGACGGTGGTGATCTTGCCGGCATCGTCGGTGTAATAGGTGACCGCATTGGGATTCTGCGTCAGCGGCCTGGTGATGCCCCATACCGCACCGGCGTCGACGTAGACCGAAGGGCGGAGTCCCAGTTCGCGCGCGCCCGACCCCAGCGGAATCTCAAGCTCGGCACGAGTCAGGTAGTAATACTTTCCGCCCAGCGCGTCGTCGACCCACTGGTTGCGGTCAGTCGAAGCGGTATCGGGAACGCCGTCGTTGTTGGTGTCGATGGTGAGGAACTTGCGCAACACGCGCGGGCCCACGCCGCGAATGTCGAAACCGCGGATCTGAGGCTCACCGAGGAAGAAGCGGTCAGTCAGTCGGACATCGTCAACTGTCGGATCGCTCGAACGGCTCGACAGGGCCTTGATCGCACCGCCTTCGGCCCGGACCGAGAAGATGAACCCGCCGCCCACCGGCCAGAACTTGGCCGCGTTGGCGGTAATGCGCGCATAGCGGACCGAGCCTCCAAGACCGGCAAAGTCGGCCCCGACAACGAACTGGGTGCCTCGGCTCGGACGCAGGCGGTTGTCCAGCGTGTCATAGACCAGCGAGGCACCGAGAATGGAACTCGTCCGCTTGCCGATGGCATCACACAAGTAACGCCCTGCCAGCAGAATGCTGCACTGGCCGTTCACATAGAACGTGTTCTGGTCGAGCGTGACGTCATCCAGATTGAATGTGTAGCGCCCGATCAGCGACATGTATTCCGACAGCGGCACGCCAACGCGGGCGGAGAAGCCGGTCGTGGCCTGCTTGTAGGTCGTGTTGCGGTTCGAGTTGAACTGGTTGAAGCTGTTCAGGTCTCGGCGATAGACGTCGACGCCCATCGAGATGTTCTTGTCGAACAGATAGGGCTCGGTGAAACTCACCTGCACCGACCGGGTGAAGCGCGAATAATCGACGGACAGGCCAATGGTCTGGCCACGACCGCGGAAGTTGTTCTGGCGGATCGACCCTTGGAAAATGAAGCTCTCGAGGCTCGAGAAACCGGCCGAGAGCTGGAGTTCGCCGGTCGGTCGCTCTTCCACGTTCGCTTCAAGCACGATGCGGTCGGGCGCGCTGCCCGGCTTCTGTTCGATCTCGAACTTTTCCTGGAAGTAGCCCAGAGACTTGATGCGGTTGGTCGAACGCTTGACCTGGAAGGTATTGAACGCGTCACCCTCGGCCAGACGGAACTCGCGGCGCACGACCTTGTCCTGCGTCAGCGTATTGCCGTTGACGTCCACCCGCTCGACATAGACGCGGGGCGCCTCGGCAATGCGGAAGGTGACCGACATCGTCAGGTCGTCCTTGTTGCGCGAAAAGTCCGGGCGGACGTCGGCGAAGGCATAGCCGAAAGCACCTGCGGTTTCCGTCAGCGCGTCAACCTGGTCCTCGACCATCTTGGCGTTGTACCAGTCACCGGCCTTGATCGGCAGGCGCTTGGACATCGCATCGCTGTCAAAATCGCGCAGCTGGCTGTCAACCTTCACGTCGCCGAACTTGTAGCGATCGCCTTCTTCCACCACGTAAGTGATGATGAAGTCTTTCTTGTCGGGCGTAAGCTCCGCCACGGCGGAGACCACGCGGAAATCGGCATAGCCTTCGGTCAGATAGAACTGACGCAGCTTCTGCTGGTCAAAGGCCAGGCGATCGGGATCGTAGCTGGTGCCCGACGAGAACAGGCGGAAGAAGCGCGCCTGCTTGGTCACCATCTCGCCGCGCAGCTTGCCGTCGCCAAACTTCTCGTTGCCGATGATGTTGATCTGGCGAACCTTGGACTTCGGCCCCTCGCTGATCTCGAACACGATATCGACGCGGTTCTGGTCAAGCATGACCATCTTCGGCTCGACCGTCGCCGCAAAGCGCCCCTGCCGCTTGTAGAGCTCGATGATGCGCGCAACGTCGGCGCGGACCTTGGATCGCGTGAAGATCTGGCGGGCCGCGAGCTTGATCTCGGGCAGGATCTTGTCTTCCTTGAGACGCTTGTTGCCTTCAAGGATGATGCGGTTGATGACCGGGTTCTCTTTCACCTGGACCACCACGTCGCCGCTGTTGTTGCGGATCGAGACGTCGGCGAACAGTTCGGTCGCGTAAAGGTCCTTCAGCGCCTGGTCACCCAGCGCCTGCGTATAGGTCTGGCCGGGGCGCAGGCGGATGTAGGACAGGATCGTATCGGGTTCGAGACGCTGCGAGCCCCGCACGGTCACGGTGCGGATGACGTCTCCGGCAGGTACGGGAGCCTGCACCACCGGAGCCGGGGCTGCAGGCTGAGAGACGGGCGCCACGGCCTGCGCCGAGGCAATCCCTGGAACAGCCACCAAAGCGCTGGTAGCCAGAAGGCCTGCGCACAGCGGGGAAGTCCTGGCGTTCCGATTTTCTGCCCGGCCCGCGTTACGTCCAATCATCACCAAGCGCCATCCCGTAATAAAGTGGCAGCAGGACGCCCGCGAGGAAGTCCGGCCGCGGCAAGCAATGTAGCCCTCTGCCCGATGCCACAAGGCCAATCAAGCAAACATTGCCCCGCATTTCTGTGGAAAGACATTATGTGGAAATCCGCCCGTCACCCCTGACCAGCCGGTTTTGCGTCCGCCGCACCGGACGCCATCAAACTCGCCTCACCCTCCAAACAGCTTGAGCGACGCCACGTCGTTGATCGTGACGAACAGCATCAAGGCCATGACGAACGCAAGGCCAGTGCGGAAAGCCCACTCCTGCCCGCGCTGGCCCACCGGCTTCTTCCGCACGGCTTCCGCCGCGTAGAAAGCGAGATGGCCGCCGTCGAGGACCGGAATTGGCAGGAGGTTAATGAACCCCAAGTTAATCGAAATGAGCGCCACGAAGCTGACGTACGCCTGCCAGCCCGATACCAGCTGCTCGCCCGAAAACTTGGCGATCTTGATCGGCCCGCCAAGTTCCTTGACTTCACGCTTGCCGGTAATGATCTGGCCTATGCCATTGACCATCATGGAGATTATGCTGCCGGTCTGGCGAACGCCATCGACCACTGCTTCGACCGGACCCACCCGGACGATCTCATAGCTTTTCGGACCGATGCCGAGGAAACCGATCTTCTGGGTGTTGCCGAAGCGATCGCTCTCCACTTTCACCGCCGCGCTTACGGCGACGGTGACCTGCTGACCATTGCGAACAACCACGACATCCATCGGCTCACCGGGATTTTGCCCGACCTCAAGCCTGACATCGAGGAACGAGTCGACCGCATGTCCGCGTATCGACACGATCCGGTCGTCCACTCGCATGCCAGCCTTCTCTGCTGCAGAACCCGCCTGAACTTCACCCACCACGGGAGGCACAACGGCTTTTCCGTAAGCCATCGTAAACCCGGCAAGGATCAGTACGGCAAACAGCAGGTTGGTGATCGGGCCGGCCAGCACGATCAACGAACGTTGCCACAGGGGCTTTGCCTGAAACGTCTGGTTGCGCTCCTCGGCCGGAAGAGCGAGCCACTCCTGGCTGGGCTGGCTGGCGGGATTCATGTCCCCGGCAAACTGAACGTAGCCGCCAAGCGGCAAGGCAGAGAGCTTCCAGCGCATGCCGCGCTTGTCGGTCCAGCCGGCGAGTTCCTTGCCGAAGCCGATCGAGAAGACGTCGGCCTTTACCCCGAACCAGCGACCAACCAGATAATGGCCGAGCTCATGAATGAACACCAGCGGCCCCAGCACCAGCACGAAACCGAGCAAGGTGACAAGAATTCCAGGGCTTTCGATCTGGGGCATCAGCGTACGGGTTCCATCAGTTCGCGCGCCCTCGCCCGCGCCTCGGCATCGATCGCGATGACATCGTCAAGGCAGGTGGGCGCCGGCATGGCAGTGCGCGCAAGCACATCCTCCACCGATTGCACGATCCGGGTGAATGCAATCTGACCATCCAGGAACGCTGCCACGGCAATTTCGTTGGCCGCGTTCATCGTGGCAGGGGCAGCCCCACCTTCGATCACAGCGTTGCGGGCCAAGCGCGTAGCCGGAAAGCGGACCTCGTCCGGCGCGCGGAAAGTCAGCTGCCCGATGGCGGCCAGATCAAGCGGAGCGCAAGGTGTGTCCATCCGCTCGGGCCAGGCCAGCGCTGAAGCAATCGGCACGCGCATGTCCGACGGGCCGAGCTGCGCGAGAGTCGAGCCGTCGCGATACTCGACCATCGAATGCACGATCGACTGCGGATGGACGATGATGCGCAGGCGTTGCACTCCGACGGGGAACAGATGGAACGCCTCAATGAACTCGAGGCCCTTGTTCATCATCGTGGCGGAATCGACGCTGATCTTCGCGCCCATCGACCAGTTGGGATGCTTGACCGCTTCGGACGGGGTCGCGCGGTGCAACTGCTCCAGCGTCCAATCGCGGAAAGGCCCGCCACTCGCCGTCAGCGTGATTGCGTGGACGTGCGAGAGGTTGTTGCCAGCCAGGCACTGGAAGATCGCATTGTGCTCGGAATCAACCGGAAGCAGCGTTGCCCCGTGTCGCGCCACGGCCGCAGTCATGACGTCACCTGCAGAAACCAACGCTTCCTTGTTGGCCAGGGCGATCACGCCACCACGCTCGATTGCGGCCATGGTGGGGGCAAGCCCGGCGCATCCGACAATCGCAGCTACGGTAATGTCGGCCCCGCGCGAGGCCGCCTCGATCAGGGCCGCCGATCCCGCCGCTGCTTGAACGCTGGTTCCGCCAAGAGCTTCGCGAAGAGCTGGCAGCGCCGCCTCGTTAGCCACCACCGCAACCTCGGCACCGAACTCGCGGGCCAGCTTTGCCAAGCCCTCGGCATCGCCATTGGCGGTCAGGGCGACAACACGCCAGTGATCGCGATTGCGCCTGATCAGATCAAGCGTCGAGGCGCCGATCGAACCGGTTGCGCCCAGAACGGAAATGGAGCGCGCCATCTGCCTCTAAAGTCCTGCCTGCGTTGCGGCCCAAGCCGTGCCGACGATGATGGCGACCGGGAGCAACCCGTCAACCCTGTCGAACAAACCGCCGTGTCCCGGAATCAACCGCGAGGAGTCTTTCACACCCGCCCGGCGCTTGAGCCACGATTCGTAGAAGTCTCCGACCTGAGCAAAAACGGCCAGCAACGCTCCCGCAATGGCGGCCATGCCAAGATTGGCAACTTCCAGCGCTGCCGCAACGCTCGGCCCCGTGGGCCCGATGGCAGAGACAAGATAGCTTGCCGAAAACACCACCAATGACGCCCAGATGCCTGCCGCGGCCATGCCGCCGAGCAGCCCGGACCAGGTCTTGGAGGGGCTGATTTTGGGTGCGATCTTTGGCCCGCCGAGCGAACGGCCGGTGAAGTACGCGCCGGTATCGGTGCAGATCACAAGGCCCAGCACTGCCAGCATCAGCGGTTCAGGCATTACGGCAAGAGCTAGTCCGCCCCACCCGACATAGACCGCGCCGAAGATCACCATTGAAGAGAGGCGAGATGCGCTGTCAGCGATCTTGCCGACCAATCGCACATACTCGACGAACACGCCGAGAGCCACGACGGCCACGAACAGGTCCAGCCACAGGCCACCGGCCCAGAAGGCGGCACCCGCGATCGCCAGCATGACAACGGCCGAAGCGAGACGAAGGCCGAGGTCCGATTTCCTGGGAGCTTCTGCCGCGCTCGGAGCTAGTTGGGGTTCAGCGTCCACCAAAGCGCCTCTCGCGCGATCCAAACTGCGCCAGTGCCTCCCGCAGATGTTCGGCCGAAAAGTCCGGCCACAGCACATCGGTGAACCACATCTCGGCATAAGCCGCCTGCCACAGCAGGAAGTTCGACAGGCGAATCTCGCCCGAAGTCCGGATCAGCAGATCAAGCGGTGGCAGGCAGGCGGTATCGAGTTCCGCCTCGATCGCCTCGGGCGTAACCTGCCCCTTGGCCGCAGCCTTGGCCGCTGCCCGCGCGATCTCCTGTTGCGAACCGTAGTTCAGCGCGATGGCCAGCGTCGTGCCGGTGTTACCCGCAGTGCGCGCCATGGCATCTTCGATCAGTTCCACGATATCCGGCGCAAGCGCCTGATAATCGCCGATGATCTTCAATCGCGTGTTGTTGCCAACCAGTTCCGCAAGGTCATTGCGGATGAACGTGCGCAGCAGCCCCATCAAGTCGGCAATCTCGTCCGCCGGACGCTTCCAGTTCTCCGATGAGAACGCGTAGAGCGTCAGCGCTTCCAGACCCATGTCGCGTGCGGCGCGGGCGATGTTGCGCACCGTATCGACACCGCGCTTGTGACCAAAGGCGCGCGGCATCATCCGCTTCTTGGCCCAGCGGCCATTGCCGTCCATGATGATCGCGACGTGCCGCGCGCCATGGGACGCGCTGCCGCCCGTCGAGGCGGGGACCGCCGTCACTTGCCGAGGATTTCCTTTTCCTTGGCCACGGCCGCTTCATCGGCCTGCTTGATGATATCGTCGGTCAGCTTCTGCAGGTCGGCCTCGGCGCGCTTGCGCTCGTCTTCCGAGATTTCCTTCTTGTTCTCGTCGGCCTTGAGCGCATCCATGCCATCGCGACGCACGTTGCGGATCGCGATGCGGGCGTTCTCGGCATACTTGCTCGCAAGCTTGGCCAGTTCCTTGCGGCGTTCCTCGGTAAGGTCCGGAATCGGCAGACGCAGGGTTTGGCCATCGCTGATCGGATTGAGGCCAAGACCGGCGGAGCGGATCGCCTTCTCGACCGGGGTCACGTTCGACTTGTCCCACACCTGCACCGCAAGCATGCGCGGCTCGGGCGCGGAAACGCTGGCAACCTGCGACAGCGGCATGTGGCTGCCATAGACCTCGACCGTGATCGGATCGAGCAACGCGGTGTTGGCGCGACCCGTGCGCAGGCCGGAAAGATCGCCCTTGAGCGATTCCACAGCGCCCTTCATGCGGCGTTCGAGATCGGCCTTGTCGTACTTTGCCATGGCTCAGGCTCCTTGCTTGACGATCGTCTGCGTCCCCTCGCCCGCAAGCACACGGGCAAGGTTGCCGCGCTCGCGGATCGAGAAGACGACGATCGGAATGTTGTTGTCACGGCATAGCGCCACGGCGCTTGCATCCATGACCTTCAGATTGTCTGCCAGCACCGTGTCATAATCCACGGTATCGTAACGTTTTGCCGTGGCATCCTTCTTCGGGTCGGCATCATAGACGCCGTTCACGCTGGTGCCCTTTAGCAAAGCGTCGCACTTCATCTCGGCGGCGCGCAGCGCAGCACCGGAATCGGTGGTAAAATAGGGAGCGCCGACGCCCGCCGCGAAAATCACGATGCGGCCCTTTTCAAGGTGGCGTTCAGCGCGGCGACGGATCACCGGCTCGCACACCTTGTCCATCTCGATCGCCGACTGCACCCGTGTCGGCACACCAAGCTGTTCAAGCGCCGACTGCATCGCCAGCGCGTTCATCACCGTGGCAAGCATGCCCATGTAGTCCGCCTGGGCGCGATCCATGCCCTTGGCAGCGCCCGCCATGCCGCGGAAGATGTTGCCGCCACCAATGACCAGGCAGATCTCGAGGCCACTATCGCGCGCGTCCTTCACTTCCTGAGCAACGCGGGCGACATAATCTGTGTCGATCCCGAACTGCTGTTCCCCCATCAGCACTTCGCCCGAGAGCTTCAGAAGAATGCGCTTGTAGGAAGGGACGCTCATGGATCGGATGCACTCGTAACCAAAGGGAAGTGGCCGCCCTTATAGCCCTGTGAAGGGACCTGCCAAGGGCGCAGGCATAACAATCCCCGCACCGACGGACCAGAAAACCGGCCCGCCCATGCGGGGATCGTTTGATACAGACTTACTTGATGCCGGCGGCAGCAGCCACTTCGGCAGCGAAGTCGGTCTCTTCCTTCTCGATGCCTTCACCGAGCTGGAAGCGGACATAGTCCTTGAGCACGATCTTCGCGCCGGCTTCCTTGCCAGCGGCGTCGACGACCTGCTGGATGGTCGACTTGTTGTCCATTACGAAGATTTGGCTGAGCAGCGCGTTTTCCTTGGCGTACTTGGCGACGGCACCGTCGACCATCTTGGCCTGGACTTCGGCGGGCTTGCCGCTCTCGGCAGCCTTTTCAGCCGCGATCTTGCGCTCGCGGGCGATCAGTTCGCCGTCAAGCTGGTCGGCGGTAAGCGCCTGCGGGAAGGCAGCGGCGATGTGCATCGCGATCTGCTTGCCGAGTGCTTCGAGCTTGTCAGCCGCGGCTTCCGATTCGAGCGCAACGAGCACGCCGATCTTGCCGAGGTTGGTGGCGGCCGCGTTGTGCATGTAGGGCACGACGACGCCATTGGCGACTTCGACGTGCTTGATGCGGCGCAGCTGCTGGTTCTCGCCGATTGTGGCGACGTTGTTGGTCAGCTTGTCGGCAACCGAACCGCCGTCCGGATAAGCAGCAGCCTTGAGCGTCTCGACGTCCGAAGCGCCGGTGGTCAGCGCAACTTCGGTGGCCTTGCGGACAAAGTCCTGGAACTGGTCGTTCTTGGCGACGAAGTCGGTTTCCGAGTTCACTTCGACAGCAACGCCCTTGGTGCCCGAAACGGCGACGCCAACGAGGCCTTCAGCCGCAGTACGGCTCGACTTCTTGGCAGCAGCGGCCAGACCCTTGGCACGCAGCGCGTCAACGGCGGCTTCGAAGTCGCCACCGGCTTCGTCGAGAGCCTTCTTGCAGTCCATCATGCCGGCGCCGGTGCGCTCGCGCAGGTTCTTCACGTCAGCGGCGGTATAAGCCATTGCGTTGATCCTTTATCTTGAAAACACAGGAAGGCCGCAGCACTGCCGCGGCCCGTAAATCGCATCCGGGTCAGTTCGGTGACGGCCCGCCCCTACGAGGCAAGGCCGTCACGCGAAAACCGGATCAGGCTTCAGCCGTAGCTTCTTCAGCCAGCGGCTCGGCCATGGCGCCAAGGTCGGCACCCGAAGCGATCGCAGCGTCACGACCACCCTTGGTGGCGGCAGCAGCGACGGCTTCGCAGTACAGGCGGATGGCACGGCTTGCGTCGTCGTTCGCCGGAACCGGGAACGCGATGCCGTCGGGCGAAACGTTCGAGTCGAGGATCGCGACGACCGGGATACCGAGGACGTTGGCTTCCTTGATCGCCAGCTCTTCCTTGTTGGCGTCGATCACGAACATCACGTCCGGGATGCCGCCCATGTCGCGGATGCCGCCCAGCGACAGCTCGAGCTTGTCACGCTCGCGAGTCAGCTGAAGGACTTCCTTCTTGGTCAGGCCTGCGGTGTCGCCAGCAAGCTGCTCTTCAAGAGCCTTGAAGCGCTTGATCGAGCCCGAGATGGTCTTCCAGTTGGTGAGCATGCCGCCCAGCCAGCGGTGGTTGACATAGTGCTGACCGGCAGCGCGCGCGGCCTGGGCGATCGGCTCCTGCGCCTGGCGCTTGGTGCCGACGAACAGGACCTTGCCGCCAGCCTGGACGGTCGCCGAGATGAACTCGAGCGCGCGAGCGAACAGCGGAACGGTCTGCGACAGGTCGAGGATGTGGATGCCGTTGCGGGCGCCGAAGATGTACGGCTTCATCCGCGGGTTCCAGCGGTGGGTCTGGTGGCCGAAGTGGGCCCCGGCTTCGATAAGCTGATGCATCGTGACGACTGGTGCCGCCATGGGTAATTCCTTTCCGGTTGTGCCTCCGGGACGCTGGAACCGCTGCGGAGCTCCCGCTGGCGGCACCGGTGAAAGTGCATCCCGTGTGGATTGTTCGCGTTGTTCTGCCAGCACCATGCCAGACAGCTTCATGCGAACGCGCCGCCGTTAGAGGATGGCGGGGGAAAAATCCAGCATTGAATCGCTGACGTGTCCTCACACATCGCAGGATGCTTGATCAAGATTAATCCCCGCAGGACGCAAAAAATAGGCGCGTCAAATCAAGGATTTGGCGGGAATCACCGCGAACTCGGGTGCAGCACGCCTGTTCCAGCTTGACGGTACAGAACAAAACAGGAACATTAGCTCCATATCCGAATCAGTCGTCGGACAGTCAGGAACGATAGCTCAATCCACAGGTTATCCACAGGCGAATCGTAAATAGATTCTTAACCAGGTGGATCTGGCAACACGCAGGGAATGGTCCAATGCTCGCTCTTGTTTGCACAGTCGTCTTCGCAGCCGCAGCCACCTTCGCCGTGGGCGTGATCTTCATGACGATGCAGGGGCGCAAAGGGCAGATCGTTGCCCTTCTGGCTGAATACCGCTCGCTCGAGCGTGACCGCGAATTCCTCGTCCGCATCACCAGCCATGAAGCGGAATCGCCGCGTGCCTTTGCCGCCCCGCAACTGCGCCGCACCGCGCGCCGCGCGTTCAAGCAGGCGGAAGCGGCTCGTTCCGCACGTTCGCTGCGCGCTGCCGCCTGACCCGGGCATAGCGCACGACGCCAACCGGGATCAGCAGCAGATAAACAATGCAGATCCCGGACAGCGTCAGCCAGGGCTCGCTAAGCAACGCCGCAATCACCAAGCCGAACAAGGCGATCAGTTCGAGCCGCACGCTGCGCCGCGGCCGAAGCGACGACCAGCTCAGCGTAGCCAGGTTGGAAATCATCAGGAACGCGACCAGCACAAGCCACGGCCCGACCAGCAACGGTTCGCGGAACACTGGATTGTCAGTGGCGATCCACAGGTAGAGCGGCAGAAACGCCAAACCTGCCCCTACCGGTGCCGGAACACCAGTCAGGAATCCAGCTGATTTGTGCGGCTGCTCCTCGATGTCGATGCGAGCATTGAATCGCGCCAGCCGAAGTGCGCAAGCGATCGCCACGGCAAGCGCTGCAAACCAGCCGACTCGAGGCGCCTCCTGCAAAGACCACAGGAAAAGGATCAGCGCTGGCGCGACGCCGAACGAGACGTTGTCCGCGAGACTGTCTAGCTCTGCGCCAAAGCGCGATTGCGCGTTGAGCAGGCGGGCGATCCGGCCATCGATACCATCGAGTAGTCCTGCGATAATGACAGCAGCAACAGCCTTGCGCCAATCCTCGGCAACCTGAAGCGGATCGGTGCCGGACGCTGCCGTAACCGCGAACCGTATGCCGGTAAGGCCCGAGCAAAGCGCCGCAGTGGTAATCGCATTCGGGGCCATCGCCCGCAGCGTAAGGCCGCCGGGCAGGCGCCCGCGACGGAGGCGAGCCGCCCTGCCCTCGTCGATCATTGGCCGATGCCTTCGATCATCGGAGCTTCACCGATCTCGGCAAGGATCGTCTCCCCCGCCACGCACTTCTGGCCCATTAGCACTTTCGGCTCGGTCCCCGCGGGCAGATAAACATCAACGCGGCTGCCGAAGCGGATCAGCCCCACCCGCTGTCCCACCGCCACGATGTCGCCGCCCTTCACGAACGGAACGATGCGGCGTGCTATCAAGCCGGCGATCTGCGTAAAACCGATCTGCACCCCATCGCCGCGTTCCACGAGGAAGTGCTGGCGCTCGTTCTCTTCGCTCGCCTTGTCGAGGTCGGCATTCACGAACTTGCCGGGGATGTAGACCACCCGCCGGATTGTCCCGGCGATCGGAGAACGATTGATGTGCACATCGAACACGGACATGAAGATCGAAACGCGGGTGACCGGTTCCGGGTCCATGCCACGAACGCCCGAACCATCGTCGGCGCAGAGCTCGCGGGGCGGCGGCACCTTCTGGATCAGGGTGATCAGCCCGTCAGCGGGAGAGACAACGAACTTGTCGTCCCTTGGCGTCACGCGCACGGGATCGCGGAAGAAAGCCAGCACGCCCAAGGTCAGGAAAGCGAGCGGCCAGGCGATCGTTTCCCAAGCCATGAACGCTGCACCTGCGCTCAGCGCTGCGGCGATCAGGCCAAACTTGCGACCTTCGGGATGGATGGATGGCCATGACCAACCGGCGGAACCGCGACCACGGTTATCGAGAATTTCTCCGGACATGCGCCCCATCTAGGCGTTGGCTCGCGCCAGAACAAGCAATCATCCCTGCTTCTGCCACGGGACGGACACCCTTGGCGGCATGGCCCGTCCGAGAAACGCAATGACCGCCTCGTTGAAAAGGTCGTTGCGATCGCCCGCGACCATATGCCCCGCACCTCCAATATCGGCCACTTCGAGATGGATGATCCGCTCTGCCAGATGGTCCACGCCTTCATCGGTGACGATATCGGACTTCATGCCGCGCACCAGCAAGCTTGGGACCGACTGTGTCCAGTCCGATGCGGCAATCATCTCTTCCAAAGATATGCCCGGGTTCCCGCCAGTCAGGAACTTCGGGTCCCAGTGCCAGTAAAAGCGACCATCGCTTCCCTCGCGCAGATTCTTGCGTAGGCCGTCGAGCCGCGTCGGACGCTTGCGATCAGGGTAGTAGGCAGAGATCGCATCGGCAGCCTCTTCCAGCGAAGCGAAGCCGCGCGGATTGGCCGACATGAAGCCGACGATCCGGTCGACACCCGATTCGGACAATCGCACCACGACATCGACAAGGACCAATGCCGACGGAACCGTGCCATGGCACGCCGCGGCCATTGACGATAGGCCTCCGAGCGACGCGCCCACAAAGGCAATTGGCCCTCGTGCACGCTCAGCAATCCTGGCAAGGTCGCCTGCCCGTCGCTGCAGCGAATAGTCACCGTCCGGCTCCCAGTCGCTCTCGCCATGACCGAGCAGGTCGTAATTGATCACGTGATAGCCGGCCGAAGCCAGTTCCTGACCGGCCCGATCCCAGCTGTGCCGGGTCTGCCCGCCGCCATGCCCGAGGATGACGGTAGGCGCATCGGTATCACCCAGTTCGTCGGCAACGATGTACAGGTCGCCTGCAACAGGAATGCGGATCTTCGTCATGCAGCGCAGCGTTGCGCAACTGCCATCGCAGCGCAACCGCTATTAATTGGCCGATTAAGGCCTGCCGGTT